>CAJQOG010000085.1 GCA_905479875.1 uncultured Gammaproteobacteria bacterium
ATCTGGCAGGTGTAGTAAATACAGAAGATTATTTCTTTGGTTCAACTGTAACATCAGGTGGTAACTGTTCTCATAATGGCTTTGCTAATGATCCACTGAGTTCAGCTTGTGATAATGTGAATAATATTCCAACCAATGTGCTGCCTTCACCAATAGCCGACAGGGGCTATTACCTGAGAACTATCGTTGGTCAAGGGGAAGATGACGGTATAGGGAACTCTGTAGATTATGCGTTAAATACACGAACTACAAACCCAAGTACTGGATTGCAAGATACAGGAGTTGTGGATTTAGGTTATCACTATGCACAAATTTTAGATCCTGCCACAGGAGCCGTAGTTAACCCACAAACAGATTTTGGACAAAATGTTCGTAGTGGCGGGACTTCAAGCATACTTATATCTCCAACTGGTGCTATTACTGCAGGAGAAGACATTTCATTCATTATTCAACCCATTCGTGCTGATGGTCTAGAAATGGCTAAAGCAAATGCAGTTTTCTTTAAGGTTGACACCGCAAATTTACCCGCTGGACTAACTTTAATAGCTCCAACGACGACTGCAGGATATATCGCTAACACTGATTTTATTCCAATGATCGATAGAGGTGACGGCAGTTATGAAATTAGATTTAGTAGCACTGGTGCTGTTAGTGGTACGCTAACTATCCAAGTATTATCGAATCCATCAGTTGGCTTGCCTACTGATTTTCCTGAGACATTTAATATCACACTAAATTAAATATATAAGAACTCTAAATGATATTGATTTTAATATTTAAATATAAAGCTTTAATAAACTCAAGTCCCTTTCAGAGTTGTTCCAAGCTGTTTCAAACCCTTCTTTGAAGCTGCTAATTCTGTTAGAGGCACGTAAAAATCTTAAATCAGAAAAATCAGGATTGGTTTGCCAAGCGACTAGAGTGTTATCAATAACGATATATTGACGTCTATCTGGTTCACTTTGGGTTGTTTTGTAAGAACGTATTGATATTTTGTCACTTAAGCGCTGATAGAGTCTTACGAATTCGTCACTACGTTTATTCGGGCGTGTTTTATCTAATAAAATATGAATTTCGAAACGGCTAGAGTCTAAGGCTTTAGTTTTTAATGTAGTTACGAAAGCACTTTGACAAAGTAATGGATGGTTAAGATCGCTTAATTTAATAAATACCTGTTTTGTTGAATTCTTAACTGAATCTATTAAAATGCTTACAGCATCGCTAAATGCAAGGCTTTCTACGTCAAGGATTTCTTCAGCGTTTTGATGTGGGATTCCAGCCTCATCATAAATATCGCCTATTGCTTTGAAGCCATTCTTTAGATAGAAAGGTAGAGCATGGCATTGAGCATGCATATAGGTTTTTGCAATACCTTCACGTCGAGCAATTTTAATTAGTTGGCTTAGTACGGCTTTACCTAGATTCTGGCCGCGCACTTCATTTAGAACAGCCATGCGACCAATTTTGCCGTCGGTATCTAAGCGACCAGTCGCAACAGCCTTCCCATTTAATTCGACTAAAGCATGCCAGCATTTTGTGTCTCTATCATCCCATTCAAGTTCTTGAGGCACATTTTGCTCTTGGATGAAAACCACTTTACGAATTTCTCGTAAGAATTCTTTATCTTCAGACCAAATAGCTTCGCGGACGACAAGTGGCATTTAAATTTCCTTAGCAAGCTTAATAGCATCTCCAATATACGATGCAGGTGTTAATTCCATTAAGCGTGATTTTTCGGACTCAGGAATATCTAAGTCAGTTATAAATTGTTTAAGACTGGCTTGGCTGATACCTTGGCCACGGGTTAATGCTTTGAGCTGCTCGTACGGATTTTCGCAACCATAGCGACGCATTACGGTTTGAATGGCTTCGCCAAGAACTTCCCAATTAGCATCAAGGTCTGCGGCTAAACGCTGCGGATTCACTTCTAATTTATTTAAACCTTTAAGAGCTGATGTCCAGGCTAATAAACTGTGTCCAGCAGCCACTCCTAGGTTACGTAAAACAGTAGAATCGGTAAGATCACGCTGCCATCTTGAAACTGGAAGTTTTTCAGCAAAGTGATTTAATAAAGCATTGGCAATACCTAAGTTACCCTCGGAGTTCTCAAAATCAATTGGATTCACTTTATGTGGCATAGTTGAAGAGCCGACTTCACCTGCAACCAAGCGTTGTTTGAAATAGCCTTGAGAAATATAGCCCCAAATATCTCTACAAGCATCAATCAAAATTACATTAAAGCGAACTAAAGAGTGACAATATTCAGCAATCCAATCATGTGGTTCAATCTGAATAGTATATGGGTTGAAATCAATACCCAAGCTGGTAACAAACTCTTGAGAGATAGCTGCCCAGTCAAGTTCAGGATAAGCTATTTTATGTGCATTATAGTTACCAACAGCGCCATTAAATTTACCTAGAATTTCTACTTGCTGTAATTGTTTTAATTGTTTTTCTAAGCGATGCGTAATATTGGCAAACTCTTTACCCAAAGTTGTTGGTGAAGCTGTTTGTCCATGCGTGCGAGAGAGCATTGGTAATTCAGCAAATTCATGAGCGAGTTCTCTAAATTTTTTGATTACTGATTGCATATATGGAACCAGTTGATTATCTCTTGCGTCTCTACACATCAATGCGTAAGAAAGATTATTAATATCTTCTGAAGTACATGCAAAGTGAGTAAATTCGCCAGCTGCTTTTAGTTCGTCATTAGTTGCGATGGTTTCTTTGATTAGGTACTCAACGGCTTTAACGTCGTGATTGGTGGTTGCTTCAATTTCTTTAACTCGCTCGGCTTGTTCTAGTTTGAAATCATCCACCAAACTATCTAGCAAAGCATTAGCATCTGCGCCAAAACTCTTAACTTCATCTAAGCCATTTAAGTTAGATAGATACTGTAACCAACGAACTTCAACCTGAACACGATAACGTATGAGACCAAATTCACTAAAAGTTGAACGTAAATCCGACACTTTGCTGCCATAGCGACCATCAATAGGTGAAATAGCAGTAATCGGGCTAAGATTTGAGGTGAGTTTCATACGCTGTCCAAGTACAATGTTAAAATTAATAATCGTATATTTTAACTTATCTTCACGCATACTTTTTAGATAAGTCTCACGCTTAAACTAGAACAACAGATCGGAGCAGTAATGAGCAGTAAATTTAGAATTGAAAAAGACAGCATGGGCGAACTTAAGGTTCCAGAAAGCGCTTTATGGGGAGCACAAACTCAACGTGCAGTTGAAAACTTTCCTATAAGTGGTCTTACAGTGCCGCGTAGTTTTATCCGTGCTTTAGGTTTAGTGAAATGGGGAGCAGCAGAGGCTAATAATAATTTAGGATTGCTTGACGATAAACGTGCCGCAGCAATTAAAACAGTAGCTAAACAGGTATCAACTGGTGATTTCGACGCTCATTTTCCAATCGATATTTTTCAAACGGGCTCTGGCACAAGTTCAAACATGAATACCAATGAAGTTATATCAAATATAGCAACCGAACAAGCGGGTATTGATGTACATCCCAATGACCATGTGAATATGGGTCAAAGTAGTAATGATGTTATTCCAACCTGTATCCATGTGAGTGCTGCGTTAGCAACACATGAGAAGCTTATTCCAGCTCTTGGTCATTTGTATAGAGTCATGAAATCAAAAGCGGATGATATGTCGCAGGTCACAAAAACGGGCCGTACTCATTTAATGGACGCAATGCCTGTAACCATTGGTCAGGAGCTTGATGGTTGGGCAGCACAGATTGATTCTAGTATTAATCGTTTGCAAGCCAGTTTGCCTCGTATTCATAAATTGGCTCAAGGTGGTACAGCGGTAGGTACAGGTATAAATGCTCATCCGGACTTTGGTAAAGCTTTTGCTGACGCTTTAGCTAAAGAGACTGATATTCCATTTACGGCCAATGAAAACTATTTTGAAAGTATTGGTACACAGGATGCTGCTGTTGAGTTATCTGGACAATTAAAAGTGATAGCGGTAAGTTTAATGAAAATTGCCAATGATCTTCGTTGGATGAATTCAGGTCCATTAGCTGGTTTAGGGGAAATAGCTCTGCAAGCTTTACAACCGGGCAGTTCAATTATGCCGGGCAAAGTGAATCCTGTTATTCCTGAGGCTGTTTGCATGGTGTCAGCACAAGTTATTGGTAATGACGCGACTATCACCGTAGCGGGTCAAGCGGGTAATTTTCAATTAAATGTAATGTTACCTGTTATTGCTTACAATTTACTACAGAGCATCGAGATTATTGCTAACGTAGCCATTTTGTTGGCTGATAAATCCATTGCCACTTTTACAGTCAATAAATCGAAATTAGATCAAGCCTTGTCACGTAATCCCATTTTAGTAACCGCATTAAATGCAGTTATCGGTTATGACTTAGGAGCCGCTATTGCGAAACAAGCCTATAAGGAAGGGCGTCCAGTTTTAGATGTAGCTAAAGAGAATACGGATCTCTCTGAAGAGGAGCTTAAGCGGTTGATGGACCCATATGCTCTTACTAAGGGTGGTATTCAAAAGCGTTAATTAATATTATAAATAACTTTAAATAAGAACAATAAGAAATTGAATAATAAAGAAATTATAGATTCGATAGAGACTAAGCTTTCATCAGAACCAATCTCTGAAATTGTCACTTTTAAGCAGTGGCCAGATTTTGGTGAGCGCTTAAAACATTTTGTTGACGAGCTTCCTAATTTACGTTCAGCATCGGTGATGATTCCAATCGTAACCTCTGGTGATGAGCCTTATGTGATTTTTACAGAACGTTCAAGGAATATGACCAATCATCCTGGTCAGATTAGCTTTCCTGGTGGAGGGCAAGAAGGAACTGAAACTTTATTGCAAACGGCGATACGTGAAGCTGAGGAAGAAATTGGTTTACCTCAAAATCAGGTACGACCTTTAGGTTATTTGCATCGATATCCAACCATTAGTGCTTTTCAGGTCACTATTGTCGTTGCTGAAGTTATTGGTGATTTCACGCCTAAGCTTCAAACTGAAGAAGTGGTTTCGTTAATTCGTGTGCCTTTATCCTATTTAATGGATAAGGATAATCATAAATTGGTGCCAATAGAATTTAATGATGAAAAAATTCGAGTTGCAGAAATTAATTTTGAAGGTAATCGAATATGGGGTGCAACGGCAGGCATGATTGTGCACCTTTACGAAACACTGTATCTCTAGAAAATGAGTTCAATTAATAAATTATTGGATATTATGCAACAGTTGCGTGATCCAGAAACGGGTTGCCCTTGGGATGTAGAGCAAGATTTCAAAAGTATAGCTCCATATACTATTGAAGAAGCTTATGAGGTTGCTGATGCCATAGAGCGTAATGATTTAAGTGATTTGAAAGATGAGTTGGGCGATTTACTTTTACAGGTAGTTTTTCATAGTCAGATTGCATCAGAAGCAAAAGAGTTTAGTTTTGATGATGTAGTTCAAGCCATATGTGACAAGATGACACGACGCCATCCTCACGTATTTGCCGGTGCGAGTATCAACGATGCTGAAGCTCAAACTAAAAACTGGGAGGCACTTAAGTCCCAAGAGCGTCAACAAAAACGTCAGCTTAAAACGTCTAATGAGTTTCATCCTGAAGACTCTATCCTCTCTAGCGTTACTGCCAAACTACCTAGTTTAGTACGAGCCAGAAAACTCACTAAAAAAGCAGCTACCGTAGGGTTTGACTGGACAGATGCCGGTTCAGTAATGCATAAGGTAGATGAAGAGCTATCTGAACTTAAAGAAGCAATAGAGTCAGACGACCAAGAACATATAGCTGAAGAATTTGTTGATTTGATGTTTGTAATGGCTAATTTGGCAAGAAAGCTTAAAATTGATCCTGATGCTTGTTTACGTAGTGCTAATCAGAAATTCATTCGACGTTTTAACTTTATAGAGAAAAGCCTTCATACGAAATCAAAGTCACTTGCTGAAGCAACTTTAGACGAAATGGATTATCTTTGGAATAGTGCTAAACGGCAAGAAAAGACATATAAAGAAAAAAATAACCAATAA
>CAJQOG010000086.1 GCA_905479875.1 uncultured Gammaproteobacteria bacterium
CCGATACAGTAAAAGCCTATATTACTGCCGGCCATAGCGTAAACATTGTTAAAAGCGCTGGAAAAAAAGCCTATTTTAGTGATGCAGAATTTAGCGCTTTGGGTGCAAATATCATTGAAGATAATCAAGAAGCCGTTAAAGACGCGGATATTGTTTTATCCGTTAATGGTGCCGATACCCATTTAATTTCACAAATGAAACGCGGCGCTGGTCTTATGGGCTTAATGAATCCCACCGACCATCCTGATTATGTACATGCCTGTGCCCAAGCCGGTATTACCGCTTATGCTTTGGAGTACATTCCACGTATTTCACGAGCTCAAAGTATGGATGTACTTTCCTCTCAATCTAACCTTGCTGGATATCGTTCGGTACTTGAAGCCTCGGGCATTTATGGACGCGCTCTACCTATGATGATGACTGCGGCAGGCACCGTAGCACCTGCAAAAATATTTATTATGGGAGCTGGTGTTGCTGGCTTACAAGCTATTGCTACAGCCAGACGCTTAGGCGCCGTAACCACAGCAACCGACGTACGTCCTGCCGCAAAAGAGCAAGTAGCTTCACTAGGTGCTAAATTTATTGCCGTAGAAAATGAAGAATTCAAACAAGCCGAAACAGCGGGTGGTTACGCCAAACAGATGTCAGCTGAATACCAACAACTGCAAGCCGAGCTAACAGCAAGTCATGTAGCCAAACAAGACATTGTAGTTACCACTGCACTAATCCCTGGACGCGCTGCTCCTCGTTTAATTACTAAAGATATGTTGAACAGCATGAAACCTGGCAGCGTCCTAGTCGATTTAGCCATAGAACGTGGCGGTAATATTGAAGGTGCTGTGGCTGGCGAAATTGTTACCACAGATAATGGAGTGCAAATTGTTGGTTATTTAAATTGGCCTTCACGCATGGCGGCTGACAGTAGTTCTTTATTTGCCAAAAATTTAAAAAACCTTTTGCCTTTAATGACAGCTGAAGATGGCAGCTACGCTCCCGACTGGGAAGATGAAATTATACAAGGCTGTGCACTAACTAAAGATGGTGCAATTATTCATCCGCGTTTAAAAGCTTAGATTATTCAATTTAATATTATTTAAAACACCTATATAAATAAAAAGGATAGAACATGGTTTCTCCAATTATTTTCTTATTTGCTATTTTCATACTGGCCATCTTTGTAGGTTACTACGTGGTGTGGTCGGTTACCCCTGCTTTGCACACACCCTTAATGGCGGTTACCAATGCCATTTCTTCAGTCATAATCGTTGGGGCTCTCGCAGCAATTAGTGCGAGTAAAATCGACGGTGGTTTGGGCATTGCTAATGGTTTTGGTTTTGTGGCTACAGTCTTATGTGCCGTTAATATTTTTGGTGGCTTTTTAGTTACTCAACGCATGCTCGCCATGTATAAGAAAAAAAATAAATAAGCGAGAACAACATGTTAAGTATCAATTTATTATTTGCTTCGGGCCTTGCTCAACAACAGATCCAACAAGGCGTGATTTCTGCTAATACAGCAGCTACTGCTTACATCTTTGCAGGCGTACTTTTCATCATGGCCTTACGCGGCCTTTCATCTCCCGAAAGTTCACGTCGCGGCAATGTCTATGGGATGCTCGGTATCGCGATTTCCATTGTCACTTCACTACTTTATTTCAATATTGTAAGAGGCCAAGGTTTAGTCTTAGTGATTTCAGGCTTAGTAATCGGAGGCAGTTTTGGCGCGGTGATTGCAAAACGTATTGCTATGACATCCATGCCTCAACTCATAGCGTTTTTTCATAGCTTAGTTGGATTGGCAGCTGTACTGGTAGCCTGTGCGGCATTTTTCTCCCCAGAAGCTTTTGGCATTGGAGCAATTGGCAGCATAAAAGGCTATAGCTTATTAGAACTTTCTTTAGGCGCTGCAATTGGTGCCATTACATTTACCGGATCAGTCATCGCTTTCTTAAAACTTAATGGCAATATGTCTGGTTCACCAATAAGTTTTAAAGGCCAACATTTTGTAAATTTAGCATTAGGCATTGCTGTTGTTCTATTGATTGTTAAATTGATGAATGGCGGCGGCGCTGATACTGGAATTTTCTGGGCCATTATTATTATCACCTTACTATTAGGTGTTCTGCTCATCATCCCAATTGGTGGTGCCGATATGCCTGTGGTGATTTCAATGTTGAACTCATATTCCGGCTGGGCCGCAGCAGCACTTGGGTTTACCTTGGGCAATCTTGCTTTAATTATTACTGGCGCTCTGGTAGGTTCATCGGGTGCAATTTTGTCTTACATTATGTGCAAAGGAATGAACCGCAGTTTCTTTAATGTAATTCTTGGTGGCTTTGGCGCAGACAGCTCAGCAGCTAGTGCTGATGATGGAGAACAAAAGCCATTTAAGCGAGGCAGTGCTGAAGATGCAGCTTTCATTATGAAAAATGCGTCCAAGGTTCTAATAGTTCCAGGATATGGCTTAGCCGTGGCCCAAGCTCAACATGCAACACGTGAAATGGTTGATGCATTAAAAGAAGCTGGTGTTGAAGTGAAATACGCAATTCATCCTGTAGCTGGACGTATGCCAGGACATATGAATGTACTGCTTGCCGAAGCTAATGTTCCTTACGATGAAGTATTTGAACTAGAAGATATCAATAGTGAATTTGCCACAGCCGATGTTGCCTTTGTTGTTGGGGCAAATGATGTAACTAACCCATCAGCAAAAACCGATACAACTTCACCGATTTACGGTATGCCAATTTTAGATGTAGAAAAATCGGCAACAGTTTTATTTGTAAAACGCTCTATGTCTGCAGGTTATGCAGGTGTGGATAACCCACTGTTTTATGCTGACAACACTATGATGCTTTTATCCGATGCTAAAAAAATGGTTGAAGAAATTATTAAGGCGCTTTAAATTTAGTCGTACTCAAACAAGTGCCGCATTGCACCTATTAAAAATGCGGTACCTGCACCAAAAACTATCAAACCTCCCATTGCTTCAAAGGTAGATAGTAACTGCCAAGACTCACTCAGAGTGATGTCACCATAACCTAGCGTGGTTAATGTGGCGGAGGAAAAGTACAAGGCAGAAACTAAATCGCTGAACTCTCCCAAATGTAAATACACAAAAGCCCATATCCATATTTGAATGCTATGCGAAAAAATAATACCCAACATGGTAACAATCAAAAGTTTCATATTGTTGAGCCAAGGATGGAAGCGACGTGAGTTTTTAGTATCGATTAACCTAAGAACTTTAGCTAGGGCTAATAGGGCAAAGCCATGCAACATTACTGTAGCAACGATGATTACGGTTCCTATAAATAACTGATTAACTAGCATGCTACTAGTTCAACTCACTATGTGTTGCCTACAAAGTTTAATAAGGTTTCATCCGTTAAAATACCTAATTGCTTAGTAGCTCCTTGCGACCAATTTACAAACTCTTCTGCCGGCATAGCTTTAGAGAACAAATACCCTTGAGCTATATGACAATTTAAATCCTCAAGGACTGAAAGTTGTTCACGTGTTTCCACGCCTTCTGCGGTTACGTTAATATTTAAACGCTCACCTAAACCTATTAACGCAGAAACAATTTTTTTATCTTCATTGTTATGCATCATGTCACGAATGAAGCTACGGTCAATTTTTAAAGTATTAACCCGTAATTTACTGATATAGCTAAGTGAAGAATGACCCATGCCAAAATCATCAACAGCAATACGTACACCAAGATCAGTCAAACTATTAAGTACTTTCAAATTAGTATCATTGAAAGCTAGAAACATTCTTTCGGTTATTTCAATTTCAAGTGAACTCGCTTCTATCCCTGTACTTTGCAAAGCAGTGAGTACATATCCAACAAATTGTTTATCGTTTAACTGACGTGGAGACACATTCACCGACATAGTGAGACCATCAAAGCCCTCCTTATGCCAAAAAGCCAGCTGCTCACAGGCCTCTTGTAATACCCAGGCACCTACCTCTTCTATCATTCCTGAGTCTTCTAATAAAGGAATAAATTGATCAGGAAAAACCAATCCATGCACTGGATGATTCCAACGAATTAAAGCTTCTACGCCATGCACCGCTGACTCATCTGCACGCATTAGAGGCTGATAATATAATACAAATTGTTTATCATTTACGGCACGTATAAGTTGCTGTTCTCGCTCCAGACGGTGTGAATCAGAATTTGCATCGTTTTCAGAGTAGAATTTATATCGCGCCTTACCGTCTCGTTTTGCTTTATACATTGCCTGATCAGAGTTTTTTAACAAGCTACGAGTATCTTTACCATCAGCAGGGTACAAGGCCACTCCAATACTAGCGGTGCAAAATATTTCGTTAGTATTTATAACGTAAGGGTTACACAGGCTGTCTAAAAGTTTTCTAGCCACAATACCAACATCTGCCTGAGAATGCATACCCTCCAAAACCACAGCAAACTCATCCCCGGAAATACGCGCTACAGTATCTTGTGTTCGCACTACGGAACGTAAACGGCTAGCAACAGTTTTTAAAACAATATCGCCAGCCTCATGACCGTACATATCATTCGCGACCTTAAACCCATCTAAATCAATAAACATTACAGCGACCTCGCTATTATCACGATTGGCGCGTTGCAAAGCATGATCAATTCGGTCAGTAAGTAAAATACGGTTAGGCAAACCGGTAAGCGCATCGTGGTGTGCCATATGTTGCAATGCCACCTCAGATTCAATACGTTGCGAAATATCCCTACCTGTAGCTACAAAATTAATAACCTCCTTTACTTCATTAAAAACAGGTGTTATAGATTGCTCAAGATGATAGTTATCGCCATTGGGCCGAGTATTTATAAATATGCCTTTATAAATTTTTCCAGCCTCAAGTGTTTTCCATAGTTTAAGAAAAAAATCCATATCATGCGAATCTGATTTTAATAAACTAGGTTTTTGGCCTATAGCATGCGCAGCACTATATCCAGTAATACGTTCAAACGAAGGGTTAACATACTCTATAAACCCAGCCCTATCTGTAATAATTACAGATTCTTCTGCCTGAGTAACTGCGCTGCTTAGTTTGAGCAAGTTATTTTCAGTTTTGGCACGCTCCGCAACTTCAGAAATTAATTTACGGTTTGAATTAGTCAGCTCTTGAGTACGCGCTTCAACTAGTTGCTCTAAGTCTATTTGTTGAGTAATCAATTGCACTTGATGAGTTTCGATTTCTTCAAGCATGTGATTTATGCTACCAGACAAACTAGAAAAATCGTCATCATCTTCAATACGTAAACGTCTTGAATAATCATTATCTAATGAAATCATATGCAAGGAACGTGCAAAACGAACAAAAGGCTTTGCCCAATACGAGCGAGTCATTTGCCATAAAGTCAAACTTAGTAAGAGAGTTAAAATAGTTGCAATCGCACAAAGATATAAAATTAATTTATAGCGCTGGTATAAAATACCTAAACTTGACCGCATTGTGATTGAAGCAACAATATTATTGTCTAATAAAATTGGCTCTGAAAGCACAATATATTGATTACTAATGATTGGTGTTTGTGACTGTAGAGTAAACTGTGTATAAGTGTTTAGCGTTCTACTTATGTTTTTAGAATTTTGATAGGATGCAAAAACAGTTGTTTGACCCGGAACATAAATATATGCATCAACAATATTTTTTGAAAACCTTAAGTTTTGTAAAAGCTCATTAGCAGAATCCGCATCACTGGCAAGAACAGCACTACGAACACTGGCGCCGGCAAATAGAGCCGTTGCATTTAAATCTTGAGTAAGTTCACTACGGGCATAACTAAAACTAATAAACCCAACTAGTATCACTGATACTAATAAAGCACCAAGAGTATTCAGAACAGATGTAAGAGAAAGTTTACGCAGATATCTTAAGTTAGGTTTTAACTGCATGTAAACGTCTCAAGGAAATTTTGAACTACTGTTTCTTAACCAAGCCTTCAGTTAATCCTCACATTCTAGCAAAAAATATTTTGAAATTAACCATTTATGAAATTTCATATGAATTTTGATGAATTACTGTGAACCAGTTCTCACTTTTTTCTTGCCTGCTCTCTTTTACGCCATTCCCAAGGCGCTTTTGCTGAGCTATTTCTCCAAAGTCCTAAAGATTTTTGTTTAGCTTTGTTTTGTAAATTTACCCATGTCTTATCATTTTGATATTGACTATAAACCCAAGCCGCTCCTAGTTCTATCATCTGTTGATTGATGCTAGTCTGTTGACTATCATCAATCAACAGAACAATTTCACGTTGATAACGATCGGTTCCTTTACTTTCAATCAGCACAGTTTTTTTATACACTAATTTACTTAATATGTTTTTTGCTTCACGTCCAAACGGCTGATTATATTCAGGAGCATCAATTCCAAACAGTCTAGCTTCTTTTTCTGTAGAGTCTTCAAAACGGAGTATGACTGAATCTCCATCTTTAACCTTAATGACTCTGGCTAGTTGCTGTTTTACGTTGGTTCTAGAATCATACTCGCTGGTGTCGTCATCAGACGTACACGCTGTAGAAAGTAGCATGACAAAATAAATAAAAAAAGCCAGAACGTTAAATCGTCTGGCCTGGTTTTTCTTATTAAATTGCTTTATGTTAAGCAGCATCTAAATCATCAAATTGTTTCTTCAAATCGTAATTTTTATCGGTAACAATACGTTCTAATACTTTAATGCGCTCTTCCAGCTGGGCTGTTTTCTGCTTATGACGAGAATCTGAATCACGTACAAGTCCAGTCAACTTATCACCATCAAAATCTGAACGACCTTGTTTGTATTTTAGGTAATTTCTAAACATTTCACCAATTACACCAAATATGACAATGATGGCGACCATTTCAAAAACTTGCATTTTTTTCTCCTTACCAAAAACTCAATATATCTTAACAAATTATTTTATGAAAATTACAAATCTTGAAAATCTTTATCTAAATTATATCTACGCGAAGTCACATACCGTTCCATTTTTTGCATACGTGCTTCCATATTTCTATATCTATGCTTGACTTCATCCACGGTGCCAATCGGAGATCTACGATAGGCTCTCCACATACGTTCTATCGAGGGACTGGCATAAAGATTCTCTGGCCGTGCAGGAAGAATAAATCCTAATATAAAATACACCGCAATCAAAGGAGGCATAGTTACACAAAGAATAAAGCCTATTAGTTGAGTTGCCCCTTTTCGAAAGCCAAAGTAATCGGCTATCCCGGCAAACACACCAAATAATTTTCCACCATGCTTATCTCTATAAAGAGTACGTGGACTCGGTCTACGAAAGTCGTCTTCAAAATGACCCATTAGATATTCTCCTCTGTGCGAATTTGCATTTCTGAAAGATCATTTGCAAAATCTGCATCTGCTTTTCTTTGTGCAGCACTTTTCCAAAAATTCTTCTCATCCCCACCATAAAATGCTAAATGTTTTTTACGTAAAAATACGGTTGCAGCGATGTAAGCTAAAACTGTAGGTAAGGTAAATACCAGGCCACATATAAAGGTTACTATGCGTACTGTTTTTACATCCCAGTCCATTTTGTCAGCAATGCCGGCACATACACCACCTACATAACCTTGTTCATCATCACGATAAAAGGCTAAATGGTCTTTGGCATGTTTATGCGCCTGACGTTTTGCATTGCTATACACTTTTTCAAACTGTGTTTTGTTTTTAAAGTTATACAAAGCCTCATCAAAATCAAAGTCTGTACCATGCTGTTTTTCAGCGCTTTGTCCATAACGTTTACGGTTTCTAGCTGCACGCTCTTGCTCGTTTTTTCTACGATAGTAGCGTACACGATCTTGATAAGATTCACCCATACTAGTATTCATTATTTTCTCCACGCTTCATTATTACGATCTAAAATTACTTCCAAAGTCTCAATGCGTTCTTCCATGCGTTGCGACAAGTTCCATAGCTCTTCAAGCAATTGCTCGTCGCCTTTAGTCAAACTCTTGGTTTTTTTCAAAGCGGTTGCGTAGTGCAAGATTAACCATAAAGGCATCACAATAACTAAGATTAAAATTCCAAACGTTTCCATCATTTCTGACTCCAATAATTTTTAAAAATAATTTCTAGCAAACTCTATTTATAATTCAGCTATTTAGCTTTTTTGTACTTTCTTTTTTAATTCCGCTAATTGGTTTTGAATTTCCTCATCTCCTTCAAGATCAGCAAACTCATCACGCAAATCTCTGGTACGTCCTAAGTCATAAGCTTCAACACGACCTTCAACATAATCCATTTTTCGTTCGTATTTCTCAAAGCGCATTAAAGCATCATCAAATTTGTTGTCATAAATTTGTCTACGCACTTCTAACTGTTTAACCGCTGTGTTTTGTCTAAGAATTAAAGTCTTTTGACGATTACGCGCATCCGTTAACTTATCTTCTAAACTACCGATGTCTTCGTTTAACTTGTTTAAGCCAATTTCAACATCACTAATTTGTTGTTTAATAGCTTCGGCGGTTAAGATGATTTGATTTTTTTCAGTTAACGCTGCTTTGGCTAAATCTTCACGATCTTTTGCAATGGCCAATTCAGCTTTTGCTTGCCAATCATCGGCTTCGTTTATCATGCTGCCATGCTTACGAGCTAATTCTTTTTTATCAGCAATTGCACGAGCTGCAGCTGTTCTAGCTTCTACTAAAGTATCTTCCATTTCTTGAACCATTAAGCGAACAATCTTTTCAGGATCTTCAGCCTTGTCTAACATAGCATTGACGTTAGCTTGAATGATGTCTGTCATTCTTGAAAATATACCCATTGTGCTTCTCCAAATATGTTTGTCTTACCCTCTATAATGCAAAGTCCGTGCCAAGTTTTACGTTAATTTATAAGTACCTGTTTTATATAGATATATTTCAATTGTGAAAATTTGTGATTACTAAGTAAACTGCCAAAAATTAGTCAAATTAACTAATTATTATGCCAATAATTTACAAATGTCTCAAAAACTAGTTAAAATACTCATATGGAAATACAGTCACATGATCGTGTACAGGCTATAGGCGAATCTCCTGCCTTTTTAGCCACCCTAGAGCAGGCTTCAAAAGTTGCCCCGCTCAGTAAACCTGTCCTTATTATTGGTGAACGCGGGACTGGTAAAGAACTGATAGCTACTCGTTTACACTATCTTTCTCCTCGCTGGGAACAGCCTTTCATCAAACTCAACTGTTCGTCACTTACCGAAAGCATTCTAGAAAGCGAACTATTTGGACATGAAGCGGGAGCGTTTACAGGCGCAATCCAAAGACACATAGGTCGTTTTGAGCGAGCTGATGAAGGCACATTGTTTTTAGATGAGCTTGCAACCATACCAAGACGCATGCAAGAAAAAATATTACGCGTAATTGAATATGGAGAATTTGAACGTGTTGGCGGCAACGAAACCATTCGAGTGAGCGTAAGAATTGTTGCTGCAACCAATGCAAACTTACCGGAGATGGCGAAGCAAGGAACATTTCGAGCCGACCTTTTAGATCGTTTAGCTTTTGATGTGATTAACCTACCCGCTTTACGCTACCGCCAAAGTGATATTCTTTTATTAGCCGAATTTTATGCAATGAATATGGTGAGAGAACTTGGCTGGCCATATTTTCCGGGGTTTACCCGTGCTGCCCAAGAGGCTTTACTAAACTATGGCTGGCCGGGTAATATTCGTGAGTTACGTAATGTAGTCGAGCGTTCGCTCTATCGTACAGAATGGACAGAGGAACCTATTGATAAAATTCGCTTCAACCCATTTATTACCGAATTTGAACATCGCTTTGATGCATTAGAAAAAACACCCGCAGAAATTATGCAAAACAGTGTTGCTCCAGTACACACTTTAGATGTTACTGCATTGCAAACACCTCTCAAAGAAAGCGTGAGTAATTTAGAAAAGAAAATGATTGATCTGGCCATGCGTGAAGCACAATTTAATCAAGCCAAAGCGGCTAAATTACTCAGTCTTAGCTATCATCAACTTCGTGCATACTTAAAAAAGCATAATTTGCTGGAACAATATGGACGGAAAGCTCAAACAAGTGATTAATTTCTAATATTTCACAGCAAATTCCTTTAAAATAATTTCAATAATTAATTTAAGGATTCAATATGAAATCACGTGCCGCTATTGCTATAGCCGCTGGCAAACCTCTAGAAATTGCAGAACTTGATGTACAAGGCCCTCAAACTGGGGAGGTCTTGATTCGTATGGTTGCAACTGGCGTTTGTCATACTGATGCTTACACGCTCTCTGGTGATGACCCAGAAGGTATTTTTCCTTCAGTCTTAGGCCATGAAGGTGGAGCCGTAGTTGAAGAAGTTGGTGCCGGAGTTACCTCACTTAAAGCTGGTGATCACGTTATTCCACTTTACACCGCAGAATGCAGAGAATGTAAATTCTGTAAGTCTGGAAAAACAAATCTCTGTCAGGCTATTCGCACAACTCAGGGTAAAGGTTTAATGCCAGACGGTACAACACGCTTTTCCTTAAACGGTAAACCTATTTATCACTACATGGGAACCTCAACATTTTCTGAGTACTCCGTTGTTCCAGAAATTTCTTTAGCAAAAATCAATCCTTCCGCACCACTGGATAAGGTTTGCTTACTCGGCTGTGGTGTAACCACTGGTATCGGCGCTGTACTTAACACAGCAAATGTTCAACCCGGTGATACCGTTGCGGTATTTGGTTTAGGCGGTATTGGCTTAAGCGTTGTTCAAGGCGCAGTGATGGCAAAAGCCTCACGTATTATTGTGGTAGACATTAATGATGATAAATTTGAAATGGCCAAAATGTTAGGTGCTACCGACTTTGTTAATCCAAAAAACTATTCGGACCCTATTCAAGAAGTGATTGTTGACCTAACTGACGGCGGAGTGGATTATTCTTTTGAATGTATTGGAAATGTAGATGTAATGCGTTCGGCTTTGGAATGCTGTCATAAGGGCTGGGGAGAATCAATTATTATTGGAGTTGCTGGTTCAGGACAAGAAATAGCTACTCGTCCATTCCAATTAGTCACTGGACGCGTATGGCGTGGCACTGCTTTTGGTGGCGTACGTGGTCGTACTGAGTTGCCAGACTATGTAGAAAATTACATGAATGGAAAAATTAAAATTGACCCTATGGTTACCCATACTATGGGTTTAGAGGATATCAACAAAGCTTTTGACCTAATGCATTCCGGAGAAAGCATTAGATCTGTGGTGATTTTTTAATGACGACTACTCATAACGATTTTATAGCCGAAGCCTTACATTGTGCAGGGTTAGACCTTAACTCGAGCACTTATGAAGTGGTCTCTAGCAATCGCAGTTTTGGCGGTGTGCACTGCCGTATTAAACACGTAGCAAAAACAACCCACTGCGACATGATTATTGGAGTCTATTTACCGCCAAGCGTTTTAACCGACGACAACAGCAAAGCTCCAGCTTTATATTGGTTATCAGGTCTAACCTGCACAGACCAAAATTTTTTACAAAAAGCTGGAGCCATTCAAAAAGCATCTGAATTAGGTTTAGTCTTAATATGCCCAGACACTTCCCCTCGTGGAGAAAATGTTGCCAATGATGACGGCTATGATCTTGGACAAGGCGCTGGCTTTTATCTTGATGCCACACAAGAACCTTGGGCGAAAAATTACCACATGTATTCTTATGTTACTGAAGAGTTAATTGAAATTTGCCAAGAAATTTTACCAATAAGTAATAAGCGCTCTATTAGTGGACACTCTATGGGAGGGCATGGTGCTCTTACTGTCGCTCTGAAAAATCCAGAAAAATATCAGTCAGTTTCTGCTTTTTCGCCACTTTGTAATCCCAGCAATGTTCCTTGGGGACAAAAAGCCTTTAATAACTATTTAGGTGATAACAAACTAGACTGGGAAAAATATGATGCTACCCAATTACTAGAAAACGCTTTAGAACGCTTACCCTTATTAATTGATCAAGGTAAGGACGATGAGTTTTTGCAAGAGCATTTAAGTACTGAGGTCTTTGCTCAAGCATGTAATCAGCATAATCACCCTGCCACAATTCGCATGCAAACTGGCTATGATCACAGCTACTTTTTTATTGCTTCATTCATCGATGAACATTTAGAGCACCACGCTAAAGCCTTAAACCTACTATAATAACGCTATAAATTAACACTTTTCACCAGGAACCAATATGTCCCGTCCAATTCGACTACTTAGCCTTCTTCTACTTTCTGCCTGTTTATTTTTTACGGCTTGTGGGAAAAAAGATAAAAGCGCTTCTGAATATGAACACTTGCAATACATTCCTGCTGACAGCCCTTATGTTTTTGTAAATTTAAAACCACTACCTGAAGACTTGCAAGAAAAATTTTCGAAATCATATGGTGAAATAATTAATGTTTACAGCAGTATCGCTAAAAATGCTTACGCTGATTATGTAGAAAGAGCCAAAAACAATTCCGAAATTGGCGTTGAGATCGATGGCAATGACATATGGGACAATAAATGGGTTAAGGCAATACAAAAAGAATTTGGGGGTGAATTTAGTTTAGATTCATTTGAAAAGCTTGGTATTACCAAAAAATCTACCTATGCTATTTATGGCAATGGTGTTTTGCCTGTTATGCGATTAAGGCTTTCAGATACTAAGTTGTTTTCAAAAACTATTGAACGCATTGAGTCTTATGCAGAAGAAGAAATACCAGAACTCACTGTAGAGGGTATGCAAGTTTGGTCTATTAGCGACAAGACATCAGAAGAAAATAAAGGCGAATTAGTTTTCGCTTTAAATGACAAAGACTTGATTATTACTTTTTTACCACCTGAATCTACTACCCAGATGTTAGAACAACTTATTGGACATACAAAACCTGAAGTTGCACTAAGCTCTACTGACTCGATTAATAATTTAATGTCAGAGAAAAATTACCTGCCAGAAAGCTTAGGCTATATTGATTTTCAACAAGTATTAAATCGTTTTATTCAAGAGCCTACTGGCTTAGATAAAGAGTTTCTTGGTCAATTTGAAAGCTTTGCCGAACAACGTGCCGACCTATCAGACGTGTGTAAAGCTGAGCTACAAGATATAGTGAAAACTATGCCTCGTTTAGTATATGGCTTAACCGAAGTTTCCAGTAAGAGACTAGTCGCCGAATCTGTATTTGAGGTTCGCCCTGACCTTGCAAAAGAAATGACAGCCTTATCTGCTCCTGTTCCAGGCCTAGGTGATGGCACTGGGTTTTTCTCAATGGGCTTTAGCATGAATATCCCAGCAATGCGTGATTTTGCCATTAAACGAATTGAGGCATTGCAAGCAAAGCCTTACAAATGTGATTTTTTAGAAATTGAACCTGAAAATTTAGATAAAACATTAAAAGCTGTAAAAAACCCCGCAGCTGGATTTATAGAAAGTGTGCATGGATTTAATTTTGTGATTGATCAAGTAAATGCTGATGCAATGTTTGCACTTATACAAGCCGAGCAAGCGCCTGAAGATAAACTTGATTTTTCAGAAATTCAAGAAGCTCTGTCAAATAATTTTAGCGCCTATGCGGTGTTTGCAGCCGACAAGCCTAAAACGATGATAAACATGGGCAAAATGATGTCACCTGCATTAGCGGCTTTAAATCTCAAGGATGACGGCAAAGCCGTATTAATTAACGAGCTCTTCCCTGAACCTCTTCCTATGGATGTGTTTGCTGCCATGAACGATAAAGCGTTAACTATTTCTGTTGGCAATAATGCTGAAGATGCACCAAAGAAAATATTTGCACTTAAAGCATCCAATAGTCCACCTTTAATTGCCTACTCAATCGATATGGGCAAGTACATGCAAGTGCTAGATAAAATTCTCTCTAACCCTGAACTTGCTGATGCAATGGAAGACAGTGAAGAATTATCTATTGAAGAAATGCGCGCCTTGTTCGGTGCGTTTGGCGATATGTTTGGTGTAATAAATACTAAATTCGTACTACGCGACGATGGCGTTGCGATTGAGCAATCAATGGAGCTTTAATTTACTACTACAGGGCTGGTTAGAAAACTCAGTCCTTGCAGTTGTCTTTTAATCTAACGCTGGAATAATTCTGGTTTATGATTCGGCAAAACAGTTTTCAAATAATCTCGCAAAGCATAGCCAGTACCAGACTCCCAATATCTCACCTTATCTTTATCAAAGAGCTTGTAATCATCAAGCTCTTCATTCAGTTTAATATCACCTGTTGCCACTACATGATAAGCAATGATGAGCTGATTCATACGCTCAAAAGTATAGTGGTTAATAAAATTAACCTCTTGAGCATCTAAATTAGTTTCTTCTTTGAGTTCACGCACAACGCCCTCAAGCGGGTCTTCATTTTTTTCCAAAAAACCAGTGATAAGCGCGTACCAACTTGGTGGCCACAAAACGTTGTGAGCTAAAAGAATTTGACCCTGGTATTCTACAACTGCTGCCACAACCGGAGTAGGATTATCGTAATGAATAAATTTACATTCAATCGATGAACACACTAAGCGCTCACGATCTTCAGTTTCAAGTTGGATAATGTGAAGTTGAGTAGTACAGATTGGACAGTAGTTCATGATT
>CAJQOG010000087.1 GCA_905479875.1 uncultured Gammaproteobacteria bacterium
CGAAAACGAAACGGAATATTCTACATAAGCAGTAGATTGACTCGTCAATGGCACATCTTCACTTAAAAAGGCATCTTGAGTATCTGCATCTTCAATTAACAACTGACCAGCAGAAGTTCCCGTAGTTTTACTTACATACCAAAAAGTTATGCGATAATTTGCTCCAGCAACCACTCGAATAGTTTGGTCTAAAAATTGTGATGAACTACTAATTTTAGCAGCACCATTTCCTTCTGGAGGTGTTGGGGAACTACTTCCAGAAAAAGTACTTGTACCTCTACCACCACCCCAAGGTGTTCTTGGATCACATAAAAAGTCTACACATTGAAAAGCTGCTACCAGTTCATCTACAACTACTACATCTAATGTAACGGTAGAAGTTTCACCATTAGCATCACTAGCTGTTAAAGTAACAGGAAATGTGCCTTCTCCAGGGAAGGTATATGATGGATCTCGCTCTGTTGAAGTCGCTCCACCACCAAAATCCCATGAATAGATGTTTGCTTCACTTGAAAGGTCTGTGAAATTTATGACTGTAAAATCGTCTTGACTTGCGGTATAACCAAAATTTGCAGATGGAAAAATGGTATCTGCTTTAGATCCGGTTTCAGCCAAATCATCTCTAAAAGCATCAGAACCAACACAACCGACAAACAAGACAGCTGCAACTATAGCCATGAGGGCTATGGTTCTTTTCTTGAAAATATTAATTTTATTTTTCATTTCTTAAAATTTAATTTTTAATATTAATATCCTGGGTTTTGTGTTAAAAGGCCACCACTTATATTTATTTCTCTAGCCGGAATTGGTAGTAATAATTTTCTAGCATCAAAAACGTAATCCATTTCGGTAGCATGTGCACCCAATATTGATTCTGCAACACCAAATCTTAACAAGTCAAACCATCTTTGGTTTTCAAATGCCAGCTCAACTCTTCTTTCTACTAATAGATCATCTTTAGAAACACTAGAAACTGCAGCAGTTAAACCTGCTCTGTCTCTAACCGCTTGAAAAGAACTTACAGCAGCAGAGTTATCAGTTGATGCACCTCCAGCCATAATCGCCTCTACATGCATTAAAAGAACATCTGCATATCGCAAAGCGATATAATCATTACCCGCATTACGAGCATTTGGACCGTAAGCAGGATCAGCTGTAGAATCAAATCCATCTGGGAAAAACTTCGCCACCTCATTTGAACCACTTATGGTTACATAAGAAACCGAAGTTCTATTTCCACCAACTGATGCGAAATCTGCAATAAGATTATCATTAACAATGTTTTGACCATCTTCTGCTCCTGCACGAACTGCCGAAGTAAATTCAGCTGAAAAACCTTGACTTTCAAGCGGGTTACCCGATTCGTATGCAATAGCAAAAATAATTTCACTATTCAACTCATTATAAAAGACATCAGAATAATTACTTTGTAAACTAAATTGACCGCTGTTGACTATATCTTCACATAAACTCTGTGCACCCGAATAATTAGGGCTTGGTTGTGTTAAATATACCTTAGCTAAAATACCTTGTGCAGCTGATTTAGATGCTCTTACCTTAGAGGAATTATCTAAAACACTTATTGCTTCTTGTAAATCAGTTACGATTTGAGCATATATTTCTGTTTCAGACGTTCTGATAAAAGGTGTTTCCTTATCAGCTGGAGATACTACTGCAGTTAACAAAGGAACATCACTAAACAATCGAACTAATTTAAAGTAAGCATAGGCTCTTAAAAATTTAGCCTCAGCTGTATACTTTGCTTGATTGCCCGCATCTGCGATATCAATAAACTCAAGGATATTGTTTGCTCTAAATATAACTTCATACATAGAAGCATAATAATCTTCAGATTCAACGTTGTCTGCATTAACCAGATATCTGTGAAAATCTGCCTTTGAACCTTCTGTTGTGGCATTTCTTGTATTATCAGTTCTATGCTCTGTTAGAAGGTGCTCAAATTGCACTCCTCTATTTGTACGACCCTCGTTAGAATCTGTACCATCATTCACTCCTTGAAGGGCATCATAAATTCCAATAACTCCAGCCAAAACATCTGCATCGGTCTGAAAGAACCCATCTACTGCAACTACAGAATCTGGTAGTGGATTTAAAAATTCCTCAGTATCACAAGAGACCAAAATAGATACTGTCACAGCAAAAATTAAATATTTTATATGTTTCATAATTTATTTTTTAGAAAAATTAAAAGTCAATGTTCAGACCAAGTGTAAATGTTTTATAAATTGGTGTTCCCGCTCTTTGCGAACCAAATGCTCTAATATTACCGGTATCATCATGCTCTGGATTGAAACCATGATAATCATCTGCAGTAATATAAAGCAAATTCTGAGCAGTAGCATAAAGTCTTATACCATCTAAACCGATACGAGATGTAATATCATCTGAAAAATTGTATCCAAGATTTACATTACGTAAAGAAAAATAATCGGCACTTGCAATAACTTCACTTGTTACTACCTTTCTTTTAATAAAAGAAGTATCAGATACAAGGCCATCAGCAACTGCTTCAACAGCACCTGTTCCTCTTGTAGTATTTCCAAACCAATTAAAGAAATATTCATCACCAATATTATTTACTTGAGCCCCTAAGCTTCCTTGTATCATGAAGGAGAAGTCAAAATTTCTATATTTAAATTCATTGGTGAAGCTATATATCAAATCTGGGTACGGATCTCCTAAAATAGTTTTATCCTCATCAGTAATTAAACCATCACCGTTTAAATCTTTTACGATAGTCGCCCTAGATTGACCATTAATTCTATTCCATGGTTTATCAACATAGGTTGTTCTGAACGAAGTTTCATCAAAAGCGTCGTTATCTACAACGTAACCCCAGAAAGATGATATCGGTTCACCAATTCGGTTAATCCATTGTGAACTTCTACCATAAGTATCTGAAATCAATGCATTGTTCGAATCACCAAAGCTTAGTAATTCATTTTGATTGGTCGAAGCAATAAGAGTAGAATTCCATCTAAAGTCTTCGGTAGTTACATTTTTGGTGCGTAATTCAAATTCCCAACCTCTGTTTTGTACTTCACCTAAATTCACAATACCTTGATTAAAACCTGTGAGATAAGAAACGGGATTGTTTAAAAGCAATTGATCACTATTCCTTTGGTAATAATCAATAGAACCTGAAATTCTGTTATTTGCAAAACCATAATCCAAACCAACTGTTAATTCCTCTGAAGCTTCCCACTGTAAATCTGGGTTAGCAATGTTTAAAGGCGAAACACCTTGTCCACCAGCAGCATTGGTATTTTGAATTAAAGCCAAATAAGGCCATGCATTTACAATACTGTTACCAACATTAAAATTCTCAGAACCCGTAAGACCGTAACTTGCTCTAAACTTTAAATTGCTAACGACATCACTATCAATTAAGAAATTTTCTTTAGCAACATTCCAACCTACAGAGACTGCAGGGAAATTACCCCACTTTGAATCTACACCAAAAACCGAACTACCATCGCGTCTAAATGAAGCATTGAATAAGTACCTGTCTTTAAAGGCATAATTAACTCTGGCAAAATAACCAAGTTTTGATCGATTTGTATTGAATTCTGTTACAATAGTGTTTGCTGGATCTGCCCCAGTAATGTTTTTAATACGATCATTTACAAACCCGCTACCATTTACCTGACTCCATTCCGCACGTCTTTTCTGTACTGTAAAGCCTGCTAATAAATTAAAATCATGATTATCACTGCTCCTAGTATAATTTAAAGTGTTATCATTGATAAGTCTCGTACGGAAACGATTCTGTACACTATAAGCAGATCTACTTGCCCCAGATGCATGATGATTAGTACCATCCCATCTTGTTCTCTTTCGTTGATCTAAAGTGACACCCAATGATGTTTTTAAAGTAAGTCCATCTAAAATTTCATAGCTTAAAAAGGTAGAACCATATAATTTAGTATTATAATCGTAATGTTCTCTTTCAACATATTGTGAATATGGATTCGAATCCCCTGAAGTACGAGGTCTATTAGCACTTCCATCACCATTCAAGTCTAATGGCACTAAATGATTTTCATAGAAATAATCTCCAACTCCAACATCTGCGTATCTACCACCACCTGTTTGTCGATCAATAAACTGTAAAGTCTCTTCTGTATGATAGATTGGTAACCATGGCGATTGACGCGTAGGGTTGTGAATTGAAGTTGGTATTTTTCTTTGATTAGTATAAGATGGTGTCGCACTAAGACCAAATCTAAATTTGTCACCTAATTTTGAATTAATTTTCAAATTTGCAGTATATAATTTGAAATCATCTGTTATAATAACCCCTTCATCATGAAGATATCTTAAAGATGCGCTAAACTTAGTATTTTCAGAACCTCCTCTAGCGGCTAGAGAATGACTAATAACGTTACCCCCATCAAAGAAAACATCTTGCCAATCTCGATCAACTCCAGTAGTTTGAACTAAGAGTTGCGCATATTGTGTTTCTTCTGAGAGTGTACCTGTTGCAGCTTGCTCTACTCTAGCCCAATCAGCAACACTCTTTCTATAATCATCGCTACCATGAGCGTCTTTATAACCGGTATAGGTTTGATAGCTGAATTTAGTTTCACCAGCCTTACCGCTTTTAGTTGTTATCAGTATAACACCATTAGCACCTTCACTACCATAAATAGCGGCGGATGCAGCATCTTTTAAAACTTCAAAAGACTCTACATCATTCATATCAAGGTTTCCAAGAAAATCTGAACTCACAACAATTCCATCTACTACAAGTGCAGGCCCTGCATCAGCAGCGATAGATCCAACACCTCTAATTGTAATGGTTGGTGCACCACCAGCTTCAGCATTTGTTGCTTGTATATTTACACCTGATACTTGACCAATAAGAGCATCATCAACCCTTGATACTGCAATTTGATCTAGTGTCTCATTGGTTACTTTAGAAATAGAACCTGTAATGGTAGATTTTTTCTGAGTACCATAACCAACAACGACAACTTCATCGAGTTGACTAGCATCTTCAGTCATAACTATGCTAAGATTATTCTGACCACTTACGACAACCGTTTGACTAACATAACCAAGCGAAGAGAATTGAAGTACATCTCCATCAGACACATTAATTTCAAAGTTACCATCAAAGTCAG
>CAJQOG010000088.1 GCA_905479875.1 uncultured Gammaproteobacteria bacterium
TCATTCAGCAACAGCGATTAAAGGCCTTATTGCTGAAATGATTAATGCAGAAAACCCCGACAAGCCATTGAGTGATAATAAACTGGCTCAAATGCTTAAAGAAAAGGATATCCCCGTTGCTCGCCGGACTGTCGCTAAGTATCGTGAAGCACTAGGACTTGCAAGCTCTAGTGAACGACGTCAATAACGTAAAACGGAGGTAGTTCTATGCAAATTAATCTTACCGGGCATCATGTTGATGTAACACCTGCACTGAAAGAATTTGTTGATACTAAAATAAGTAGAGTAGAAAGACATTTTGACAATCTAACTCATGTAAATGTAATTCTCACTGTTGAGAAACTACGCCATAAAGCCGAAGCCACTATTAATATTTCTGGGGCTCAAGTATATGCTGACTCAACCGAAGATAATATGTATTCAGCAATTGATAGTTTAGTAGACAAACTCGACCGACAGGTAAAGCGTCACAAAGAAAAAACCAAGGATCATCATGCTCGCGAGGTTAATAAACGCGTTCGTTTTGCAGAGATTTAAAACAAATAAAATAAATTTCTACCCCCTCTAATTTAGCTAATTAGCAGTTGTCCAGAAAGCGGTACTCTTGAGTGCCGCTTTTTTTATTGCCCTTAAAATCTTGTCTAAATACCAAATGCAGAAGCGTAAAAATAATATTTATGATACCTTTTACTTATGACTGAATTAAATAATCTTAAGCGCATTATTGTAGTGAGTGGCCTATCCGGGTCGGGTAAGTCTGTGGCCTTACATCGACTAGAAGATTTAGGTTATTACTGTATTGATAATATGCCTGCTGCTCTTTTACCACAGCTTATTGAACAGTTAAATCTGACTGCTGATCCAATGTATCAAGATTTGGCCATTGGTCTAGACGGTCGTAATAAACGTACAGATTTAGCAGCCATTCCAAAATTTGTTGAAGACTTAGAAAAACGCAATATACATGCCGAAATATTATTTTTAACCACTGATGATGAAATTCTTATAAAGCGTTATTCGGAATCACGACGTCGTCACCCGCTCAGCAGTAACAAAATTAGCTTAGAGGATGCAATTTCGCTTGAACGAGAAATGCTTACCCCTTTGAGTAATTCCGCTGACATTTTATTTGATACAACCAGAACCAATGTGCACGAGCTAAGAGATTTATTAGCTCAACGTATTCATACACGCTTACCAGGAACCATGTCTTTGCAATTTAAATCGTTTGGATTCAAATACGGCGTGCCTGTTGATGCTGAATACATCTTTGATGTGCGCTGCTTACCCAACCCTTACTGGGACCAGAGTTTGCGAGGCTTCAGTGGCCTAGATCAACCCGTAATTAATTTTTTAGACTCTCAAGAAATGGTACAAAAGATGTTAAATGACATTAGCCATTTCTTAAATAACTGGATCCCCGAGTTCATGCGTAACAATCGGAGTTACCTAACTATTGCCATTGGCTGCACTGGAGGTCATCACCGTTCAGTGTATTTAGCAGAACGCTTGACAGAAATTTTCTCAAAGAGATTTAGCCAGGTGTTAGTTCGTCATTCCGAATTAAGAAACCAAAGCAATCTAGATTTGGAGACAAACGAGAAGTTTCTTTCAATCTAGTCGGCTTTTATCTAAATAAAACAAATAATTAGACCTCTTTGTCCTTGGAGGTTAAACTGCACACACTTAATTCATCTGTACTTATGGTGATATTCATCCAGATAGTCGATTAAGAGTGAGAAATACATGCACCCAACTGAGCCAACAACTCAATTAGAAGCACTTCGTGAGGCGCTGGATAGTGGCACCTTGCGTCCTGTGCGTCGCATGCTGTCATCACTACACCCCGCTGAAATTGGTTCACTTATCGAATCTTTACCTCGCGCTGAACGTGAGGTAGTTTGGAATATTGTCGACCCTGAAGATGCTGGCGAAACTTTACTGCATGTTAATGACGACCTACGCGCCAGCTTAATTGCTGGTACAGATGATGCAGACTTACTTGCTGCTCTAGAAGGCATGGAAGTTGATGATCTAGCGGATATTCTTGAAGACATTCCTGAACGTGTAACCAATCAGGTTCTGCTTTCCCTTGACCAACAAAACCGCCAACGCTTAGAAGCTGTACTTTCATACCCAGAAGACAGTGCTGGCGGTTTAATGAATGTCGATACCGTGACGGTAAGACCCGATGTTGAGCTTGATGTGGTTTTGCGTTATCTACGTTTGCGCGGTGAGTTGCCAGAAAACACCGATGCCTTATTTGTAGTAAATCGCTATAACGAGTTTATGGGAACTTTGAGCGTTGTGGATTTACTTACTCACGACCCTGAAACTGCTGTGGCTGAAATTATGGCGAGTGATGCCAAAGCTATTGAAGCTAATATGCATGAAAACTCGGTGGCCAAATTATTTGAAGAGCGTGATTTAGTATCGGCGGCCGTAGTTGATGAAAACAATAAACTCATCGGCCGTATCACCATTGATGACGTGGTAGACGTAATTCGTGACCTCGCAGATCACAATATCATGAGCCTAGCTGGTTTAGATGAAGAGGAAGATGTCTTTGGTCCGATTATTCCTTCTGCCCAACGAAGAGTTTTATGGCTTCTAATAAATCTGGGTACGGCAATACTGGCATCCTGGGTAATTAATCGTTTTCAAGTCACCATAGATAAAGTGGTAGCTCTGGCCGTACTCATGCCTATCGTTGCCAGCATGGGTGGTAATGCCGGCAGTCAAACGCTAACACTTATGGTTCGAGGATTGGCCCTTGGGCAAGTTGAATCATCGAATGCTCGATGGCTATTAGGCAAAGAAATTGGTGTGAGCTTAATTAATAGTATTGTGCTCGCCCTGCTTACTTCATTGATTACGTATTTATGGTTTAAGGATTTCCAAATTTCCATGATTATTGGTATTGCCTTAATCATTAATATGTTCATTGCGGCTGTAGCAGGCGTTGTTATTCCGCTCTTTTTAAAGAAGCGTGGCACTGATCCTGCATTAGCAGGCAATATCGTTCTCACAACCGTTACCGACGTATTTGGATTTATGATTTTCTTGGGGTTAGCGACTTTGTTATTGGGTTGATAAGAGCGTTTTAACGTGGGTCTTTTGCAAATCTAATTTACTCAGGCTCTGGTTCTGGACATGGTGTATCTCCCTCACCCTAACCCTCTCCCAGAGGGAGAGGGAATTTCAAAAAGTATTTAGCAATTACTATTCCCTCTTCCTGCGTGAGAGGAAATCTTAAAAGCATTTAGCAAAGACTACTGCCTTTCCCTGCGCGAGAGAGAAACTTAAAAAATATTTAACAACTATTACTCCCTCTGGGAGAGGGCTGGGGTGAGGGCCGTTTGTAGGTGACGTACCAAGCTTAAATCATTCACTTAATTCTTGATATATTTTCTCTAATACAGATTCAGTTTCAGTTAGCACCTGAAAATTATCAAATCTCAAAATAGAAATCCCTAAATTGTATAAATATTCTGATCTTTCTAGGTCTTTAACTTGCACCAGTGTTTCAAAATGCTGTGAGCCATCAAGCTCGATTGCTAATTTATGTTCATGACAGTAGAAATCAATTATGTATTTTCCAATCGGATGCTGTCGTCTAAATTTTGCATTAAATATTCTTCTATTACGAATCAAATACCAAATTAATCTTTCAGCATCAGTTTGAGCTCGCCTTAAGTCTCTTGCAAACTTAAGTAAATGTTCTGGTGTTTTATGATTTATATTTTTAGTTGATTTCATACTAGGCTTTCCCTCACCCTAATCCTCTCCCAAAGGGAGAGGGGAGTAAAATCAAGCATAAGTATGACTAAGCTGCTCACAAATTCTATCTGGTGCAACTAAAGTTGGAATTTCATCTGCAAAGAAAAAATCTCTTAACACATCTTTTTGCTGCATAGCATCTTCATAACCTAAAGCAATCAAATCATGTGTAAAGTGTTTGTCAAATAGCAAATAACTAACTAACTGACTTCCCGTGGTTTTATCACTACCACCAGCGCCCGCCATAAACATACGTACCGAACGCGGTAAATGATGTTGATGTCGTAATGCAATTTCTCGAATATCTAAACTCGGCACAATCACATGTGTAGCAATCGGTTTTTCAGGGACTATCTCTTGCTGAAAATTTTCCAACAAACTATTTACATGCAGAAGATGCTCAAGATCAGTAAACAAACCATCCATGAATAAAGTATCTAATATATAACCAGCAATCTTCCCTAGACTAGGGTAATTAACTTCTTCCTTGGCTAAAGTACTAATACGCTCATCACGCACACCAATAACCAATAATCTATCCGCACCTAAATGCAAAGCCGCACTTAAGGGCTTAGCCTGACGTACGGCTCCATCTGCAAAATACTGACTCCCTAACTTCACAGCGGGGAACACGTATGGAATAGCTGCGGAAGCCATAAGATGCTCAACTCCTAACTCAGATGGAAATCCAATTCTGCGAAACCGCTGCCAGGCTTTTTGATTTTCTTTTGCTTGAAAAAAGTTAATACTTTGTGCACTTCCATAGGCAGAACACACAATTACCAAGCCATCGATAACATCATTCTTGATATTTTCAGAAACTCCATCAAAACGAATATTTTTATTAAGTAACTGACGCAATGGATCATTGTCTAAAAGAGAAACTGGTTTACTACCTAAACGTCCAGCTGTAAAAATAGTCCATAGCCAATGAGCAGTATTTTTAAGAACAGTCATTGCATCAGTTTTATAAACTTGATCAACAGTAAAGTTATTCCATACGCCTTCTAGATGATGCATACCTGTTTGAAAATCGTGCGCATTCGAAGCCAAAACAGAAGAATTTATAGCTCCCGCTGAAGTGCCGCTATACACACGA
>CAJQOG010000089.1 GCA_905479875.1 uncultured Gammaproteobacteria bacterium
GCTTACCAGTGTAAAAAGGGTGGCATTTTGAGCAAACTTCAACGTTAAGGTCTTTGCAAAGCGTTGATTGCGTTTCAAACGTTTCACCGCATGTGCATGTGACAGTAATGTTGCTGTAATTTGGATGTATTTCTGGTTTCAAATATTTATTCCTGTGTCTTCATGCATTGATGGCCGACCAACGCTATGACATAAAAAGGCCGCGCATAGTACAAAGATTAGACTTGGTATGCAAGTTTTATTTTTTAGTTCTTAAATTTACAACGCTGTTTGATATCTAAATCTATTTCTCAAGTAACACCACTTCCCAATCACCCATTTCTTCAAGTCGTTTAAGCTGAGTAGCGGCATCACCAACCACTAGATAATTCATAGCGTCTGGACGTATATATTTCGCCGCAAGTGCTTTAAAGTCTTCGATAGTCATGGCATTTATCGCCTTAGCGTTCTGCGCACGATAATCTGAGGCATAGCCATAAGCACTAATTGAGCTAAGCATGCCTAACTTATCTGCGTTGGTTTCGCTTTTAAGGGCTTGTCCACGTAGCAAAGCACCTTTCATTGTTGTTAGTTCATCCTGAGTAAAGTCAGGGCCATAGTTCGACAATATGTCACGGATTAAAGCGATAGACTCCTTGGTCACATTAGTTCTAACGCTGCTACTTAACAAAAATTGACCAATTTCTTTATCCCCATCAAAACGTGAACGAACTCCGTAGGTATAACCTTTATCAACGCGCAGAGAGCTATTTAACTTAGACGTATATATTCCACCTAAAGGGAAATTAATTGCCTCAGCGAGAGGATAGTCAACATCTACCGCCGACAAACTCGGCCTAGCAATACGTAAGACAGATTGCTTGGCCGATGGCACATCGTAGAAATAAATTTTCGATTTCTCTACCGGGTTTAATTCTGGGGCTTTAGCTGCTTGAACTTCGTCTTTGGCATTAACTAGAGTGAAAAAGTCTAAAGGATCACTTTCACTAACTGCACCAACAATACGTAACTGGGCACGCGACAAAGCATAATTTGTTGCGTGAAAAACTTTGAGATCATCAATGCCTACTGTCTCAAGTAATTCCTTAGGTCCATAGCCAGCGTGAGAAAAAATATGTTTGCTTGAGTAAGCTAATTTTGCTGCTTCACGACTTGCAATGGCATTTGGATTCCCCTCCGATTGGGTGATTTCCTGAATACGCTTAGCTTTTATTAACGCAAACTCTTCTTTGTCCCAGCGAGGTTCAAAAAGCATTTCGTCGACTAATTTGAGTGTTGCCTTTAAATTTCGAGACAAAGTTGTGCCCGACACAAAAGTTCCATAATCACCGCTACGAATATTGATCGAAGAACCTAAATTACCAATGGCTTCTTCTAATTCAGCTGTGGTTTTATTAGCCGTTCCCTTTTCCAATATATCTGCTGTTAAACCTGCTATAGCGGGCTTATTCACATCGCCGCGTATACGTCCGGCATCTAATTTAAGTGAAAAATTCACTAAAGGCGTTTCATTAGACGTAATACCAAAAATTTGCATGCCATTGTCAGTTGTTTTTCTCCAAACATTAGAAGGCGTTAAATCATAAGCTGCTCCAAATTTTGGCTCAACACTGCGGTCGAATTTAGAATATGTTGGATTTTCAATAACACGAGCTGCAGGGTCAAATTCGACTTCCCCTTCAGCACCCTGTACAACTTTTTCTTCAACAATCGTTGCTAATTCTGCAGGGTATTGTTCATCAAGTTTCAAGCTAAGCTTGCCCTTTGGAACAATACTTACATATAGGCGGCTTTGGTCTTTAATATATTTATTGTATACACGCATTACATCTTCGCGTGTAACCGATTGCAAACCAGCTAAATCTTTTTTATAAAATCCTGGGTCATTAGTGAATAAATTGTATTCGGATAATTGAATAGCTTTTCCTAGCGCACTTTGCACTTGGCTATAAAAAGCCACTTCGCTTTGCGTTTTAATACGATCTAATGCATCTTGTGGAATACCGTTGTTTTCGAAACGTGCAAATGCCTTAACCAAAGAGGGCATCAATCCATCAATATCTTCACCTTCATTTGGGTTAACAAAAAAGTAGAATTCTCCAGAAATTTCTTTAGTGTAATTAAATGCCGACACATCTGAAGTAACTTTATCTTCATCAATCAAAACTTCGTTCAGTGGCGCACGTTTACCATCAGTCAGGTACTCAGCAAGAACATTTAAAGCATAACTATCCGGGTGGTATTGTTCAACTGAAGGGAATACAGAAATTAACTGTGGCACAGTGGCAAAGTTATCTTCGTAGAAAAGTGATTTGGTTTCTTTTAGCGTAGCAGCACGTGGCGTATATCTTTCTACAGCTTCACCGCCTGGAATTTCACCAAAATATTTCTCTACCCAAACTTTGGCTTGCTCTAAATCAAAATCACCCGAAATAGAAACCGTTACATTATTTGGTACATACCAACGCTTATAAAAATCTATTGTATCTTGTAGAGTTGCCGATTCTAGATCAGCTAGACTGCCTATGACTTGCCAGTTATAAGGGTGATTAGTAGGGTAAAGCGCTTTATTAACAATATAAAAACCATGACCATAAGGCTGGTTATCTACGCGTTGACGTTTTTCGTTCTTTACGACTTGCTTTTCTTTATCAATAACATTTTGACTAACGGTTTTAATAAACCAACCAAGCTTATCGGCCTCTGCCCAAATCACTTTTTCTAAAGCATCCTTGGGTACAGCTTGATA
>CAJQOG010000090.1 GCA_905479875.1 uncultured Gammaproteobacteria bacterium
ATACAGCAGTCCTAAAAATGACTGGCCTTTTTTAATAGATTCATTAATATCGACTTTTTTAGATAATTCATTGTTTTGCATAAGCGAGTTCACTTTAGTACCTAGCTAGCTTTAAATACATTATCCCTTAACCATCAAACGTTTCATCCCACGAGTTAAACCATCTAGAGTCAACGGATACATTCTATCTTCCATTAATTCTTTAGTAATTTCCAATGAAGGCGTGTAGTTCCAATGAGACGTAGGAACTGGATTAAGCCAAATCGAATGTGAAAAGTGCTCCGTTAAACGCTTAAGCCAAACCGAACCAGCTTCTTCATTGTAATGTTCTACACTGGCACCCGGATAGGTTATTTCATACGGACTCATTGTCGCATCACCTACTATGATTAATTTGTAATCTTTACCATAAGTACGCATTAGCTCATAAGTACTTAGATTCATTGAGCGATTACGCAAATCATTTTTCCATACATTTTCATAAATAAAATTATGAAAGTAGAAAAATTCCATATGTTTAAGTTCAGACCTTGCCGCTGAAAAGAGTTCTTCACATACTTTGATATGGTCGTCCATAGAACCGCCAATATCAAACAGGATTAATACATTAATGCGATTACGTTTTTCAGCGCGCATTTTAATATCCAAGTAACCTGCATTCTTTGCAGTTGACGAAATTGTATCGTCCAGGTCCAATTCATCTTGAAGCCCTTGTCTTGCAAATTTACGTAAGCGCTTTAGCGCAACTTTAATATTACGCGTTCCAATTTGTACAGAGTCATCCAAACTTCTGAACTCACGCTTATCCCATACTTTAACTGCTTTGCGATGTCGTGATTCTTTTTGCCCTATACGAACACCTTCTGGGTTATAACCGTAAGCACCAAAAGGAGAACGCCCTGCAGTACCTATATTTTTATTTCCACCTTGGTGACGTTTATCTTGATTTTCCAAGCGCTCTTTCAACGCTTCCATCAGCTTATCCCAACCACCCATGGACTCAATGAGTTTTTTCTCTTCTTCCGACAAACCTAATTCGGTTTTCTTCTGCAGCCAATCAGATGGGATTTCATATTTATTGATGAGTTCATCTAATGAATCTATGCCTTCAAAGTACACACCGAAAGCTCTATCGAACTTATCGTAATCACTTTCTTTTTTTACCATTGCGGTTCTTGATAAATGATAAAACTCATCAATATTGGCGTACACGACACGTTTTTCTAAACCTTCAATAAGGGCTAGATATTCGGTAACGGAAACAGGCAATCCGCCGTCGCGCAATGTAAAAAAGAAGTCTATTAGCATTTTATAATTTTGTCATCCTGAACTTGATTCAGGATCCAGAAGGCCTATTGAAGTCACTGGCTCCCCAGTCAAGCTGAGGGATTCGTGGTGTTTTTTGAATGATTACGAACGCCTACGCGACATAAATGCCAAACGTTCAAACATATGTACATCTTGCTCATTCTTAAGCAAAGCACCATGTAAAACTGGAATAGCGGTTTTATTATCTTTGCCACGCAACACGTCTAATGGAATGTCTTCGGCTAATAACAATTTCAACCAATCTAACAATTCAGATGTTGACGGTTTTTTATGTAAACCCGGTACTTGACGAATTTCAAAGAAGATATCCAATGCTTCTTTAAGCAGAGTTTTCTTGATTTCTGGGAAATGCACATCCACAATTGAACGCATAGTGTCAGCATCAGGGAAACGGATGTAATGAAAGAAACAACGTCTTAAAAACGCATCGGGTAATTCTTTTTCATTATTACTGGTAATAATGATGATTGGACGGTGTTTTGGCTTAATGACTTCCTGAGTTTCATAAACATAAAACTCCATACGATCAAGCTCACGTAATAAATCATTCGGAAATTCAATATCAGCCTTATCAATTTCATCAATAAGAAGCACTGGCTGTACATCTGATTCAAATGCCTGCCATAAAGGACCTTTCTTAATGTAGTTTGCTACATTTTCAACACCCTCAACACCTAGCTGCGAATCACGTAAACGAGAAACCGCATCGTATTCATACAATCCTTGTTGTGCACGTGTAGTTGATTTGATGTGCCATTGATAAATCGGCATATCTAAACCACGGGCAATCTCTTCAGCCAACATAGTTTTACCTGTGCCTGGCTCGCCTTTTACTAATAAAGGACGACTTAAAGTTATTGATGCATTTACCGCAATTTTAAGTTCGTCAGTTGCAACGTAATTATCTGTACCCTGGAATTTCATATTTTTCTATCTTCTTTAAACTAAAATTTAATACTCGCCATACACTAATATAATATTAGGTACTGCAGTTAATTCGATTTGGATTACCCCTGCAGGCAAATCACCAATTTGTAATGACTGTTGAATTTCACTGGATTTAAACAAAGTAGACAACAGCATTTTTGTATACGGTCTATCTTTTATTTTTTCCATTAATTCTGTTTTTTCCTCAAGCGATAAACTTCTCTCTTGCTTAAAGTGAGGCACTAATTTTGGAGGAATGCCCAAACGTATTTCAACGGTTTGTAATTTATAGCCAGCTTCTTCAGTGACCGGCAAAGCTTTATTAAATTCTTCAACAAAACCTTTTACCTTATTCGCACTACCAGTTTTAAGCGATGTAAGTAATTGCTTACTGTCATAAATCATTTCTGACGGTAAAAAAGTTTCATTATTAGAAATTTTTTGCGAGGCATTACCTGACCACTCGCTTATTTTACGCTTTAAATTGGTAAACCATGTTGTGTTATCTGACATATATGAATGAAATAAATTTGATTAATAAGCATTATCAATTAAATGAAAACGAGGAACTTCGCTTCCATCAAGATTTACATTCTCAGTAAACATAGAGAACGGCCTTACCCACAAACCACTATCGTTATAGAGAGGTTTATAAACAACTAAGGTTTCAAGTGTTTCAGAGTGTTGAGCAGTACCAATGACTTGGTAATCTTTGCCTTTGTAATGGCGATAAGTACCAGGTTTGATTTGTTGTTTTGTCATCATTTACCTCGTAGGGGTCGATCTGCGTACTTGTGCCGATTCGGCGCGACCCTAAGCTACGGGCAGATACGCAGATCTGCCCCTACGGTAATTCTTGAATATTATCCTTCGTAACGCACTTCAAGAACTTCGTAATTTTTCTTACCACTAGGTGCATCAACAACCGCTTCATCACCTTCGGACTTACCAATAATTGCTCTGGCAATAGGCGAAGTTATAGAAATTAGATTTAATTTGATGTCTGCTTCAATAGCGCCCACAATTTTATAAGTGACTTCAGCATCGGCATCTTCGTCGTATAAAACAACTGTAGTACCAAATACCGCTTTACCTGTTTTAGGTAATGTGGTCACATCGATAATTTGTGCATTACCGATAGTGCCTTCAATTCTTTGAATACGACCCTCAGTAAAACTTTGTTGCTCACGAGCAGCGTGATACTCAGCGTTCTCTTTAAGATCACCATGCTCACGCGCTGTTGCAATCGCCTGAACAATCTCAGGTCGTTTAACCGTTTTTAAATACTTCAACTCTTCTTTTAGCTTTTCAACGCCAGAAAAAGTTAATGGGACTAAATCCATAATGATTCTCTTTTTTATTCAATTGAGGCTTCGACTCAATTGTATCTATTTGGTTTTACTTATTGTATTAGGCATTTGCTTGCTTATGTAAATCTTTTAATTGATTGACAGAATAATTACCCAAATGCTCCATGGCTTCGCAGGTAGCTAATCCTGCCGTCATGGTTGTGTAATAAGTTACGTTACGTATGACCGCTGCGCGTCGAATATCTTCCGATTCACGAATAGACTTTTTGCCTTCTGTGGTATTAACAATCAAATCTATTTCACCATTTTTGATCATATCTACGATATGTGGCTGGCCTTCATGTACCTTATTAATACGCTTGCACTCAACACCTTCCTTATTTAGAAAATCAGCTGTTCCTGCCGTTGCAATAACATCAAAGCCCTTTTCAATCAAGTTTTTAGCCAAAATTGCCGCACGTGGTTTATCACGTTCACGTACACTGATAAATGCTGAGCCACTAGTTGGAATAGTTGCTCCACCACCAAGTTGAGCTTTGGCATATGCTTCTGCAAAGCTTGCACCCACACCCATGACCTCACCCGTAGATTTCATCTCTGGTCCTAAAATAGGATCAGCTTCAGGGAATTTTGAGAATGGGAACACCGAGACTTTAACCGAATAATACGGTGGAACAACCGACTTGAGTTCGCCTTGCTCAGCCAGGGACTTACCCACCATGCAGCGTGCACCAATTTTCGCCAAGGGCTGACCAGTTGCTTTTGATACAAAAGGAACCGAACG
>CAJQOG010000091.1 GCA_905479875.1 uncultured Gammaproteobacteria bacterium
GCAACAATATTTTTTGCTACATAACGAGCCGCATAAGCCGCTGAGCGATCAACTTTTGAAGGATCTTTACCAGAGAATGCGCCACCACCATGCCTAGCCATGCCGCCATAAGTATCAACAATAATTTTACGGCCAGTTAAGCCTGCATCGCCCACTGGACCACCAATCACAAATTTGCCAGTTGGGTTGATGTGATACTTAGTATCAGCATCTAACCATTCTGCAGGTAAAACCGGTTTAATGATGTGTTCCATAACCGCTTCTTTCAGGTCGGATTGACTGATGCCCTCGTCATGTTGAGTTGATAATACAACCGCATCAATTCCTACTGGTTTGTTATCTTCATACCGGAAAGTTACTTGTGACTTAGCATCTGGACGTAACCAAGATAAGGTGCCATTCTTACGAATTTCAGCCTGCTTGCGAACAAGCAAATGCGAATAAGTGATAGGAGCAGGCATTAATACCTCAGTTTCGTTACTAGCATAACCAAACATCAAGCCTTGATCACCAGCGCCTTGTTCTTCAGGAGCAGCCCGATCAACACCTTGATTAATATCAGGAGATTGCTTACCAATTGCGTTCAAGACTGCACAACTTGCACCATCAAATCCCATGTCAGAGCTGTTGTAACCAATTTCTAAAACGGTTTCTCGCACCAGTTCTTCTAGATCAATCCATGCATCGGTAGTGATTTCACCTGCAACAATCACCATGCCGGTTTTAACCAAAGTTTCGCAAGCAACACGCGCTGAAGTGTCTTTTTCAAGAATCGCGTCGAGTACCGCGTCAGAAATTTGGTCAGAAATTTTATCTGGGTGACCTTCAGAAACTGATTCAGATGTGAATAATGATTGTGTGCTCATGTGCTTTCCTCTGTCGTGGCCATTAAGACCAAAGTATGAAATTTCATTTAGACGTCTAGACGTATATTCAGGCGGGTATTATACGTATCTATTTAACTCTTGTCTGGATGATAATTTCTCAAACCCTAAAAATTAATCTATTGATTGATTTATTACACGGCATTATGCTCAATCTTAGGGCGCAGACAGTAAAAATTTCCTATAAAAACACCTACTGCATAACATGAGCTAGCATGGCTTAAATGGCATTAAAACAAGGATTTATATTTCACACTCATTTGGTGAGCTTGCGAACATAATGTTGGTAGGCGACAATGCGCGGCTTAAATAACTATTAGATGATTTACTCAAACTTTCATCTGCCTAAAAATTGCTCTTTGAGCCGTAAAACTAAGGTCAAACTATGTCAACTCGTCGTGAACTCGCAAATGCAATTCGAGCCCTCAGTATGGACGCTGTCCAAGCCGCTAATTCTGGTCACCCCGGTGCGCCAATGGGCATGGCAGATATTGCTGAAGTCTTATGGAATGATTATTTAAAACATAATCCACAAGACCCAAGCTGGCACGATAGAGATCGCTTTATATTGTCAAACGGTCATGGCTCAATGCTGATTTATTCATTGTTGCATCTCACAGGCTACGACCTTCCTATGCAAGAACTTAAAGACTTTCGTCAAATGGGTTCAAAAACAGCAGGTCACCCAGAATACGGAATTACACCAGGCGTAGAAACTACCACGGGTCCTTTAGGCCAAGGTATCACTAATGCTGTTGGTTTTGCCTTAGCTGAAAAAATATTGAGTGAACGATTTAATAAGCCAAACTTTCCTGTGGTTGATCACAATACTTATGTATTCATGGGCGATGGCTGTTTGATGGAAGGTATTTCACATGAGGCTTGTTCGCTTGCTGGTACTTTGGGTCTTGGTAAGTCAGTAGCATTTTGGGATGACAATGGCATTTCAATTGATGGCGAAGTAGACGGCTGGTTTACCGATAACACGCCACAACGTTTTGAAGCCTATGGTTGGCATGTGGTTAAGGGTGTTGATGGTCATGATCCTGATGCTATTAAAGCAGCTATTGAAGAAACTAAAAAAGTGACTGATAAGCCAAGTTTGATTTGTTGTAAAACCGTAATCGGTTTTGGTGCACCCACAAAACAAGGTACTTCGGGCGTTCATGGTGCTGCCTTAGGTGATGAAGAAATAGCACTTGCACGTACGGAATTGAATTGGCCACATGCTCCTTTCGAAATTCCTGCTGAAATTAACAGTGCTTGGGATGCGAAAGAAAAAGGTAAAAAGTCGCAATCAGCTTGGGAGCAAATGTTTGCTTCATACTCCAAAGAACACCCAGAACTAGCCAATGATTATTCGCGTCAAATGTCGGGTAACTTGCCTGGAAACTGGGACAAAACTGCTCAGAATTTATTAAATGAAATTAATGCTGAAAAAGCTGGGCATGCGACACGTAAAGCGTCTGAACGTGCCTTGAATGCTATCGGTCCGGTACTTCCTGAATTACTAGGTGGTTCAGCTGATTTAACCGGTTCAAACAATACTTGGTGGAAGGGCTCAAAGGCAATTACGCCAACTGATGCTAGCGGTAATTACATATTTTATGGCGTGCGTGAGTTTGCAATGTCGGCAATTATGAATGGAGCGGCTCTACATGGCGGTTTTATTCCATATGGTGCAACATTCCTCACCTTCTCTGATTACGCACGTAATGCAGTTCGTATGGCGGCCTTAATGGAAGTTGGAAGCATCTTTGTTTACACACATGATTCAATTGGTTTAGGGGAAGATGGTCCAACACACCAACCAGTTGAGCACACAGCGAGTTTGCGTTTAATGCCAAATCTGGATGTATGGCGTCCTTGTGACGGTGTTGAATCATTCGTTGCTTGGCAGTCAGCAGTTGAAAAACGTAAAACTCCTTCGGCGTTAATCTTTACTCGTCAGAACCTTCCGCACCAAGAGCGTGATACTCAGCAATTAGCTGATGTGGCAAAAGGGGCTTATGTTTTGTTTGAGCCGTCTACCTCTCCTGACGCGATAATAATTGCTACAGGTTCTGAAGTTCATTTAGCTATGGATGCAGCAAAGGCTTTAACAGCTGAAGGTAAAGCGGTTCGTGTTGTTTCTATGCCATCAACTGATGTATTTGAACAGCAAGATGCGGATTATCAAGAGTCAGTACTACCAAAAGCAATTACTAAGCGTGTTGTTGTAGAAGCTGGTGTAACATCAGCTTGGTATAAATATACCGGCCTAGAAGGCCGTGTTATTGGTTTAGATCGTTACGGCGAATCTGCACCGGCTAGTGAATTATTTAAACATTTTGGTTTCACAGTTGAGAATGTTGTTGCAACAGTGAAAGATATTCTTTAAATTTTATTTTTATTATTTGAATTAGTTTAGAAACTAAAGGAAAACATCATGGCTATTAAAATTGCTATTAACGGTTACGGACGAATTGGACGTAATGTATTACGCGCTTTGTATGAATCAAATCGCACCAGTGAAATTCAGATTGTTGCAATTAACGATCTGGGAAGTGCTGAGACTAATGCTCACCTAACTAAATACGATACAGCACATGGTATGTTCCCTGGCGACGTAAGTGTAGAGGGCGATTACATGATTGTGAATGGCGACAAAATTAAAGTTTGCGCCGAACGTGACCCTTCTAAACTTCCTTGGGGTGAATTGGGTGTTGACGTAGTACATGAATGCACTGGTTTTTTTGCCACACGTGATAAAGCTGCCGCACATTTAGAAGCCGGCGCTAAAAAAGTTGTTATCTCTGCACCTGCTGGTGATGCTGATGCAACTATTGTTTATGGCGTGAACCATGGTGTTTTAAAAGCGTCTGACCAAGTTATTTCTAACGCCTCATGCACAACCAATTGCTTAGCACCTTTAGTTAAGCCATTACATGATGAGTTAACTTTGATAAACGGTTTAATGGTTACCATCCATGCATATACTAATGATCAAGTGTTATCAGATAGTTACCATAAAGATTTACGCAGAGCACGTTCTGCCACCATGAGTATGATTCCTGCCAGTACCGGTGCTGCTAAGGCGGTTGGTTTAGTGCTTCCTGAATTGAATGGTAAGTTAGATGGCTATGCAATCCGTGTTCCAACTATCAATGTTTCAATGGTGGATTTAACTTTTACCGCTGGTCGTGATACTACAGTTGAAGAAGTAAATGCTATTATGAAAAAAGCATCTGAGACCGGTCCATTGAAAGGTATTTTGGCTTATAGCGACGGCCCATTAGTCTCGGTTGATTTTAATCACAATCCGCATACTTCAATTTTTGACGCAACACTTACTAAAGTGAATGGTGGTAACTTAGTTAAAGTATGCTCTTGGTACGATAATGAGTGGGGTTTCTCAAATCGTATGTTAGATACTTCATTGGCATTAATGAATGCTTAAATCATTCTTATAGATTGATAGTATTATTTAAATCCGACTCACGTTATCTTGAGTCGGATTTTTTTTGAAATAAAGAGAATTACAATATGACATTTCTAAAAATGCAAGATTTAGATTTAACGGGTAAAAGGGTATTAATTCGTGAAGACCTTAATGTACCCATTACTGACGGCAAAGTTTCCAGTGATAAACGTATTCGTGCGGCACTACCAACAATTAAGATGGCTCTAGAAAAAGGTGCTTCTGTGATGTTGATGTCTCATTTAGGTCGCCCAACAGAAGGAGTCTATGCTGAGGAGTTTTCACTAAAACCTGTTGCAGAACATCTGTCAGGTTTAATGGGTCAAGAGGTCGAACTTATTAAAGAATGGCTTGATGGAGTTAAAACGGAAGCTGGTCAAGTGAAGTTACTCGAAAATGTTCGCTTTAATAAAGGCGAAAAGAAAAACGATGTAGCGCTTTCAGAAAAAATGGCTAAGTTGTGTGACGTATTTGTTATGGACGCTTTCGGAACGGCGCACAGAGCACAAGCTTCCACAGCCGGTGTTGCTGCGTTTGCTCCAGTTGCTTGTGCGGGTCCTTTATTGTCGAATGAATTGGAGGCTTTAGGTAATGCACTTGAAGCACCTAAGAGACCGTTGGTTGCAATTGTTGGTGGCTCAAAAGTATCTACAAAGTTAGAAGTACTTAAAGCTTTGTCTCAAAAAGTTGATCAACTTATTGTTGGTGGTGGAATTGCAAATACATTCTTGGCTGCTAATGGATATGAAGTAGGGAAATCTTTGTATGAAGAAGACTTGGTAGAAACAGCCCAAAGCATACAAGCTGATATTGAGAATCGTGGTGGTTTTATTCCAATTCCTACTGACGTGATTGTGGGGCAAGAGTTCTCTCCAACTGCTGTGGCAGAGGTAAAGATGGCTAGTGAAGTTACTGAGAGCAATATGATTTTTGATATTGGCCCGGAAAGCTCAGCGGCTTTGGCAGATATACTTAAAAATGCAGGGACAATTGTTTGGAATGGACCAGTAGGAGTATTTGAGTTTGATCAATTTGGTGAGGGAACCAAAGCAATTTCTTTAGCTATTGCAGAGAGCGATGCATTTTCGATTGCAGGGGGTGGTGATACTTTAGCGGCTTTAGAGAAATACGATATTGAAGATAAGGTGTCTTATATATCTACTGGAGGCGGGGCTTTCTTGGAATTTCTTGAAGGGAAAAAACTGCCAGCGGTTGCAGCCTTAGAGGCACGTTCTAAAACATAATTGGTATTACCAATGCTAAATGTCCTTAGAGCCAGTATTTTATGCTGGCTCTTTTGTTTCTTATGCAACCGAAAAACTTTCTAATTAAGCTGTTAAAATACGTAAAATAATAATTAGTAAAACTAAATTCTATAAAAAGAATTAATAAGAAGAGTCTACACACAATGAGAAGAACTAAGATAGTTGCAAGTCTAGGGCCGGCTACAGATAACGCCGACGTATTAGAGCGTTTATTTGTTGCAGGCGTGGATGTAATTCGTTTGAATTTTTCACATGCTGGTCATGCTGAAACTCGTAAGCGAGTTGAGTTGGTGCGTAAAGTTGCCAAAGCAGGCGGGCATGATATTGCTTTAATGGGCGATCTTCAGGGCCCTAAAATTAGAATCAATAAATTTCTTGATGGCTTTATCGAGCTCGCTAAGGGCGATGAGTTTTTCTTAGACCATACTTTTCCTGAAAACGAAGGTGTTAAAGCCGGCGTGGGTATTGCGTACCAAGGTTTAGCTAATGATGTTAAGCCTGGCGATACATTATTGTTAAATGACGGTTTGATTAATTTATTAGTTAAAGACATTGATGGAACACGCATTCACACTGAAGTTGTATTGGGTGGTACCTTAAGTAATAAAAAAGGTTTAAATCTCAAAGGTGGTGGTTTGTCTGCTGAAGCGCTTACCGAACAAGATAAAAAAGACATTATTCTTGCTGCAGAATTAGAGCTTGATTATGTAGCGGTTTCTTTTGTGCGTGATGGTGCGGATGTTAATTATGCTAGGGACTTGTTAAAAGCTGCAGGTTCAAATGCAGGTATAGTGTCTAAAATTGAACGTACTGAAGCAGTTGATAAATTAACTAGCATTCTTGAAGTCTCTGATGCGGTAATGGTTGCCCGAGGTGACCTCGGGGTAGAGATTGGTGATGCAGAATTACCAGTGGTTCAAAAGCACATTATTAGTCAGGCTCGTTTGCATAATCGTATTGTGATTACCGCTACGCAAATGATGGAGTCTATGATTACTAATCCAATGCCTACTCGTGCTGAGGTGATGGATGTGGCTAATGCCGTTATTGATGGTAGTGATGCGGTGATGCTGTCTGGTGAAACCGCAGTGGGCAAGTATCCTGTAGAAACAGTTACGTCGATGGCTGAAGTATGTGAGGGCGCTGAACGTCATTTAGATACTATTCGCTCTAAACATAGATTAAATGAAGATTTTGAACGCATAGACGAAGCTATAGCAATGGCAACTATGTATACGGCAAATCACTTGCACGTCAAGGCAATTGTTTCTTTGACAGAATCAGGTTCAACTGCTTTATGGTTGTCGCGTATAAGTTCTGGTATTCCTATTTTTGCATTGACTAGACATGAGAATACTCGACGCAAAGTAAAGATGTTCCGCGGTGTATACCCTGTTGCGTTTGATGTAGTTGAGAGAGAGGCTAAAAATGTTTTAATAGATGCCTTGCAACAACTAAAGACCAAAGGTTTTGTTGAGTCAGGCGATTTAGTAGTGTTAACACGTGGTGATCTTTCAGGTATCCAAGGTGGAACTAACACCATGAAAATCCTTCGTGTATCATGATTGATAATCAGGTTTGTATCTAGGTTTATGGCGAATTTTCTTAAAAGCTTAGTAATGCTAATGGTGATTTTTTCAATTGCAGCATGTCAAGAAGTTAAAAAAACCCCATCGATTAAAAGTCATAATAAGCAAGCACAATTGCCAATTTTTTCTGATTTGAAAACATTAAACATTGCAGATGCAAGCCTGCCAAACTTGTTTGTAGATAATGAAAATAATATATTGCTAAGTTACGTCACAAGCTCTCAAGACATCAGTTCATTATGGCTTGTCTTTTTGGAAAATGATGTCTGGACAGAACCAGAATTGGTAGCGAGTGGTAGTAATTGGTTTATCAACTGGGCTGACTTTCCCTCAGTGGTTAAGCATGATGATAATTATTTTGCTCATTGGTTAGAAAAAAACGGTAACGGTACTTATGCTTATGGCGTACGTTATTCAGTTCGAAGTTTGGATCAAACTTGGACAAAGCCACAGTGGCTACATACCGATAATAGTGCCACAGAGCATGGCTTTGTAAGTTTACAGCCAACTACAAAGGGTTCGCATGCGATTTGGCTTGATGGTCGTAATATGCAGGGTGCTGACCATGACTCTCATAGTGAACATGCAAAAACTGCTTCATTGGAAAATATTCAAGGTATGACCATGCGTTACGCTTTTATTAATAATCAAGGTCAAGTAAACGAAAGAACAGAATTGGATTCTTTAACTTGTGATTGTTGCCAAACTACTATGGTGCAAACTGAGGACGGCGTAGTTGTAGCGTACCGAGACAGAGAGCCTAAAAACCTAACTTCCGAAATTCGCGATATTAAAATTTTATATAACACGAGTGGTGATTGGATTGAGTCTGAAAATACACCAGTTGATAATTGGAATCTACAGGCTTGCCCTGTAAATGGCCCAGTGCTTTCAGCAAATAACAATAAGCTAGCATTAGCATGGTTTACTGCAGCGGACAATAAACCTAAAGTTCAAGTGGCTTTCTCAAATGATAATGGCCAGCAATTTCAAGATGCGATTGTTGTGGATGAAAGTAATAATCTGGGACGTGTTGCAGTTGATTGGATAAATGCGGATACAATTTTTATCAGTTGGATTGGTATGAAGGATAACAATACGGCATTGTTATATCGTATAGTGACAGTTGATGGAACAGTCGGTGAGATTCAAACAGCTACAGAGATTGATATGTCGCGTTCTTCAGGCGTACCTCAAGTGGCACAAATCGAGGATAATAAGATTTTGCTTACCTGGACTAAAACCGGTGAGAAGCCTTCAACACAAAGCAAAGTGATAACAATAAATTAAACATGCAAAAGTTAAGTCAACATTCCAGAGCACTAATACTACCCGGCGGCGGCGCCCGTGCAGCTTATCAAGTCGGAGTGTTAAAAGCTGTT
>CAJQOG010000092.1 GCA_905479875.1 uncultured Gammaproteobacteria bacterium
TGATGATCAAATTGTTGAAATGCTTGCTGCCGTTAGTTTGTATGGTTTCTTAAATCGTTGGAATGACTCGATGGCAACGGATTTAGAAGAAGCGCCAAAGTCTTTAGGCGATGAGGTTTTAACAAAAGGTGGTTGGACTGGCGGTAGACACGTTTAGTAGTTTTTTGTTATTTTAAAGGCCACTTAGGTATTCAGCCTAGGTGGTTTTTATATCTAGATAAAAGCTTAGTATTCTAAAATTTAACCCTATTTCTTGAACTCTACTCGTCTTTCCTGCGTACGACTACATGGCATGGATTGCTCCCAACAATCCTTATGCATTTCCTACATCCCTGTAGGTAAGATGTAGGAGATAGAGTAATGCTCGGAGCAATTACCGAGGCAGGAATCCATGCTCTGCCTTTTAGATTATTAGATCCCCATTTTCATGGGGATACGAGTAAGAAAAAATATTTTTTCTTACTCTAACTAGCAATAAAAAATAAAGCTAACAAACCACAGTTATAAGTTGAATGTAAAACAATGCAAGGCAGTATGCTGTCGTGGCGTCTTCGAAAATAGGCTAATAATAATCCCAAGCAAAAAAGAATAATACCTGCTGGCCAGTAGGTGTAGTAACTCAGCATATGTGGAAGCATAAATAAAAAACTAGTAATTATTGCAGTTGTTACAAAACTGAATTTTTGAGTTACCGCATCAAAAATGTAGGCTCTAAAAACAAACTCTTCCACTAGTGGACCGAGTAAGGCGGTAAATAAAATGAGCACGCCGCGTGATAAGAGTGTTCCAGATAATAAGTCTTCATTTTCTGAACCAAACTCAGGTGGTGGTTCAATTAAAATCATTAGCTCAAGAATGCAAGCCGTAAATAATAAGCCTATAAAAAAAGCAGCAAAAATAAGTTTGGGTGATAGCTTATGAAATAAATACTTTAAAGTGATCTTAAAATAATCCCTAGCGAAGTAAATTGTTATCGCATAGGCAGCCAGATAGCCAAGTAACATAGCAACTGCAGAAACATTAGCAGAAACCGATTCAAAAACCTCATTACCGTAGGCTATATTGAAACCCATTTCTACAAGTAAAGGTAATAATAAAACACTCGTAACAAACAATACGAATAAACGCATTGGTTTTAGTTGCAACAGTATTTGAATTCTTTGACTATCGAATTGGATAAAATTTCTCGCGCTTTTGGAATTAAGCTAAAGTACCGTATATTAAGTTATAAATAGCCTAACCAGGAGGTAATTTTTCAATTTTACACAATATAATTGCTGTATTAGTATGGGTGTGTGCTTATTTTTACAAAACATTATTATTTAAAGGTTTTTAATGGACCCATTTGTAATATTCTATTTTTCTAATAAAGCGTCAATTTTCGCAGCACAAATAAAATCGTTGATAGATAAGCCATCGATTTCATGGGTGGTGTAATTCACTAAGCAGTGACCGTAGCCCACTTCTAAATCTGGATGATGAACTTGTTGGTTGGCAATCCAAGCAACGGAGTTAACAAAGGCCATGGTTTTATAAAAACCTTTGAATTTAAAATCTTTACTTAACATAGTTCCATCATCAGACAAGGTCCAATCTTTAGCTAGTTCTTGAAGTAATTCTTCAGCCTTAGCTTTTGGCATGGCTTCTACTTCACCATTACACGGAGCACATTTTTTATTTTTAAGTTTTGATGTCATGTTTCTTCTCTTTATTTGACCGCGCGGTCAAGCCGCGGGGAGGTAAGTTTATATTGTGACCGACGAGACTGGCTCATATAGTACAAAATTAAAGTACTACTTTACCGCTACTTGATAGCAGTATCTCATTCAATTAAGCACTTTTATCAATCAGTGGAAAGCTAGGTTCATGCATTCCCAACTTACGTGCATGTTTAATTAATCCCAATAAATCTTCTTGAGCCAAATCAAATAATTGATCAAAACTTTCTAATACAAAGTATATGGGTTGATAAATATCGATACGATAAGGTGTACGCAGTAATTCGATTGGGTCAAAAGGTTTACGAATGACTTCTTTACCGTGCAATGCATGCTCAGTTTCGCCAATGGATGAAATGATACCAGCTCCATAGCTGCGTAAGCCATCGCCTTTATCTACTAAACCAAATTCAACTGTAAACCAATATAAGCGAGCCAGCATAGCTTGGTCTTTTTTATCTGCCATTACACCAGCACGACCATAAGCGTGAGTGAATGCCGCAAAGCGATGATCAGTTAATGGAGGAGTATGTCCATATATTTCATGAAAAATATCTGGTTCTTGCAAATAGTCCAAGTCTTCTTTGGTACGAAGAAAAGTTGCGGCAGGAAAACGTTTATTAGCGAGTAGTCCGAAAAATCGTTGGAAATTTATCAAAGCAGGGACTGGAGCAACTTCCCATCCCGTATGTTCACGCATTATTTTAGATACATCGGCACATTGCGGAACACGGTCTTCAGGAAAATCCATTAAATCCAAACATTCCAAAGAGTCTTCACAAGCCTTGCCAGGTAGATTAGCTTTTTGACGAGTAATTAAAGTATTCCAAATTTCATTTTCTTCATCTGTGTAATGGATAAATCCATTTTCATCAGGAATTTTTGCTGTGTATTTTGTGGATTTTTTTGCCATGAGGCAGATTGTAGCAGA
>CAJQOG010000093.1 GCA_905479875.1 uncultured Gammaproteobacteria bacterium
AAAAGCTTGCCAAATAGGTAGACTGATACGCAAATCGCCCTGCGATTGAAAGAAGACACTATGGAACTGAGCATAATTAAACCCGATGACATGCATTTGCATGTACGTGATGGTTCGTCTATGCAATCGGTAATTGCACACACAGCTGCCCAATTTGGCCGTGCGATTATCATGCCTAATCTATCACCTCCCGTAACTACCGTTGAAGCGGCTCTTGCTTATCGAGAGCGAATACTCAATGCCCTAAACAAAGATGTAAATTTCTCTCCACTAATGACCCTGTATTTAACCGACAGCACACAAGTGAGTGAAATTAAAAAGGTTGCAGTTAGCGAGCATGTAAAAGCTTTAAAGCTTTACCCGGCAGGCGCTACAACTAATTCATCGGCTGGCGTCACAGACATCGAAAAAGTGTATGGCGTATTAGAAACAATGCAAGAACATCAAGTGCCTTTACTGGTACACGGTGAAGCTCTAAGCGATGAAAATGGTCATGCTGTTGACGTCTTTGATAGAGAAAAAATGTTTATTGATAAAACTCTTTATCCTTTGATTCGTCGTTTTCCAAAACTTAAAATTGTATTCGAACACATCACTACACAAGAAGCCGTGCAATTTGTAAATGCTGCCGGCGAGAATGTTTCAGCTACTATTACACCTCAGCATTTAATGTATGACCGTAATGCAATATTCAAGGGCGGTATTCGACCACATTTTTATTGTCTACCCATTCTAAAAAGAAAAAAGCACCAACTTGCTTTGATTGATGCTGCGACCAGTGGCAATAAAAATTTCTTTTTAGGTACAGATAGTGCTCCGCATTCTAGAACTAGCAAAGAAAATGCCTGCGGTTGTGCTGGTATTTACAGTGCTCATGCGGCTTTGGAGTTTTATGCTGACGTATTTGAACAAGCCAACGCCCTAGATAAACTTGAAGGCTTTGCCAGTATATTTGGCGCTCAGTTTTATGGTCTTGAAGAGAATGACGAATACATAACCTTACGTAAAGAACCTTGGCATGTGCCTGAGGTGTATGACTTTGGCTCTGAGGTAGTGATTCCCTTCCACGCTGGCGAAACTATGCAATGGAAGGTTGCGCTATGAGTGATCCCAAAAATTACAACCACGAACAAATTGAGTGGATGAAAAATCGCTTCCGTGGCTTTTACCCGGTTGTGGTAGATGTTGAAACTGGCGGTTTTAATTCAAATACTGATGCCCTCTTGGAAATTGCTGCTGTAACCTTAGCGGTTGATAAAAATTTTCAGTTACAGCGCTTAGAGACTCACAGATATCATGTAGAACCGTTTGAAGGTGCAAACATAGAACAATCGGCCTTAGATTTTACTGGCATTCAACTTGATCATCCACTGCGTGGCGCTGTTACAGAACGCGAAGCTTTAGATAAAATTTTTAAAGTTATTCGAGCAGAAAAAAATACCGTAGAATGCAAACGCTCTGTTTTGATAGGTCATAATGCCTGGTTTGATCTAGGCTTTGTAAATGCCGCCGTAGAAAGAACAAAGCATAAGCGCAACCCTTTTCATGCCTTTACTTGCTTTGATACTGCAACCTTAGGCGGCGTACTTTATGGACAAACAGTGCTTTCAAGAGCTTGTGAAGTAGCGGGTATTGAATACGACAATGCCAAGGCCCATTCCGCCGCTTATGATGCTGAAATTACTGCTGATTTGTTTTGCAAAATGGTCAATAAATTTACTGACGCTCAGACATTTAATTTTGCTTAAGCAATAAAAAACCCGTCCTTGGACGGGTTTTAAATACTTCTTGAAAACTAAAGCTATTCAATTAGCTTTAACTTCTTTCAAGATTTCCTGCAACTCACCTGACTCATACATTTCGGTAATAATATCGCATCCACCAATCAACTCACCTTTTACATAAAGCTGAGGATAGGTCGGCCAGTTTGAATACACTTTAAGTGCTTCACGAATTTCTGGTTCTTCGAAAATATTTACAGTAGCAAATTCAGCCTCGCAATGCTTTAGCACAGCAACCGCTTGTGATGAAAAACCACATTGAGGAAAGGTTGGATTACCTTTCATATATAAAAGGACAGGACTACTGTCTAATTGTTCTTTAATTTTTGCGTTGATATCCATTACTTACCTCTTGGATGAATCATATATAAGGTTATTCTTTATATGGGTGCTAAATGCTTACTTTACAACTGTAAGATTGTTTTTTACCTGCACTACGCCACGGGTATTATTGGCAATCTCGCCTGCACGCTCTTTGCTGAAGTTTGAAGTCAATTCACCATTCAATGTCACCTCACGTTTATAGGTATCGACATCAATTGAAAAGCCTTTGACATACTTATCAGCTAGTAATTTTGACTTAATGGCGCCAGTGATACTTGCATCATCAGCTATTTGTTTTGCAGAACGCTCATCTTTAGCTACCGCATAGCCTCCAGCGGCAGCTCCACCGATAACTAACGCAGTACAACCTGATAACAATAAACTTATTGAGAATAAAGCAATTAATAAAGTGTTTTTCATAAAAACCTCTGTTAGTTTTACTTAGTAGCAGTACGGCGTGTAGCCAAGCTTTCCATAATAATACGACGTTGTTCAGGAGTCATAGAACCCCAAAGTGCAATTTCATTACGAGTACGTAAACAACCACCACAAAGGCCCTGCTGATTCATTTCACACACATCAATACAAGGACTTTGAATGGTTTGCATAATTCAAATAAACCTAAATTATGCTGAGAAGTTAGCGCTTACAAAATCCCAATTAAGGAGATTCCAAAAAGCCTCAATGTAACTTGGTCTTGCATTACGGTAATCAACATAATAAGCATGTTCCCATACATCACATGTTAATAAAGGCGTTGCAGCACCAGTTAAAGGAGTATCAGCATTAAATGTTTGGGTAATTTCTAAAGAACCATCTGGATTCTTTACTAACCACGCCCAACCAGAACCAAATAAAGTGCCTGCTTTTGCTGTAAACGCTGTTTTGAATTCAGCAAAAGAACCAAAACTTGCTGTAATAGCTGCTGCTAGATCACCAGTAGGCTCTCCGCCACCATTAGGACTTAAACAGTTCCAGTAAAAACTGTGGTTCCAAATTTGCGCCGCATTATTAAACACGCCACCTTCGGCATTTTTAACCAAGTCTTCCAAAGACATTTCAGCTTGATCCGTGCCTTCGATAGCGGCATTAAGCTTACCCACGTAGCCAGCATGATGCTTGCCATAGTGATATTCCAAGGTTTCTTTTGAAATATGTGGCTCAAGCGCATCGAGTTCGTAAGGTAGTTCAGGTAGTAAATGTGCCATGTTAGTTCTCCCGTAGCATGGATATTAGTAAATAGACCGCTATTTTAACAGATGGTTGCAAAAAAAGCCGCTTGCTAGAAATTCATTTATAATTACGCTTTAGTAAGCAAACCAGACCTTTAAAATTTCAGATAATTTAATTTACAGAGAACATCTATGAGCAACAATGCAGCAAGCCAACCATCAATCATTTTAAATGACCCTGCAGATATTGCCCGTTCTGTGGCTATAGCACTATTAGAAGATGTTGGCACCGGTGACGTAACAGCGGCACTGGTTCCTGAACAACAAATTGCCGAGGCCAGAGTGATATGCCGTGAAGAAGCCGTTATCTGTGGAAAAGACTGGTTCAATCAAACCTTTAAGCAACTTGATGAAAGTATAGAAATTGATTGGCAAGTCTCAGATGGTGATATTGTTGAAGCTGACTCACTTTTAGTAATTCTGAAAGGCCCGGCACGCTCAATCTTAACCGGCGAGCGCACAGCATTGAATTTTTTACAAACTTTGTCAGGTACGTCGACAATTTCAAAAATATACTCCGAACAAGTTTCTGGGACAAACTGCAAAGTTTTAGATACTCGTAAAACACTTCCTGGTTTGCGTAATGCCCAGAAATACGCTGTTGCTTTAGGCGGTTGTCACAATCATCGTATCGGACTTTATGATGCATTTTTAATTAAAGAAAATCACATCATGTCTGCTGGAGGAATCAACCAAGCAATCGAAACAGCAAGACAAAATCACCCAGAGTTAACATTGGAAGTAGAAACTGAAAACATGGAGGAGTTTCATGAAGCACTTGCTGCCGGTGCTGACATCATCATGTTGGATGAATTCAGCCATGAAGACATACGTATGGCCGTTACACTCACCCAACAGTTTGAAGGCGACACCAAATTAGAGGCCTCCGGTAATATTAATTTGGAAACCTTACGTAGTTATGCAGAAACTGGCGTGGACTTTATTTCTACTGGAAGCTTAACCAAACACGTTCGTGCAGTGGATTTATCAATGCGTTTTACATTTAGCGAATAAATAAAAAGTAGAATTTTAAAAAGAGCAAAAGAATTTGCTAATGAAATTATGCGCTTATACGAATAATTTGTTCAGGTTGAGAAAAACCAAATCCCTGAGCGTAATTCACACCAAGTTCACGTAAAATTTTGATTATTTCTTGGTTCTCAGCAAATTCAGCAATGGTCTTTTTACCAGTTAAATGCCCTATTTCATTAATAGTTCGAACCATTTCTCTATCAATTGGGTCATTGACGATACCTTTAACAAAGCTACCATCAATTTTTAAATAATCAACTGGGAATTGTTTCAGATAACCAAACGATGCATGACCCGTACCAAAATCATCTAAGGCAAATTTACAGCCCAAGTTTTTAAGAGTTTCAATAAAATGTGTTGCTTTAGCATAGCTAGCAATAGCAGCTGTTTCAGTAATTTCAAAACAAATCAGCGAAGGATCCAAACCAGTTGTTTCAAATTGATCTATAACAAAATCCAAGAATTTATCATCCGACATACTTTGACCAGATAAATTAATTGAACACATTGCTAGTCTTTCACGCTCATCCGCTTCAGATATTAACCATTTGAAAGTATTTAAAACTACCCATCGATCAATTCTTTTTATTAACCCATAACGCTCAGCCGCAGCAATGAACAATGCAGGAGAGACTAATTTATTTTTTTCATCACGCATACGCAATAATAATTCGTAATGATCTTTTTCTTTATTACCATCTTCATCTAATGGATGGATAAATTGACGGAAAATTTCAAAACGGTTTTCATCCAATGCGGTGCTAATACGAGCAGCCCATTGCATTTCACGTTTACGACGAATTAAATCTAAATCATTTTCTTTGAACACATGCACACGATTTCTGCCGCCCTCTTTAGCTGCGGTACAAGCACTCTCTGCAGTCGTGAGCAATTCCTCAACCGTGGTTGAACTATTAGCAATAGGCACCATACCAATACTAGCTGTTATGTTATAGGTTCTTTCATCCCAGACAAATTGAAAATCATTCACTGCAACACGTATATCTTCAATGACGCTTTCGGCTTCTGACATATTAGCGACTTCACTAATAAGTCCAAAATTATCTGAGCTAATACGAGCAATAACGTCACGCCAACGAATTTTAGATTTAAATAAAGCACCTAATTGACTAAGTAACAAGTCACCAGCAGCATGCCCACATGTATCATTAATCATCTTGAAACGATCTATATCTAAATGGCACAAAGTATAGAAATTTTCGTTTGTACCCACTTTTTGAATAGTGTTAGCTAATTGTTTTTCATACTCGGCACGATTAACCAAGCCGGTTAGAATATCGTGACTGGCGTGATAACTTAGACGACGATTTAATTCACGCGATTCGGTAACATCGTGAAAGACCAATACACCACCAACAATCATAGTGTCATCACGGGTACCTCGAATTGGAGCAGCAGTTGACTCAATAAATTGCTCGGTACCATCGCGTTTAACCATCAAACTTGGTCGGATAGATTTAATTTTATTCTTACGTCGGATTGAAAGTAATAATGGATTTTCAATGGGCTCACAAGTTTCTTCATGAAAGACTCTAAAAATTTCTTTAATTGGTAAACCTTGTGCTTCCGAAATGACCCAGCCAGTTAATTGCTCTGCAACTGGGTTCATATATTCCACTAAACCCTCAGTATCCGTAGAGATTACACCGTCACCTATTGCATCCAATGTAACAGCAGCATTTTCTTTTTCTCGCTTAAACTCAGCCTCATACAAACGTGACTCTGTGACATCAAGCTGTGTTGACACCATCCGAATCAATTTCCCTGAGGCATCAAAAATACCTTTAGCTCGAGTATGCACCCAACGGTAATCACCTCTTTTATGACGTAAGCGACCAACATTTTCGAAAAAATCAATTTCTTTGTTCTTAAATGACTTTAGCTTACTCAGGGTCACACTCATATCGTCAGGATGAATAATTTTTGACAAGTCTGTAACAAACTCAAGACCTTCTTCATGAGAATAGCCAAGCATTGCATACCAACGTTTTGAAAAATAAATTTGATTGTTAGTAGCGTCAAAATCCCACCAACCGTCATTAGAGCCATCCATAACCAAGTCGAGGCGCTCATTAATACTCTGTAATTCAGAAACAGCTCTATTACGTTGTAGCCATGGTGAATAACTAGAAGTGATCAACCTAAGTAAAAGTAATGCATCACTTGGCCAACGAGAGACCGGGCCATCACAACACACACCCATAAGTCCATGTAAATTATCCGCACTGCCAACGCCCAAAAGTAAAATCGAACCAACTTTAGACTCAGTTAAAATTGTCCTTAAAGGACCCTCATTAATGAAAAGCGTATCTAAGGCATCAAAACTTTTTTCTTGAATAACACTGCGTGTAACACTTGGCCAATCATTAATAGTTAAGGTTCGATTTTCAAACTTCGTTTGTAAACGCTTAGACAATTCTTGTGTATAAAAACCATTAGTCGAAATGATTTGACCAAAACTTAAATCTTCATTAATTGGGATAAAAAATGCAGCATCGGCTTCAGCGATTTCGCCAAGTCCTGAAAGTGCTTTAGATAAACCTTTTTCTGTGCCATCGGCAGAGTACTGAGCAAAGTCGATTGCAGCCTTAATCACTTGCAATTCTGTAGATGCACTTAGTGTGCGATTGGCCCGACTCTTAGTGTGCGACATTCAATAGTATTGTCTACTCTTTCGTAGACTGTTCCTCTATATTTTATAAATATATTGAGCTTATTTATCAATAATTTAGCTACATTACATAGTAAGTGTGCATGTCTAGTAATTACAACACAATAGTGCCTGAATGGCAATCTAAGTTGTTGATATTAGTGTCCCACTTTTGGGTCGCAAATGAGTAAATTATTGAGTGCTGCAACGCAATACTTGCAAGCAAATTTTGATTAAAGTGGTATATAAAAAGGATTATAAAATAATATTATTTTATAAATACCAAGGATAGGCTTGGCCAGTAAGTAATTATCAATACTGAGAGTAACAAAATCAGCAAAAAAGGTAGTGTTGCCTTATATAACTGCATAATAGGACGATCAAAACGATAACTTGCTATAAAGAGGTTCAAACCTACTGGAGGTGTCATATAACCAATTTGCATATTGGCTAAAAAGATTATTCCGAGATGAATTGGATGGATATCAAAACCTAGTGCAACAGGTAAAAGCAAGGGAATTATTAAAACAATGGCAGAAAAAATATCTAAAAATGCGCCCAAAATTAATAAAAATATATTCAAAAGTAATAAAAAACTTAATTGGCTATCAACTCGAGCATTAATCCAATCAAACAATTGATTTGGAATTTCGGCATCAATTAAAAAATTAGTTGATGCTAAAGAGACACCTAAAATTATTAATATTCCACCAACCATCACCATAGATTCACGGACCAAGCCCATTAAATTTTTAAATGGTATTTCGCGCAATATCAATACTTCAACCACAAACACATACAGGGCAGTAACTGCAGCAGCTTCTGAAACTGCAAAGTAGCCGGAATAAATACCACCCAAAACAATCAGGGGTAATGGCATCTCCCAGATAGCATCTTTTAAAGCGGCAGCAAATTTAACTTGTTTGGAGTTTGATTTTCGGTTTTTTAGATTTTCTTTAATCGAATCTCGATTAACCCACCAACAATATACCGCCAACATGGCGATCATTAAAACGCCCGGTAAAATACCAGCTATAAATAAATTATCAATACTGGTTTCAGCGATTACATCAGCTTTATCATAATAACTACGGCCAACTTGCTGTGTAACTATTCCGTACAAAATCAAGGGTAATGATGGTGCAAACAAAAGACCTAAACTGCCGCCAGTAGTTACCAGGCCTAAAGAAAAATTTTCTTTATAGCCAGAGTCACGTAACGCTGGATAAAGCAGAGCGCCTAATGCAACAATTGTAATTCCAGTTGCACCGGTAAAAGCGGTAAAAAATGCGCATGCAACCAAGGTCACAATAGCAAAACTTCCTGGCAACTTACCTAACAAAGCATCTGACAAATTAACTAAACGTTTTGGAGCATTGCTTTCACTTAATATATAACCAGCAAAGGTAAATAAAGGAATAGCTAACAAAATTGGAGTTTCGGCCAATGTATAGAAACTTTCTGCCACAGATACTGGTGAGCCAAATTCATCAAAAGCAAAATTAAGCAAGGCACCCGCTGCAATTACCACAAATAGAGGCGCGCCAAAAAGAGCCAATAAGACTAAAACAATACCTAAGAGAATAGCCATTAATAAGTACTCTCATCTATCTTTTGAACACTGGTAAGGGCAAACTCCGAATCTGGTGAAAGCTTATTATTGAAATTATTTATTACAAACCTAATCGCCATTAACAAAAAGCCTAAGGGCAAAATTATTTGCAAAATCCAAAGTGGAATACCATTAAAAGCAATATCTTCAAATTCTTTTGATAGCAGCAAGAGCTTTAAAGAGTAATAACTCATTAAAAGACAAATAAAGGCAGCAAAGATATTAGTAAATTTCTGAACTAGAAGGTTTAGGTGTACCGGTAAAAACTTGCTTAACACATCAATACTCAGATGTTTATTTTCTCGTGTCGCAATAATTGATCCGACGATGGTGATATATAAAACCAACATTTTCAAGGCAGGGTCAGCCCAGCTCAAGCCGCTTGAGAAGCCATTACGTAAAACAATTTGCGTCACGGCAATAAACATTGTCGCAAACAAAATAATAATAATTAAGGCATTTTCAATTTTGCTGAGAATAGCTTCGCTTTGCTGAAATTTTTGAATAAGTGCTTTCAAGCTCATCCTTAAGAAAGTCTTAGATTGTAGGTAAGGCTACATTATACGTTGGACAATCTAGAATGAAAGCCCATTTGTAGATGATTTTGGAACTCAAATCACTTACTCAACACTTACCACTTCCGCAGGCGTTGCAAGAGTTTTAGCACGAAAGGTTTTAATATGTGCCTGTACTTGATTATAAAGCTCTTGTGGAATTTCATTTTTTTCGGCTAATGCATCAGTTTGCGCTCTTACCTGTGCAACTATTTTAGCTATTTCTGCAGGATCACCTGATTCAAAGCTCACGCCATTATCGCGTAATGCTTGCTCAGCTTTTTCATTATCTAAATAATTATCAGTATCAATTTTTTTATAGATTTCACTAAAAACTTCTTTAACAATTGCTTGGTCATCGCTTGACAATTTACCAAAATAGCGCTGATCAATTACTAAAGTGCCGTAAATGAATAGTAGCGGTTGATCAAGAACATATTTAATTTTTGTATGCCATTGCAAAGCAATAGCGCCGATTGCAGAACTACCAACAATTTCAAGTAATTGTGTTTGTAAGCCAGTAAGCACATCAGTTAAAGGCAACTTAACTGGAGATAAACCTAAGTTTCGCATAATGTCAAAACTTAATTCATCGTCATCAGGCACCCAAAGTTTTTTACTTTTTAGGTCATCCAAAGTCTGCATTCTTTTGGCAGACATCAGTTTACCAAAGCCACCTTGAGCCATTCCCAATCCAATAAAGCCTTTATTTTTCAGACCCTCATATAAGAGTTCATCCATCTGCTCTCGTACATAAGCGGCTTCTTCAGCGTTATCAAATAAAAATGGTACTGCATATATGCCCATACCATCATAAATTCGGCTAACGCCGCCACTGGTAAATGCGCCACCATGCAACTGCCCGATGCGAATTTTTCGCGTAACACTTGCCTCATTACCCATAACACCACCGCCATAAAATTTAACTTTTACACGACCATTAGTGCGCTCTTTAATTTCTTTAGCTCCAGCTCGCATTGCATTCATCCAAGCCGAACCTTCAGGAGCAACTGTAGCTATTTTTAGTTGGGCCGCAGATACACTGATATTAGATAATGCCATTAGTATTGCAATGAATGAAACTTTGATAGATGTTGTAAATAATGTTTTCATACTGAACTCGAGAGTATTGATTTGTGTAGATAGTTTTAATGGATTGTAAATAATATTATCTTGTATTAATGTGTATTTAAAGTGTCTTTTAAACGAATTTGAAAGTAATTGCCTATATTAAAAATAGTCATCAGCAGATGCTAATAAACGTTTTGCTTCTTCTTTTGCCATGGTATTGCTCATTGTGAAGCCTGGCGCATCTGTTTCGGCTAACAATACTTCATTCAATAGTTGATCATGCAGCTCACGCTCATACAGAGTACGAGCATATGAATTTGCGTATTCAACCTTAACAGCTAAATTTTTTCCCTTACTAATGCTAATGGCTTCCTCAAAATATTTTTTGGCCAATTCAGGCTTGCCCCCTAAAGCAGGTGGACGAATACTATTTACTATTCCTAAATACATTTTAGCTGTACCTTCACCATAATCCCCATCAAGTTGGACAATACGATTAAGAGCAAGTTCAGCTTTTGGTAACTGCGCAATTGCAGACCAATCATCTGCATTACTACGAATCCAAACTAACCAGCTGGTAGATAGAGCAGATAACGCATCTATATCTTTAATTTTAGACTTAGCAATACGTTTTTCGAATACATCAAAATCAATTTTGTTTAAATCACAATTATCAATTTTGGCCATCAAACAATAAGCTTTTGAGCCATGCGTAAAAGCACTAGCTGCCAACTTTTTACTACGCTCAGGGTCATCAACAAAGGCCGCATTATACAAAGAGTACAATTGCGCTGCTGCCCCACGCAAAGCTGGGTTGTCAGGAGACTGCCGAATCAAACCATCCATCAAAAGCAAAAACGTGGGTGCGCCTTCACGAACCAGTTCAGGATCATTTTGATCTAAAACAGCAGCGGTTAAATTATCAGAAAAACTCATTAAAGGTTTCTCAACAATTTGTGCACAAGCTGTTAAACCTAGTAACAAAGTAAAAATTAAAATTTTAATACTGCTATTGTAAGACAATGTTTTACCCTTTATGGAAATTACAATTTTCTAAAATAATTGTACGTTTCAAACAAATAAATTCGTGAAATTTCTTTAATATAATTATATCTTATAGTTTCATGACCCAATAAGAATGGCTTTTATAACAAAGAAACCTGCTTATTTTGATACCCTTCATGCTGTAGCAACCATATCTTTATATCCAACATATAACCACTAGTCTCACCGCAATACCCACCCAAGCCTTTTTGAGCCACAATCCGATGACATGGGATTAGAATGGGAATACGATTACGCCTACATGCATTAGCAGCAGCGCGTGGTGAAGTATCAATAGATTTGGCCAATTCACCGTATGTCATTACCTCACCTGCGGGTATCCGCCTTAACGCATTCCAGACCTTCTTTTGGAAATCAGTACCCTCACTCGCAAGTGCAACTTCATTAAGTTTGTTTGGGTCTTCCATATAGGAAAATAAGGCATTCCACACTTGATTTCCCGTTGCAGTCTTGGGTAAAACTTCATCTGTACCTGGCGGTAAGAATTCTAAACCAATTAAATTGCTATCTTGGGTGAGGATTCCGACCACACCAAATGGAAAAGTTAAGCTTCCATCGTATCTGGATTGAGAATTTTTAGTTTTAATTAACATACTCAGCTTTTAACATAACTCCAAATCTAGAAGCTTACCTGAGTTCCTGTCGATTGCAAAAATGCACAAAAAAAGAGCACACGAAAGATCGTGTACTCTTTACAAACCAAATTTTTAGTTGCTGCTTAGCAAAAACAGCTAGAAAAACTAGATTTTTTCTTTGATACGTGCAGAACGACCAGAACGCTCACGTAAATAGTAAAGCTTAGCTCTACGTACAGCACCACGACGCTTAACTTTAACACCAGCAATGGATTTAGCGTGTGTTTGGAAAACACGCTCTACACCTTCGCCGTGCGAAATTTTACGTACAGTGAATGCAGAGTTTGCACCACGGTTACGAATAGCTATTACTACGCCTTCGAAAGCCTGAATACGTTCACGTTCGCCTTCAACTACACGCACATCAACTATTACTGTATCACCAGGACTAAATTCCGGTAAGTCAGTTCTTAACTGCTCTTGCTCTAATTGCTCAATGATATTGCTCATTGTTATCTACCTTTTAAACGTTGTAGAAAAATCTACACAAAATAATAAAACTAAATATAAGTCTTAGTCATCCTTAAGTAAATCAGGACGTCTAACACGTGTTCTTTGAAGTGCTTCTTCAGCACGCCATCTTGCTATCGCTTTATGATCACCACTCATGAGCACCTCAGGTACTTTTTGACCATCAAATTCAGCTGGTCTGGTGTAATGCGAATGATCTAAAATCCCCTGCATAAATGAATCTTGTTGTGATGACTCATCATCCCCCAAAACCCCAGGTAACAAACGCACTATCGAGTCCATTAAGACTAAAGCTGGTAGTTCACCGCCCGACAATACGTAATCACCAATCGACAATTCCATATCCACATCACGTTCTATTAATCGCTCATCGATACCTTCGTAACGACCTGCTAAGAGTATTACTCCTGGCAGCTGTGACATGTTTATTGCCATTTTTTGCTGCAAAACTTGTCCAGCTGGCGATAAGTACACAACTGGACAGCCTTGCGGCGCAATTTCTTTTACTTGCTGGATGGTTTTGCGTAATGGATCTACCTTCATCACCATTCCAGGTCCGCCGCCATAAGGCCGGTCGTCCACTGTTGCGTGTACATCCGAGGTATTGTCTCGCGGGTTCCAAACCTGCAACATGACCTTACCATCTTTAATTGCTCGCCCGACTACACCGATTTGAGCAAAGTTTTCCACTTCTTGTGGAAATAAACTAATGATATGAATTTGCATAGCTACACATCAATCAGTTAGATAATCTTTATCCCAAGCGACTAGAATTTCTTGCTTATCTATATCAACTTGTTTGATGACTTGATCCCAAATATAAGGAATCAAAGTTTCTTTTAAATCTATTTTTGTCTTAGCTGTATTGGACTCAGATTTCTTTTTAAGTAAATCTTTTTCACGTTTTGCCAAAACTTTGGCATCAGTCTCTTTACCATGCACAATCAGAACGTCGTTTGCTCCAGTTGCCAACATGTCAACTACATGACCAAACTGATATCCAGTATCATTCACAACGCTTAAACCCATCAGGTCTTTCCAGTAGTACTCGCCATCTGGTAAATTCTCTAGTTGGTCGTTATCAATGTATATGTCAAAACCTTTAAAAACTTGAGCTTGTGTTCGATCATTGATTCCATCGAACAAGGCGATTAAACCTTTGGTTTGAAGCTTTGTTTTAAAAGCTTCTTGCTTAATCCAAGCACTGTCTTTTTTACTGCTATTTTTTAGCCACCATGTTTTGTAACTAAAAATATTATCTTTTGGCTGTGTATGAGAGAGTATATTTACCCATCCCTTTAAACCAAAAAAGCCTACAACTTTACCGACCAATATGCGGTCACTCTTGGTTGTAGACATTTTTAATTAAGCAGCAACCTGTGCTTTAGCGTTTTGCTTGATTAAAGCACGAACGCGATCAGAAGGTTGTGCGCCTTGGCCAACCCAGTGATCAACACGAGCTTGATCAATACGTAATGCTTCTGCATTACCTTTAGCAAGCGGATTAAAAAAGCCTAAACGCTCAATGTAACGACCGTCACGACGGTTGCGGCTATCTGTAACAACAATGTGGTAAAAAGGAGCTTTCTTAGCACCACCACGTGATAAACGAATTACTACCATTCTAGTTTCCTCAAAAATTTTAAAAATCAGTACTTGAAATACGCATTGTTCATGGCAGTTTCGGTACTAAAAAACCGTCGCTTAGGCGTTTAGCAAAGAATTAATCCTTGGCAAAAACACTAGCAACGGCTTATGTTTGTAGTTAGCCAGCTATTTTACGAGAATTTGACCAAAATGTACACTTAATTACATATCGCAAATCTATCTATTCAATTGGATGCTTTTAAGATCGGGCCAAGCATTGACCAAACCACTTTAAGTTTAGTGAATTTGACTGCGTATATATGTTATTTGAAGATCAAGTTTGAAGTATTTTTTAAGTTTAAACAAGCACTTATAAGCAAAAAAAATTTATTGTAATCCGCCTGGAAAACGATTGCTCATCGCTCGCATCATCTTTTTCATACCGCCACCGCGCATTTTTTTCATGGTTTTCTCCATTTGCTTGAATTGCTTAAGCAAACGATTGAGATCTTGAACCTGCATTCCTGCGCCCGCTGCGATACGTTTTTTACGAGAAGGATTAATTAAACTTACAAAACGTCGCTCTTTTGCTGTCATGGAATTAATCAACGCAATCTGGCTTATTAAGGCCTTGTCTGACAACTGTGCAGGCATATTTTGCATAGCCTTAGCACCACCAGGCAGTTTTTCCATAAGTGAGGCTATACCGCCCATTTTTAGCATTTGTTCATATTGGTCTTTCAGGTCAAGCATATCGAAGCCTTTACCTTTTTTGAATTTACGCGCAAGTTTTTCAGCTTTATCCTTATCAACCTGTTGTTCAACTTGTTCGACTAAGCTGACCACATCTCCCATACCTAATATGCGTGATGCTATACGATCCGGGTGAAACACTTCGAGTGCATCAATTTTTTCACCAAGACCGATATATTTAATAGGTGCGCCAGTGACTTGTCTAACCGACAAGGCCACACCACCACGAGCATCGCCATCGGCTTTAGTTAATATCACACCAGTAAGTGTTAAGGCTTCTGAGAATGCTTTTGCCGCATTAACTGCATCTTGACCCGCCATCGAGTCAACAACGAATAAGGTTTCATTAGGCTTTAAGAAATCATGTAAAACCTTAATTTCAGACATCATGTCAGCATCGATACCTAAACGGCCTGCTGTATCCACAATGAGAACATCCATCTGCGACAGACGTGCCTCTTTATAAGCACGTTTAGCAATATCTAAAGGCTTTTCATCTGAACTGGAAGTTAAATAAGTTACATCGACTTGCCCAGCTAAAGTTTCTAATTGCTTAATCGCGGCCGGGCGATAAACATCTGCACTGACTAGTGCTACTTTTTTCTTTTGACCTTTTAGCTGTAAAGCGAGTTTAGCGGCCGATGTAGTTTTACCTGCACCTTGTAAACCAGCTAGTAAAATTACTGCTGGAGGTTCTGAAGCTAAATTGAGACCTTCGGTTTTCTGGCCAAGCGAATTAATTAATTCATCATGTACCAATTTGATGAGGGCTTGGCCTGGGGTTAGGCTTTTAGATACGGTTTCGCCAACTGCTTTTTCTTTTACTTTTGCTACAAAATCTTTAACTACCGGTAATGCGACATCCGCTTCAATTAAAGCCATACGAACTTGGCGCATTGTGTCTTTAATATTATCGTCGGTTAAACGACCCTTCCCCTTAAGACTTTCAACCACGCCACTTAGACGCTCACTTAAACGATCAAACATGTAAGATTCCTATAAATATGGCATAAAAAAGCCATAGACAGTATTAATTCTAATATTGAATTATAACGGATGTGTTCAAAGCTTGTTTATCGCTTTTGAGAAGCGTTTAAATAAGAATGAAATTAGATTTCGAAATTTTCATTACCCATCAAGCGAATAACATTACGATCAGGAATATGTTCATTCAATTCTTTCATGATTTGCTCTTCGCTACCTGGCTTGAGGTGCGTTATCCAAATATCAGTTTCATGCTTAAGCTTCTTTAAATCTAAAGCTAAGGTTTCAGGACAATAATGTCCCGACACTTCCGCCAAGTCTTTTAGCTCATCGACAAAGGCAGCTTCAACTATAAATACATCCAGTTTTTCCAAAGCATTAAGCTCAGGCCATAAAGTATCATTGGATTTACTGTCACCACTAAAAGCAAAAATACCGCCACCTGGACACTTAACAATATAAGCAAAACAAGGTACAACATGATTTACATCTACTGCTTGGAATGTAGCACCATTAATTTCACGCACATCTTTGTTTTCCATTGGGTGAAAAATAATAGACGGGTTTTCTTTATTTGGCAGTTCTGTAAAATCAGGCCACATCACCCAGTTAAATATATGCTTACGAATAGCTTCAATAGTTGCAACACTTGCGTGCACGTTTAGCGGATGATCGACATCACCGAAAATTGTATCTATAAGTAGAGGTAAAGCAGCAGTATGATCAAGGTGTGAGTGAGTAATAAAAACATGCTTAATATTTTTCATCTGAGCAATACTTAAATCACCAATACCGGTGCCACAATCAATCAAGACTTCTTGACCGATTAATATGGAGGTTGTACGTAGCGCGGCTCCAATTCCTCCGCTGCAGCCTAGTATTCGAATTTGCATGATGATTCTAATCGCCCGATATTTTTTACTAAGTTTTTGAGGCTCAAAACCTAAGATATAAATTATTTGTTCTTATTATTTTTAAAAATGTATCAATCACTTAGGGTTATACTAGTGGTTTATTTAGATACAATCAATCCCAAGAACAAATTTAGAAAGCTTGATTATCCATTTAATTAAACCTTCCCTCCATCAAATAAGAATAAAACTGTGGACTTAGTCACAATATTAATCATAATTTGCTCACTTTTATTGCTTTGCTCAGCCCTATGGCTGTTCAATTCTTTAAGAAATCGCGCGTTAAATACTGATTTTACTGAAAAAAATCAATCTAACTCGCTGCGGTTAGTTATTTCAATTAGTGCCTTCTTATATTTTGCACTAGTCGCCTTGCAGGCATTACCTTTTAGCCAAGACGGTAATAATTTTTTACAATTCAGTTTAGGCAGTGCTATTGCTGTGGTTGGACTTGTATACCTGATAATTGGTTTATATTTCTATACTCGTGCAAACATGCAAGCTTTAGCTGTCTTTCTATTAGTCCTAACTGCAATCTGCTGCTTGGGGCTGCTTTCTACTGACACAAGTTTTAATCTAAGCAAGAATGGTTGGGCCTTATATTTACATTTAATTTTATCCTTGTGTTCTTACGCTTGCTTATCGGTTGCCGCCTTGCTAACAGTTATTGAGCCTTGGCAAAGTCGACGACTTCGATTAAATCCAGCAACAGCGAGTGGCTTTCTACCTTCACTGGAAACTTTAGATAAAGAAACTTTTCAGCTAATTTTAATTGGTTTTTGCCTATTAACAATTGCACTTTTAAGTGGTTTCTTCTTTTTAGAAAATATCAGTACTCAACATTTGCCTCATAAAGTAATTCTATCTTTGTTGTCATGGCTTGTTTTTGGCGTTTTGTTATTGGGCAGATGGAAGCTTGGATGGCGAGGAAAAACTGCGATGCGCTTTGCTTTATTAGGATTCTTCTTACTGCTTCTTGCCTATTTTGGAAGTAAATGGGTTCTTGAAGTCATTCTAAACCGTTCTTGGAATTGATTTAAGTCTGTTATCAACTTGCTTTTTAAAGCCATACCCCCAACAATTCACCCTATCGGGTTCTTCCCTTAGCGAGATACTTTCTTGGCCGATTTATCAATCGGTGCCCTAATTGGCATCTTAATTATATTACTTTGTTTATCAGCATTCTTTTCGAGTACTGAAACCGCTCTAATGAGCCTTAATCGCTACCGTTTACGTCATTTAGTAAAAAAAGGTAATCGTGCGGCAATACTTACAGAGAAACTTCTGCAGCGACCCGACCGCTTAATTGGGGTAATTCTAATTGGCAATAATGTAGTCAATGTGGGCGCAACCATGTTAACTACAGTCATTGGCTTCAGACTAGGTGGTGAGCTAGGCGCGGCTGCAGCGGGTGGAGTGTTGATACTATTAGTTTTAGTATTTGCTGAAGTAACTCCTAAAACACTTGCAGCTTTATATCCGGAAAAACTTGGACTGCCCTCTTCCTATATTTACTACCCTCTATTAAGAGTGATGTGGCCACTAGTCTGGGTTTTAAATTTTTTAACCAATGGGCTTTTAAGGCTATTTGGAATCAAATCTAGCCTCAACTTACAACAATTAGGACGCGAAGAACTCAGAACTATTGTGCATGATTTTGGCGGTGAAGTAAGTAAACGACATCAACAAATGATGCTGGGCGTTCTAGACTTAGATAGAGTAACCGTTGAAGATATAATGATTCCGCGCAATGAAGTTGAAGGAATTGATTTAGAGGATGAGTGGCATGAGATTTTGGAACAAATCCAAACCAGCCAACATACATGGTTGCCAGTATTCAGTGATGACATCGACCAAGTCATTGGTATGCTGCATTTGCGTAAGTTGATTCGTGACTTAAGCCGCAACACCCTCGAAAAAGATATTTTAATTAAACAGTTACAAGAACCATACTATATTCCAGAAACTACACCATTAAACAAACAGCTTATGGAGTTTCAGAAGAACCACAGACGCATAGGTTTAGTTGTGGATGAATACGGTGATATTCAAGGCTTAGTAACTTTAGAAGATTTATTAGAAGAAATCGTTGGCGAGTTCAATCAAACCAAAGTTAATTTGCAAGATGATGTTTTTGCAGAGAGTGCTGAAAGTTATCTAGTACAAGGCTCGGCTAATATACGCGAATTGAATAAATCTCAAGACTGGAAACTACCTATTGATGAAGCCAAGACTCTGAATGGCTTAATTCTTGAGGAACTAGAAAACTTTCCGAAAACAGGCGACAGACTCACCATTGGTAATTATGAACTTGAAATTGTACATGCCAAAGCCAATACGATTAAAACCGTTAGAATTATAGAAAAGATACAAATCTCTAAAGATGAGTAGAATAAAACATCTCATGAAAAATTAACATTCACAAAAAAGCCCAAACAATGTTTGGGCTTTTTTGCACTCTATACTTTTAGGTATTAGAACGGTAATACACTAGCAATACTAGAATAGTTAATTGTACAAATGTAACCAATGATTGATAACACGATGGTATAAGGGAGAGCCATCCAAACCATACGAATATAAGACAAACGAATTGTTGGCGCCAATGCCGATGTTAACAAAAACAAGAATGCAGCTTGACCATTAGGAGTTGCAACTGATGGTAAGTTTGTACCAGTATTAATTGCTACCGCCAAAGATTCAAAGTGCTCTCTTGTCATACAGTCTTTGGCTTGATTAACAAACTCACATCCTGTGGCTTGATACACGGCTGCAACTTCATTTACATAAACTGTAGCTACAAAGACATTATCACTCATGGCTGACAAAGCGCCATTGGCGATAAAGAATAGTCCTGGTTGCACATCTACATCTTTTGATAATACATAGTTAATTACAGGTTTAAACAAATCTTGATCTGCAATCATTGCAACGATTACAAAAAACACAGCTAACAAAGCAACAAAAGGTAACGCCTCTTCAAAGGCTTTACCAATACGATGCTCTTCTGTAACACCAGTAAAGGCGGTTGCTAAGACAATAACCATCAAACCAATAAGACCAGGCTGTGCAACATGCTTATACAATGCAACCACTAAAACGGCAGCTACAACACCTTGCATAATCAAAGAAGCTACATCAGTTTTATTACGTTT
>CAJQOG010000094.1 GCA_905479875.1 uncultured Gammaproteobacteria bacterium
TTGATATCTATTCTAGAGAGAAACGCACAGATTTGCAATATATATCGGTAATATCAATTAAAACAATGAGTTATGTATAGATAGATAGCAAATTCGAGTAAAAAACTTTTGAAATGATAAGACTTAACGACGAATTAAATATAAAAACAGCGGAACGCCAATTAAAGCCATTATGGCCCCTACAGGTAATTGTTGAGGAGCGATCAGTGTTCTAGCAGCTGTGTCTGCAATGGTGAGCAAACTGCCACCAGCAAGTACTGAAGCCGGCACCAACCAACGGTGATCACCAGTTTTCCAAAGCCGCATTATATGTGGAATAATTAAACCCACAAAGCCAATCGTTCCGCCAAGAATCACAGCGCTTGTGGTTAACAGAGCAGCAAGAATAAATATTATTTTTCTTAATAGCGGCACATCTAAGCCAAGTAATGTTGCATCCGTATCACCTTGCGCCAGTATATTCATTGGACGTGCGATAAAAAAACAAAACACCGTTGCACATAGCAAAAGTAATAGTGCTGGCAAAAAGCTATGAGCAAAGCTCAAATCGCCCATTAACCAGTACAACATATTCTTTAATGGTTTAGCTGGACTGATGGATAAAATCAAAGTGATTAAGGCGCCCCAACCTGCAGCTAAAACAATCCCTGTTAATAATAATTTATTAGATGACCATTGGGATTCGCCACGAGCAATAATAAAAACTAAAGCGATGGAAATTAAAGCGCCAGCACTTGCCAGTAAATACCCAAGAGTTGCACCTAAATTAAAATATAAGCCAATCAACGCACCGAGAGCCGCGCCGCCGCTGATGCCCATGATGTATGGATCAGCCAAAGGATTTCTGAGTAATACCTGCATCAATACGCCTGATAATGCAAGTAAGCCGCCTATTGCAAATGCACTCAACACTCGTGGTAAGCGTATATTTTGAATAATCTCAGAGCTGGTTTCATCAATGCTGTTTGAGTGCATTAGAGCTTTAAAAGTATCTATGAATGACACGCTAACACTACCAGTTGACAGACTGAAGAAAATACATGCAAGTGAGAGCGCAACTAAAAATAAAGTTGCAGGAGCGTAGTGTTTAAACATTAAAGGACTTTATATAGGATGTTTAAGTAAGTGTTGAGATTTTAATGATACTGTAAATTAGAGGATGTCTAAGTTTTAAATTGCACATCCAATAATCATATTAAGCAACCGCTAAACTTTGTTGAGCCGTATTTTTGCCAATACTAATAACCGGCCAACTGTTTTCGCAAGCTACCTGCAAAAGAATAGGGTCCGGGTTTACTGCTACGGGATTATCAACTTTGCACAGTAATTTTAGATCATTATGTGAATCAGTATAAAAATAACTATCCTTAAAGCATTCATTCGTTTCTCGCATCCATTTTTCAATGCGTAATATCATGCCTTCCCCATAGCAAGGCAAGCCTTGAATTTGTCCAGTAAATTTATCAGCTTGCATTTCGGGTACGCTAGCAAATAAAGCATCCACACCTAATTCTGCTGCAATGCTTTCAGAAACAAATTGGTTGGTAATCGTAACAATCACACATTTGTGTCCACGAGTTTTATGGCTAGCGATTAAACTACGTGCTTGTTTGCTGATTACAGGAATAATATGGCTACGTAAAAATTCTCGTCGCCATTGTATTAAGGTTTTATGAGTGGCTCTTCGTAAAGGGGTTAGAGCAAACGAGAGATATTCTTTAATGTCTAATTGACCGTTTGCGTATTCTTGTTTCAAGCGTTCATAGTTTTTGCGATAACGTTTGCTATCCACGGCACTGCGTTGGCTCAGGTAATCTATCCAGAGCTCATCGCTGTCACCTGATAACAAAGTATTGTCGAGATCAAAGAGCGCTAAAGTCATTTTAAAGAAGTAAATGTCCAGTCATTTATATTTACTGATCATCCGAGTGGTAAATATATAAAATTTGATGATATTAATCCTTAATGGCATGATTGTTATTTAATCAAGGTGTTTTCTGCGGTTGGAGCAAGACTACCCAATGATTCTTATGCTCGGCAAGTGCTTTATTAAAAAATTTTGGAAATAAAAAAAACGTTCGTTTGAAATGAGTTCTTGAATTTACTTGGCAAGTTGGCTTGATTATGGAAAAATCAATGATTACGCTATCTTAGCGAACAAAATTACAGTGAAATCATGACTGACTTAATTGACCCTGAAGGTTATAGGGCGAATGTCGGCATCATCTTAACTAACGGTTCTGGCAAACTGTTGTGGGCAAGGCGCAAAGGAAAGCGAGGCTGGCAATTTCCACAAGGTGGAATTGATAAAGGTGAAGATGCCGAGCAAGCAATGTTTAGAGAACTTCAAGAAGAAGTGGGCCTATCAGCAGAAGATGTAAAAATTCTGGGGCGCACACGCGACTGGCTGCATTACAAGTTACCTAAGCGTTTTCAACGTCTCAATAATATTATTCCTGTTATTGGGCAAAAACAGCAATGGTTTTTATTACGTTTGTTAAGCCCTGAAGACTCAGTAAAACTCGATAACATGAAGCATCCAGAATTCGACCAATGGCGTTGGGTCAATTATTGGTATCCCGTATCAAATGTTATTTACTTTAAACAAAAAGTTTATCGTAAAGCTTTACAACAATTGTATGTGCATTTGAAGGAAGATGAGGACAAAAACAAAGCATCTAAGACATCGATTAAAGAGCGTATTAGTTCTAATATGAAAGATAAGTTCAAAAAACCGATAGATACAATTCGTTCAAAAATTCATAGTGAAAAATCATCATCTGATGATTTATAGGAGACTTATGCAAATTCAATTACAAAAAATTCGAAAACCACTGTTTCTCGCCATGTTCGCAATTTTTTTTACAGCATGTGCATCAAACGAAGTAATTGTTGATACTCAAAATACAGCTAAAAAAATTGTGCAATCAAATAGCTTTACGCAATATAAAGATGATTTTATCGAAAATCTATGGAAGCAAAATCCGGGTTGGGCTTTGTACAGTGGCTATTATAAATATGATGACAAATTAAATGTACCCAGTGCGCTAAATCGTATATCTGATTTGCAAGATACAAAAGATGCTTTGATTGGTTTGCAAAAATTTGATCCAAAAAACCTTTCTGCAGTTGATGTAACTGATTATTTTATTATAGAAAATGCTTTGCAATCGAGTATTTGGTACACCGAAAAATTCAAATCCTTTGAATGGAATCCCTCTAGTTACAACGTAGCAGGTGCATTTGGTTTAATTTTGAATACAGAATACAAGTCCCTGGATGAACGCTTGCGAACAATTTCAACGCGCATGCAAAATATTCCAGATTATTATGCGGCCGCAAAAGAAAATATTACAACGCCTACTCTAGAGCACACACAGTTAGCCATTCAGCAAAACCAAGGAGCATTAGGGGTGTTTGGTGATAGTTTAAAATCAAAAGTTGCTGAATCGGGTTTAGATGCAGGCGAGCAAAAAAAGTTTGATGCTAGACGCAGGGCTTCAATTGAAGCTATTAATTCTTACATTACTTGGTTGCAATCTAAAGAAGAAGCATTAAAAGCCACTGATTCGGCGCGTTCGTTTCGAATAGGAAAAGAGCTTTATTCGCAAAAGTATCAATATGATATTGAAACCGAATACACGGCTGATGAGATATATGCTTTGGCATTACAAGAGAAAGAGCGTTTGCATTTGGAGATGATTAAAATAAGTCACTCGCTTTGGAATAAATACTTCTCAACTCCAAAGCCAAACGATGAGTTAATCATGGTTAAGCAACTGATTACTGAAATTTCAAAAGAACATACACAGCGTGATAATTTCGTTTCTGCAGTACGTGACCAAATACCAGCTTTAGTCGCTTTTGTTAATGATAATGATTTACTTGATCAAGACCCAAGTAAGCCATTGGTTGTTAGAGAGACACCTGAATACCAGAGAGGTATTGCCGGAGCTTCTATTAATTCTCCAGGGCCTTATGATCCAGGTGCAAATACTTACTACAATGTAACGCCGTTGGATAATTACGATGAGGCTGGTGCAGAAAGTTATTTGCGTGAATATAACGATCGTATGCTACAAATTCTTAATATTCATGAAGCAATTCCTGGGCACTACACGCAATTAGTTCATGCAAATAAATCTCCGTCATTGGTTAAGTCTATATTAGGCAATGGTGCCATGGTTGAAGGTTGGGCTGTGTATACGGAACGTATGATGTTGGAGCAAGGATATGGCGACAATGAACCTGAATTATGGTTGATGTGGTACAAATGGAATATGCGAGTGGTGATGAATACGATTCTTGATTACAGTATTCACACACTTGGTTTAACAGAAGCTGATGCTATGGATTTAATGATAAACCAAGCGTTTCAAGAAGAATCTGAAGCGAAAGGAAAGTGGCGTCGAGCCACATTGTCCTCGGTGCAATTAACCTCGTATTTTACAGGGTATAAAGAAATTTATGATTTTAGAGAAGAAAGAAAAGCAGCTTTAGGAGCTGAGTTTAATCTTAAAGATTTTCATAATGAATTTTTGAGTTACGGTAGTTCGCCGGTTAAGTACATAAAAAATATGATGCGATAAGTCAACTTGATGAAAATAATAAAGGGGCAGATAAATGATAATGTACGTAAAGTTAGTTGTAGCAGACTTTGTAAAGGCGTCAAATTTTTACGATGCGTTTCTTGCTGAGTTTGGAGCAAGTCGAATATATGAGATTGAGAATAATATTGCATGGAGCACTTCTGTAAGAGATACGTCCTTGAGTATTACTAAAAAAACAGACTCCGAACAGGTACCTCGTAGTGATGGCTATGTTGTCGCATTTGATGTTGAATCGCCAGAAGAAGTAGATCGCATTTTTAACAGAGGCATAGAACTTGGCGGTACGTCAGAAGAGCGACCTGCAGCAGTTGAAGAGTTGTCTCTTTATGTGGCAACTTTACGAGATTTAGATGGACACTTGTTGAGATTGTTTTGTGTAAAGGCGTGAGAAGCGAATTTTATTTTACAAAAATGATAGGAACAACATATGATAGGTTACGTAACATTAGGAACAAATAAATTTGACCAGGCTGCTAAATTTTATGATGAATTGATGGCATCTATTGGAGCAGGTCGATTTATGCAAAGCGATAGTTTTATTGCATGGGCAATATCGCCGGAAACTCCAGGCTTGAGTATCATCAAGCCTAATAACGGAAATGCAGCTACAGTAGGTAATGGCACAATGATAGCCATTGCGCTAGATAGCTCCAAAAAAGTAGATGCTTTTTACCAAAAGGCACTAGAACTAGGTGCAACATGCGAAGGACCAGCGGGTCCGCGCGGAGAAAATTTTTATGCTGGATATTTCCGAGATTTAGATGGAAATAAACTGAATGCATTTTGTATGCCAGCTTAGACAGAATGATTATTTGATTGTTATGGTCTTCTTTTAAATGTATAGCAATGAACTTTTTACCTATTATAAATTCAAAATTGTATGAGCAAAAATCTAACAATTGTCGATTTCAAACCTGAGTATGCACAAGATTTTCATACCATTACAAAAGAATGGGTAGAAAGTATGTTCGGTTTAGAAGAGATTGATCGCTTCTACATTGAGCACCCACAAGAAAATATTATCGATAAAGGCGGGCATATTTTCTTTGTCGAACATGCGGGTGAGTTGATTGGTACGGCCGCCTTAGTACATTGTGATGAGCTTGATACCTTAGAACTGATAAAGATGGGAGTCTATGAAAAAGCTCGTGGCTTAAAGGCCGGTCAAGTCCTTATGGATGAAGTGCTTAGGCGCAGTAAAAAACTAGGTGCAAAGAAACTTTATCTTGAAACGCATACCGATTGTGTAGCGGCTATAAAAATGTATAAAAAAGTAGGATTTGTTGACGCGCCTGTGCATGCTGCTTGTGAATATGAGCGTTGTAATTTAGCAATGGAATTGGTGCTGTAATGCTTGGTGTGGAGTTAAGAGATTAATTATGCGTATTGTCGAAATAAATAAAGAACCAGTCGAGCTCTACAAAATTTTAAAGTTTGAAGCCTTAGTTGCAAGTGGCGGTGAAGCAAAGCAAGTTATTGCCAATGGTCTGGTAGTGGTCAACGGTGCCGTTGAAACACGTAAACGTAAAAAAATTGTATCCGGAGACATCATTGAATTTTCTAATGATACTATGCAGATGCAGTTGATTTAAATCCCATAAGCTCGTTTTACCTCTTCAATAAACGCTTTTTCTAGAGCAGAAAAATCATCTTTTTTCTGTGTGATTAAAACGATTGGAATTTCATAATTGTATTTTTGTGGCAGGATAGCCTGCATGGTATTTTTATTTACCCATGCTTTTGCATACTCTTCTGGCAAATATCCTATGAATTGGCCCGATAAAATTAAGTGGGCAATGCCTTCGTCATGAAAAGCCGTTGCCGTTCTTTGGCATGGTAATTCATGGTCAGAAAAATCGGTGTCACGAAGATAACCTCTAGTAATAAACTCAGACTCTCTTAGATATTTTTCTATCTCTGATTTTTTGCAATTGAAGAGAGGGTGATTTTCTCCACAGTATAGATAGTTGGTTTCCTTGTATAAGGGTAAATAATTTAAGCCTCGCAGTGGGTGTCGGCTAACACCAAAACTTGCCAGCGAACGACCATTTAGCACGGCAAGTTCGGTCTCTCTTGGTTCGCAAACATTAATTTCAACATGCACGGAACCTCCTTTATCTTTAAGACGAGCAATGGCACTAGAGAGTTTGCATCTGGGATCATTGATCGTGGTGTCAATTGTTGAGATAGATAGGCGGCCTGATAAATTGTCTTTTGACGTGGCAATAGTCGACATGAACGTTTCACATTGTTGCAGTAAGTCTAAAGATGCTTGATACGTCACCTGCCCAGCTTCAGTGAGCTTGAATCCAGCTCGGCCACGCGTACAGAGTTTTACACCCAAGCGAATTTCTAAATCAGCTAAATGCGAGCTAATGGTTGATCGACCAATATTAAGTCTGGCTTCGGCCGCTGATAATCCGCCGCATTCTACAATGGCGACAAATACTCGCAGTAATTTAAGGTCTACATCTTGGATTTGCATGTGAATTTGTTATATAGGTTAATGTTTGATTATATCGGAATAAACTCTTTAAGTTCTTTATTTATAGAACTAAGCGGATTGTTTATGATTGCAGATAGCTCAAAATAAATTCGTGTCGAAAGACTTTAACTCATTGTAAATATTGAAGAAAATAATATGTTTAATTAAGGTGTAGACAGCCTAACTCTTGAAAAAGTCATATCCATTGCTAATGGTGATTTAAAGGCGGGTCTTAATCAATCGGCCCTAGATAAAATTAATACTTGCAGAGCACATGTTGAAACCATTGCTGCTTCGCAAGATGCGGTTTATGGAATTAATACCGGCTTTGGTCCTTTATGCGATACGCAGATTTCGCCTGAAGAAACCAGTCTATTACAAACTAATTTACTCATTACGCATGCCGTTGGTGTTGGTGAGCCTATTGATAAATCGCTTTCTAAACTCATGCTGATTACAAAAGTACATGCATTAAGTCAGGGTTTTTCTGGAATACGTTTAGAAGTTATTCAGCGTATTCTTTTCTTTATTGAAAATAATCTCTTACCTGTAGTGCCAGAGCAAGGTTCGGTCGGTGCCTCGGGTGACTTAGCACCACTCTCGCATTTGTTTCTACCATTAATTGGCGAAGGTGAATTTTGGCTTGACGACAATATTGTTCCTGCTAAAGAAGTGTTAGCAAAGCACAATTTGCAGCCTTTAGAATTACAAGCCAAAGAAGGTCTGGCATTAATTAATGGTACGCAATTTATTTTGGCACACGCTATAAAGGGTTTGAACAAAATGCAATACTTGTTAGATTTAGCTGATCTTTCAGGAACAATGAGTTTGGAAGGCTTTCAGGGTAGTGCATCACCGTTTAGAGAAGAGTTACATGCGATTCGTCCGTTTGCTGGAAATATAAAAGTTGCGGAACGTGTACGACTGTTTTTAAGCAAATCACAAAACCTTGCTAATCATATTGATTGTGGAAACGTGCAAGATCCATATTCAATGCGTTGTATTCCTCAAGTGCATGGAGCATCACGTAATGCTTATCAGCATTTATTAGAATTGGCTGAAATTGAAATGAATTCAGTCACGGATAACCCAATCATACTTGATGTAGATGATACGATTTCTGGTGGTAATTTTCATGGACAGCCTTTAGCAATGGCTCTTGACTATGCATCTATTGCCGTGGCGGAGTTGGGTAATATCGCTGATAGGCGTTGCTATTTATTGCTGGATGGCAAACGAGGCTTGCCTAAAATGCTCACTTCATGTGGTGGTTTAAACTCAGGTATGATGATTCCACAATACACAACGGCGGCCTTGGTCACTGAAAATAAATCCTTATGTTTTCCACCATCTGCAGATAGTGTACCTACTTCGATGGGGCAAGAAGATCATGTCTCTATGGGTAGTATTTCTAGTCGCCAG
>CAJQOG010000095.1 GCA_905479875.1 uncultured Gammaproteobacteria bacterium
GGCGAAAGCCTCGCCTGTGACCCACAGGGCTCCCGGGTAGGCTGCTTGAAATGCATGGCGACATGTATTCAGATGAATGACTGTCCGCGACAGAACCCGGCTTATCGGCCGACTCAGACTTTTTTTGCAATATTCTGCATAATTAATAATCAATACCATATTCTTAACAAGCGCTTGAAAGAAGTGCTTGTAAGTTACTGATAATTGGTTTTATTAACACTTGATTTTTAGTGGTTTTTAGTGCACAATCACTCGTAAGTCACTGTTCTCACACAATTTTTCCTAAATTACAGTTGACACTCCTGCCAGCCATTCTCTATAGTGTCAAGAAGTGGTAAAAAGTGGGAGAAAATGGGTTTTGATACTTTAGTGGTCCAATAGGGCTCCAAAACCCCAAAAACAAGCAAATGTTACGCGGAGCTAGCCAAATAAACTTAGATGCGAAGGGTCGTTTATCGATTCCTTCTCGCTATCGCGCGCAATTGCAAGAAACTTGTCAGGGGCAGGTCATTATCACCGTTGATAAAGATTACTGCCTATTAATCTATCCACTGCATGAGTGGGAAGATGTAGAGCGTAAGTTAAATCGCCTGCCTAACTTAAATAAACAAGCTCGTCGCCTGCAACGTTTGATGATTGGTTACGCATCAGAAGTAGAGATGGATGGTAATGGCCGTTTATTGCTACCTAAAGAATTACGTGCCTTTGCTGGTTTGGAGAAACAAGTGGTTCTCTTGGGTCAAGGCAATAAGTTTGAATTGTGGGATGAAACCCGTTGGAACGAAAATCGTGATGCATGGCTAGCCGAAGAGACAGATGGTCCTCTTGAAGGCGAGCTAGAAACTCTGTCTTTATAAAAGGAATTAGAAATGACAGAAAATAATAATAGCGAGTTGACGATGACGCCAACTCACAAGAAAACGCATGAGCCAGTTTTATTTAATGAGGTCTTGGCTAACTTGTCTTTAAACACGAACAGTGTAGTAGTTGATGCGACTTTTGGTCGTGGCGGACATTCGGCAGCAATTTTGCCTCAGGTTAGTGCGCTCTACGCTTTTGACAGAGATCCTACCGCAGTTGCCCATGCTAAAAATCATTTTTCTGAGATTAAAAATTTTACATTAATCAATCGTCCTTTCAGTGAGCTCCAAGTTGGTTTGTCAGAGCACGCCATCAAGGGGATTGATGGCATGTTAATGGATTTGGGCGTGTCGTCTCCACAGCTAGATGTGGCTGAACGTGGTTTTAGCTTTCGCTTAGATGGCCCTTTGGATATGCGAATGAATTTTGAGCAAGGTATGCCAGTTAGTGAATGGTTAGCCGATGCCAGTCATCAAGATATAGCACGAGTAATCCGCACCTTTGGTGATGAGAGTGATGCATTAGCAATTGCTACAGAGATTCTTGCTGTAAGAGAACATACAGCACTCACGCGCACTACACAGTTAGCCGATATCGTGACAAGCGTGAAAGCAAAGAAATTTAAATCGCATGCACAAAGACGTAAAGAGGGGATGAAGAAAACTATTCACCCAGCAACTAAGACTTTTCAGGCCTTACGTATTTTTATCAACCAAGAAATGCATGAGTTAGAGACCTGTCTTGAGCAAAGTCTTGAGGTATTAAATGCTGGTGGGCGCTTGTGTGTTATTAGCTTTCATTCGCTTGAAGACAGAATTGTAAAACGTTTCATGCGTGATCATTCTCGTGTAGATCCAGTTTTAGCAGGTTTGCCTGAAATTCCTGTAGCAATGCGACCAAAGCTAAAAATTGTTGGGAAGGCTACTCATGCCACAAAAGAAGAGATAGAGAAAAATCCGCGTGCTCGCAGTGCGGTATTGCGTGTTGCTGAACGAATAAGGGATGTTGCTTAAGCTATGCAACGGTTTTGGTTGCTAATTGTATTGAGCGTGTTGTGGTTTGCCGTTTTGGCATCAGCAATTGCAGTTGTTAGTGTTAGACATGAAGTGCGCACACGCTTTATAGAGTTACAAAAATTAGTAAAGATTCGTGATGGCTTAGTTGTTGAGTGGGGCCAGTTGCAAATTGAGCAAAGCACATTTTCAACACATGGCCGTATTGATCGTTTAGCGCGCGAAAAATTGAAATTAAAACAGCCTCTTGCTGATGACATTATTATTGTAAGTAGTCAATAAAAAGATGAGTAAACAAAACAGTAAACGAAGTGAATTACAAAATCGTGTTGCTGCCTTTAAATGGCGCGGCATGTTTTTGTTTGCCTGTTTTAGTTTGCTGTGCTGCGGTTTGGTAGGTCGTGCGTTCTATTTGCAGATTACACACCATGATTTTTATTCTGATCAAGCCGATGCGCGTCATGTGCGTACAGTTAAAATTAGTGCTCATCGAGGAAAAATTACAGATAGAAATGATAAGTTGATTGCCGTAAGCACTCCGGTTGACTCAATTTGGGTAAATCCAAAAACTGTTTTGCAAAATGAAGTGGATTATACATCGCTTGCAAAGTCTTTGGGACGTAGTGAAGAGTGGCTGTCTCGTCGAATTAGTCAAAACTCTCATAAAGAATTTATATATTTACGAAGACACATGCGTCCTGATTTGGCTGAGCAAATTAAAAGCCTAAAAATTCCTGGTTTATATTTAGAGCGTGAGTATCGTCGTTTTTATCCAGCGGGTGAAGTAACTGCTCATCTTTTAGGTTTTACTAATATTGATGATCAAGGACAAGAAGGCTTAGAGCTAGCTTATGATCATCGCTTGCAAGGTGTGGCTGGTACAAAACAAGTTCTACGAGATCGTTTAGGTCGAAGTATTGATGACTTTAGTTTAATTGCTGAGCCACATCATGGTGAGACTCTGCAAACTAGTATTGATTTACGCTTACAGTATTTGGCGTATCGCGAATTGAAAACAGCGGTTAAAAAATTCAATGCAACATCGGGTTCCTTGGTTGTATTAGATGTTCATACTGGCGAAGTATTGGCGATGGTTAATCAGCCTTCCTATAATCCGAATAACCGTGGTGATTCACCGATTTCACATTATCGCAACAGGGCGGTTACCGATTTATTTGAGCCGGGGTCAAGTGTTAAGCCATTAATTGCTGCTGCAGCAATTGAAACTAAAGGCTATACGCAAAACAGCATGGTAGATACCTCTCCAGGATTTTTTAAAATTGGTACGCGTACTGTTAAAGATAAACGTAACTTAGGAAAAATTGATTTATCCACTATTATTTCTCGTTCAAGTAATGTTGGAATCGCAAAAGTTGCATTGGACGTTGATTCGAAAAAACTTTGGCAAGTGCTGAATGGCTTTGGCTTGGGGCAATTAACTTATAGTAATTTTCCTGGTGAGTCAGCAGGCTTGCTTAATCATTACAGTAACTGGCGTCCAATTTCACAGGCTAGTTTGGCTTATGGTTATGGTTTATCTGTAACTCCTTTACAGTTAGCTCAGGCTTATGCAGTGATTGGGAATGAGGGTTTACGCACTCCGGTTAGCTTCCTTAGAAGGGAGGCTGTTGATGCTAAAAAACTTAGTCAACGTGTAATCTCACCTGACACTGCTCAACAAGCTATTAATATGATGGAGGCTGTAGTTAACCCTGGTGGTACGGCACCACAAGCGCGTATTGAGGGTTATCGAGTTGCTGGTAAAACAGGAACTGCTTGGAAATTTGTTAACGGCGCATACAGCCAAGAACGTTATCGTGGATCATTTGTAGGGCTGGCGCCTGCTAGTGACCCAGAAGTGGCCGTTGTTGTAATGATTGATGATCCTCGTGGTGAAAAATACTACGGTGGAGATGTGGCTGCCCCTGTTTTTTCAAATACTTTAGCTGGCGCTTTACGCCTACTGAATATTCAGCCAGATGGTTTCATTGAAACGCCTGAGTCTCTACAAGTAAGCCGTCAGCTTAGTTTAACTGGAGCTGCAAAGTAATGACAACTTCAGTAATAAATAAAAATTTAAAAGATTTATTAAAAGGTTTGGTGGCAATAAATCAGATTCCTGATGTTGAGATTGAGAATTTAGTTATAGATTCGCGAGAGTTGCAAGCAGGCGATTTATTTCTTGCTGTGGCTGGTACGCAAGCCCATGGTTTGGATTATTTGCAAAGTGTTTTAAATGCTAAGCCTGCACTCATTGTTTATGAGCCAACTGAAAAATATTCAAATGTTCAGACGAAAGATGTTCCATGTATTGCGATTAAAAATCTACGTCAATATGTTTCAAGTATTGCGGCACGCTATTTTGCTTTTCCTAGTGCAAGTTTAAACATTACAGCAATTACAGGTACAAACGGAAAAACTACCTGCGCTTATTTACTTGCACAATTGCTTAGCTCGCAAGGTGTTGACGTTGCAATTATTGGTACTACCGGGTCAGGACGTTTAGGTGATTTGAAAAAATCAAATTTAACAACGCCTGATGCAATTAGTTTGCAAAAGAGCTTATATGAGTTGAAGGCTTCAGGTGTGCAACACGTTGTTATGGAAGCCTCATCACATGCTTTGGATCAACGTCGCTTAGAAGCGGTTGAAGTAAACGTTGCAGCTTTCACAAACTTAACTCAAGATCATTTGGATTACCATCAAGATATGTCTTCGTATCTAACAGCAAAAGCTAAGTTGTTTTCTTTTGAGTCTTTGGCTTGTGCGGTTTTAAATGCTGATGAATTGTCATTTGATATTTTAAAAAATCAAACAAAACCTTTAGTAAGAATAGCTACATACTCCAGTTTAGGAAATTCTGATGCTGATTTGTATGCTCAGAGTATAGAGTTAAATGCATTGCAAACTACATTGCAGGTTTCGAATTTAGGTAATCACTATGAATTTAGTAGTAAATTGCTAGGACATTTTAATGTAGCAAATTTGTTATTAGCGTTATCGGTTATGCAGGCTTATGGCTACGCGTTAGAAAGTTTGAATGTAGCTGTTAAGAACTTAATGCCGCCTAGTGGACGTTTAGAGTGCTTTGGTGGGTCACATACTCCAAAAGTTGTGATTGATTATGCACATACACCCGATGCTCTACAGAAGGCGTTAACTACATTGAAAACCATCAGTAAGGAAGACTTGTCCGCCGTGTTTGGTTGCGGTGGTGACAGGGATAAATCGAAGCGTGCGGTTATGGGCGCGATTGCACAACAGTATGCCCAGCGAATTTACTTAACTGATGACAATCCTAGAACCGAGTCATCACTCGATATTCTTAATGACATTAAAAGTGGAATGCAAGGAAATACAAAGATACAAATTATTCCAAATCGTGCTGAAGCAATTAAAACCAGTATCAGTGAGGCTAGTGAACACGATATTATTCTTATCGCTGGTAAGGGGCATGAAGAATATCAAATTATTGGAACCGAAAAAATTCCTTTCAGTGATCAATTACATGCTCAAGCGGCGTTACAAGAATGGCAGGAGCTACGCTCATGATGGCCGATTTAAAAACCTTGGCGCACTTAGTTGGTGGTGAATTACTTGGTAATAACGCAAAGTTTCATGCAGTTTCTACTGATAGCAGAAGCATAGAGTTTAATCAGTTGTTTGTTGCATTAACTGGTGAAAATTACAATGGCAATGAATTTATGATTAAGGCTCAAGAAGCAGGGGCGGCTGGCGCATTGGTTTCAGAGCCAAATAAGCGTGCTTTGATTGATCAGGTTGTCGTTGGCGATACATTGGTAGCATTGCAGAAATTTGCCATGTATTGGCGTAAGCAATTTTCTATTCCGTGTGTAGGTATCACGGGAACTAATGGTAAGACTACAACAAAGACTATGCTCAAAGAGATCTTGGCCCAGTCACATAAAGTGCATTTTACTAAAGGTAATTTTAATAATGATATAGGTGTGTCAATGACCTTATTGGAATTGAAAGATATGCATGAATATTCGGTGGTTGAAATGGGCGCTAATCATCGCGCGGAGATTGGCTTTTTAGCAAAAATGGCCAAACCAAAAATCGGTATTATTACTAATACTAGTGTTGCTCATTTAGATGGCTTTAAAAATCTAGAAGGTGTGGTGCGCACTAAAGCCGAATTGTTTCAAGCCTTGCCAAGTGATGGTGTGGCCATTATTAATGCCGAATCTAAAGGCTCTTTGTTTTTAAGTAAGGTGGCAAGACATTGTGAACAACTCAATTTTGGGTTTTCTAGCAATACTGATATTAGGGTTTCTGATTTAAGAGTTGAAGAAAACAATCATTCAGTAAAACAAATATTTACTTTAACTACACCTGATTGGAAGACGCAAGTCGAGTCGTATTTATTGGGACCTCACAATGCTTTAAATGCCGCAGCAGCTACTGCAGCTGCCTATGCATTAGGTGTTTCCCAAGAGGATGTGGTTCATGGTTTGCAGGGTATGCATCCTGTAAAAGGTCGCTTTAATTTGCATGAGCTAGGTTCTGGTGGTTGGTTAATTGATGATTGTTATAACGCTAATCCAGCATCTATGATGGTTGCTATTGATACTTCAGTAAAGCTGAATTATCCGGTTTGGTTTGTAATGGGCGACATGTTTGAAATGGGAGGATCAGCAAATCAACATCACACTGATATTGGTGTTTATGCAAAGAAAAGTGGTGTTGAGAGATTGCTTGCGGTAGGTAGTGAAACTAAAGCGAGCGTTGAGGCGTTTGGTGAAGGCGCTTTATGGTTTAAAAATTTGGAGTCTTTAAATACTCATTTGAATCAAATTATGGCTTCGCGTGCAGATCCAGTAACAGTTTTAGTTAAGGCGTCACGTGGTATGCAATTTGAAAAAGTAGTAAATGAAGTAAACAAGCATTTTATTGAAGCGACTGGTCAATATCGAAAGTTAACCACACAACCATCGGAGCGTATTTGATGCTTTTATATTTGGCTGATTTTCTAGAGGCTTATGTGTCGGGGTTTAACGTCTTTAAATACCTAACCATGCGTGCTGTATTAGGTGCGCTTACGGCCTTAACTATTTCATTGGCAATCGGTCCTTGGATGATTAATCGCTTAAGTGCAAAACAGATTGGTCAAGTTATTCGTGAGGATGGGCCGCAGTCGCATTTAAGTAAAGCTGGTACTCCAACCATGGGCGGAACTTTGATTGTTGTCACAATAGCAATTAGTACTTTGTTATGGGGTGATTTATCAAATAAATTTGTTTGGTTGGTGTTGGCTGTAACTCTTGGTTTTGGTGTAATTGGTTTTTACGATGATTATCAAAAAATAAAATTCGGTAATTCAAAGGGTTTATCTGCACGTGGGAAAATTTTATTTCAATCAATTATCGCAATTGTTGCTGCATGGTACTTGTTTCAATGGAATACGGGTGTTGCTGATGGCCACAGTTTGATTATTCCCTATCTAAAGGATGTAGCGATTCCGCTTGGAATTGGATCGGCTGTTCTAACTTATTTAGTAATTGTTGGCACAAGCAATGCAGTTAACTTGACGGATGGTTTGGATGGATTAGCCATCATGCCTGTAGTGTTGGTTGGTGGTGCTTTAGGGCTATTTGCTTATGTATCGGGAAATGTGAATTTTTCAGAATACTTAGGTATTCCATATATACAAGGTGTTGGAGAGTTATTTGTGTTTTGTGCAACCATCGGAGGAGCTGGCTTAGGTTTCTTATGGTTCAACACATACCCAGCACAAGTTTTTATGGGTGATGTAGGCGCGTTGGCATTAGGTGCAGCTTTAGGCGTAGTTGCTGTGGCAGTTAAACAAGAGTTGATTTTATTCATCATGGGTGGGATTTTTGTGATGGAAGCCGTGTCAGTTATTTTACAAGTTGGTTCCTATAAATTACGTGAGAAAAGAATTTTTAGAATGGCGCCATTACATCATCACTATGAGTTAAAAGGTTGGGCAGAGCCAAAAGTAATTGTGCGGTTTTGGATAATTACTGTGGTTTTAGTCTTGGTTGGTTTGGCTAGTTTGAAAATTAGATAAGAGTTATAAATAGTAAAATAAAATGCAAGTAGATACTTTACATACAGCGCAAGTTACATCAGTTGTTCTCGGTTTGGGAGCAACTGGATTGTCGTGCTTAGAATACTTGCAAAATAAGCAAAACCTAATTGCCTGTGATGATCATATATCAGAGAGTAGGCAGTCAGAGCTGAAAGAAAGTTATTCTCAAGTTGAATTCTTAAGTAGTTCTGAATGTATGCAGCGAACAGACATCCAAGAAGTAATCGCTTCACCGGGAATCTCAGATGAACATCCATTAGTGGCAAAAGCGCTTTCTACTAATGTTCCAGTAATTTGTGATATTGAGATTTTTGCAAAAACCGAGCTGGCACCTATTATTGCTGTAACAGGAACTAATGGCAAAAGTACTGTAGTAAGTTGGTTGCAGTATGTATTAAATTCTATAGGAAGGCCGTGCTTGCTAGCGGGCAATATTGGTATTCCAGCTCTGACGGCGATTAGAGATGAGCACGAAATTAGTGTTTTGGAATTGTCTAGTTTTCAATTAGAAAGAACTTATTCGCTCGCACCAAAAGCAGCGCTTATTTTGAACTTGAGTTCGGATCATTTAGATAGATATGTTGATGAGGCTGCATATCAGGCAGCAAAAGAACGTATTTATCATAATGCTCAGATAATTATTGTAAATCGTGACGCTCAAAATTTTGCAATACCATTAGATGCAAGCAAGATTTTAAGCTTTGGTTTAAATGAGTCGAAAAATGATTTTGGAATAATTTATCAAGGCACTGAACGTTTTCTTAGTTTCAAAGGTAAGTCATTAGTGCCAACTAGTGAGCTTCCGCTTATTGGTGAGCATAATGTTTCAAATGCCTTAGCAGTGCTTGCATGTATATCGGCTGTTGGTGTTAATCCAGATGATGCAATTAGTGGTCTATTAGGATTTAAAGGCTTGCCGCATAGAACTGAGTTGGTTGCTGAAATTAATGGCGTACGGTATATCAATGACTCTAAAGCAACCAATGCTGGAGCAACCATTGCAGCGGTTAGTGGTGATATACAAAACATTATATTGATTGCTGGCGGTGATGCTAAGAAAGCAGAACTGAGGCCATTGGTTACAGCATTACATGGAAAACTCAAACACTCCATTCTTATTGGGCAAGATGCACATCAGCTAGAAAGCTTATTAATTAAGCTTGCTCCTTGCACTAATGTTGAAAGCATTGAGTCTGCTGTTAAAACAGCATCTAAGTTAGCGAAATTTGGTGATACCGTTTTATTGTCGCCAGCTTGTTCGAGTCTAGATATGTTTAAAAGTTATATTCATCGCGGTGAGAAGTTTATTTCTGCAGTGGAGGGCTTGAGTTATGAATAGCTTAGCTTTAAACAATAAGTTAGCCCAAGAATCAACAGGGGCTACTCGTCGCAAAACATCTTCAACAAGCAACATAGAGGGCACTTTAGATTTGCGTTTAGTTAGCATATGTTTGCTGCTGTTATTGATTGGCGTGGTCATGGTTTACTCGGCATCAATTGCAAGTGCTGAAAAACAATTGGGAGCCGCAAATTACTATCTCAACCGACACCTTATATTTGTTTGTTTGGGTCTGATTTGTGGATTTATTACTTATTCCATTCCGACTAATTTTTGGCAGCGGATTCGCTGGATTTGTTTATTGGTTGTTTTTGTGTTGTTAGTCCTGGTGCTCATTCCTGGAATTGGAAAAGTTGTAAATGGTTCACGACGCTGGATTGATCTAGGCTTGTTTGGTTTACAGGCATCAGAGTTAGCAAAACTCGGAGTCATTATCTTTTTAGCAGGTTATTTAGTTAAACAGCAAAAAAATGTTGAACAAAGTTTTAGTGCCTTCATTCGTCCTCTTATCGTTGTCGTTTTATTAGGTATATTGCTTATGTTAGAGCCTGATTTTGGCGCTACGGCAGTTCTGATGGGAATCACGATGGGAATGTTGTTTCTGGGCGGTGTAAGGATTCTGCACTTCATAATATTCATGTTGATTTCAGTGGCTTCTCTTTGGAGTGTAGCTATATCAAGCCCGTATCGTGTTAAACGTATTATGTCATTCTTAGAGCCGTGGGAGCATTCGCAGGACTCTGGGTATCAATTGGTTCAGTCCTTAATAGCAATTGGGCGTGGAGAGTGGTTTGGTGTTGGTTTAGGAAACAGTATGCAAAAGCTTTTCTATTTACCTGAAGCGCATACTGATTTTGTATTTGCAATTTATGCTGAAGAGTTTGGGTTGTTAGGTGTAGTTGTTTTAATTGCCTTATTTGTATTCTTGTTATTACGTGCTTTTAATATTGCACGTGTAGCAATGAGCGTTGCTAGACCTTATCAAGCTTATCTAGCCAGTGGAATAGGTATCTGGATTGGTTTACAGGCTTTGGTCAATATTGGTGTGAATCTTGGTGCTTTGCCAACTAAAGGCTTAACACTCCCGTTAATTAGTTATGGCGGGAGTAATTTAATCACCATTTGTATTGCCTTAGCTTTGTTATTGCGTGTGCATAAAGAAAATGTACAGTCTCAACAGGGATATTCCAAAAAATCAGTTATTAAAAAATCCACTATTTTAAAGGAGCAAGTGTAATGTCTAATGCTTTAGCTCCTATAGTTGTTATGGCTGGTGGTACGGGCGGTCATATCTTTCCTGCAATGGCTGTAGCCAAGATTTTAGAAATGAATAATTGTCCAGTTACTTGGATTGGTGCACCAAATAGCATGGAGTCACTTTTAGTGCCGCAACATGATATTGCAATTCGTTATGTTGATATTAAGGGATTGAGAGGCAAGGGCATTATTACCAAATTACTATTTCCTTTGCGTTTAATTAGGAGTATTTATCAAGCTAAAAAAATTATTGCTGAAATCAAACCTGCAGCAGTTTTGGGTATGGGTGGTTTTGTCACTGGTCCAGGTGGTATAGCTGCTTGGATTAGCGGTAAGCCGTTGCTTGTGCATGAGCAAAATGCAGTAGCAGGAATGACTAATACTTATTTGGCTAAATTTGCCAAACATGTTTATGAAGCCTTTCCAAAAAGTTTTAAGAATTGTGAAAAAGCGATTGAAGTTGGTAACCCGATTCGTGCTGAGATTAAAGAACTGCATTCGCAATCAAAAGAAAAATTTAGCAGTGCAAGACCATTGCGTTTATTGATTATTGGAGGCAGCCTAGGTGCTTTAGTTTTGAACGAAGTGGTTCCTAAGGCGGTAGCAGATCTTTATGCAAGTCATAGTTTGAGCAAAGAGAATATTGTGATCCGTCACCAAGCAGGCAAAACAAAATATCAAAAAACGCTTGACGCTTATGTTGCAGCGGATGTTCAAGCTGAAGTTAGTGAGTTTATTAGTGATATGGCTGCTGCATATAGCTGGGCTGATATCATAATTTGTCGTGCTGGGGCTTTAACTGTTAGCGAAGTTTCAGCCGCTGGATTACCAGCAATTTTTGTTCCATTCCCATTTGCAGTTGATGATCATCAGCTTAAGAACGCTGAAGTATTAGTTGAGCAAAGCGCTGCAAAAATAATCTTACAAAAAGAATTAACTCCAAAAAATTTAGCGGAAAATATTTTTGAACTGATTAATAGTGATGGGCAATTGGCGATGATGAGTAAAAATGCAAAAGCTTCAGTTAAATTAGAAGCAGCAAATATTATTGCCGAGCAGTGTTTAAGTTATGCGAGGCAGGCAGCATGAGTGATTCGATGCACAGAATAAGGCACATTCACTTTGTAGGTATTGGCGGCGCTGGTATGGGTGGTATTGCTGAGGTTTTATTGAACCTTGGTTATGGTGTGAGTGGCTCAGATCTTAATCAAAGTGCTATGACAGAGCGTTTAGAGTCTATGGGCGCTAAAGTGTTTATTGGTCATTCTGCAGAAAATATCAAAACGGCAGATGTTGTTGTGCGTTCAACTGCCATTCCGACTAGCAATGTAGAAGTTAGTGCGGCACAAGCACAACGTATACCGGTTGTTAGAAGAGCTGAAATGTTGGCTGAATTAATGCGTTTTAAATTTGGTATCGCTATTGCAGGCACTCATGGAAAAACTACAACGACTTCTTTGGTTGCTAGTATTTTAGCCGAAGCTGGAAAAGACCCTACTTTTGTAATTGGCGGTCTATTGAATTCCACTCAGTCGAATGCCAAATTAGGTACCGGTAGATATTTGGTTGCAGAGGCAGATGAAAGCGACGCGTCATTTTTGCATTTGCAACCAATTTTAGCAGTGGTAACAAATGTTGATGTTGATCACTTAAGTACTTACGAAGGTGATGTAAGTCGCCTTTATCGTTCGTTTACAGATTTTTTATCTAATTTACCATTTTATGGCACAGCTATTATGTGTGGTGACGACAGCGGTGTGCAAAAAGTATTGCCACATGTGTCTCGTCGTATTGTTACTTATGGATTGAACGAAGATGTAGATGTAAGAGCGGTAAACGTAGAGCAGAACAATTTCCAAACCAATTTCACGGTACAAAGAGAAGGCTTTTCAGAGCTGAATGTTCAACTCAATATGCCGGGCTTGCATAATGTCAGAAATTCACTTGCGGCAATAATTATAGCTCAAGAAATTGGAGCTGATGACGAGTCAATCGTAAAAGCTTTATATAGCTTTGATGGAATTGGTCGTCGTTTTGAGCAGTTAGGAGTGGCGCCAGTTAAAGCTGGCCAGGTCACTATTGTTGATGACTATGCTCATCACCCAGTAGAGCTTGCTGCAACCTTAGAGGCAGCAAAGCAAGTATGGCCTAATAAACGAATTGTTACAGTTTTTCAGCCGCACCGATATTCACGTACTCAAGATCTTATGGATGACTTTACCCAAGTTCTAGCAGAAGTGGACCAGTTGCTGTTAACTGAAGTCTACCCAGCAGGAGAAAAAGAAATTCCATCGGCAAACAGCCATGCACTCGCACGTGCAATTCGTGTTCGCGGAAAAGTTGAGCCAATCTTAATTTCTGATTTAGATCAGGTGGCCAATAGTATTAATGATATTGCACAAGATGATGATGTGATACTACTTATGGGTGCAGGCAGCATTGGCACGGTTTCTAAAAACCTTGTAAAAAACCTCACAGATTTACAAATTGAGGAACAATGCTAATGCACGTAAATAAAATGCAACGTGTAACTCAATCGGTAATCGAATCTAAAGATTTTGGTAAAGTCGCCGTTTTGTATGGCGGTAATTCTGCAGAACGAGATGTGTCATTGATGAGTGGTCAAGCCGTTCATGCTGGTTTAATCGAAAAAAATGTTAATGCTCACTTAATTGATTTACAAACTTATGATTTACAAAATTTAGTGAATGATAAGTTTGATAGAGTTTGGATTGCTTTGCACGGACGTGGTGGCGAAGATGGTACCTTGCAAGGCGCACTAGAGTATTTGGGTATTCCATATACTGGATCTGGAGTTTTAGGTTCGGCTTTGTGTATGGATAAGTTACGCTCAAAGCAGGTTTTTGTTGCTGAAAATTTACCAACACCTAAGTGGATGGTGGTTGATAGTGAAACCTCAGTTGATGAGTTGATAAACACTATTGGTTTGCCATTAGTTATCAAGCCTTCGAATGAAGGTTCAAGCATTGGTATGAGTATTGTGCATGAACCAGTTGAGTTGACGCGTGCAATTCAAGATGCTTTAAAACTAGATGCAAGTAGTATCGCCGAACAATATATTGACGGCAAAGAGATTACTGTTAGCGTTTTACATAATCAAGTTTTACCAATGATTCATATCGAAACGCCAAGAACTTTTTATGATTATGAGGCGAAGTATTTTTCAGATAATACTAAATACCATTGCCCAGCAAATTTACCAGAAAGCTTAGTTTTACAACTCAGTGAACTTAGTTTACAAGCATTTAAAGCATTAAATGCTTATGGCTGGGGTCGCGTGGATTTGATGTTAGATAGAAATGACAAACCATATCTATTAGAAATCAATACATTGCCAGGAATGACCTCTCACAGTCTTACGCCTATGTCAGCAGCTGCAGTTGGAATTGCTTTTTCGGATTTGGTTTGGAAAGTGCTTGAAACTAGTTTTGTTAAGGAGGGTGTGTAATGGCAAAACGTATGGCTAAAAACCTTCCAAAGAAAAAAAATGTTGAAGTTGAAAAAATGCTTAGGCAGCAAAGAGTCGCTAGATGGATTAAAAAGACTAGCTTGATGAGTGTTTTGTTAGCTACCTTGGTTTCACTGGGTTATGCCTCTTATCAAGCATTAGATAAGCCTTTAGAGAAGGTGGAGTTAAATGCTCAATTTGTGAGAGTTAGCACTTTAGAAGTTGAAAAAGTACTAGCAAATTATAAACAGGAAAAGTTTTTATCGATTGATTTAGAGACTTTGCAGCAAAATTTAGAACAAGTGCCGTGGGTAGATGTAGCTGAAATTCGACGTAGTTTTCCGGCAAAATTAATGATAACTCTTACAGAGCATGTTGCAGCGGCTCGTTGGGGTGAGTCTGGTTTGTTAAATACGCGAGGCGAATTGATACTGAGACAGGCTCGTTATTTACCGCCAGAATTGCCACGTTTACAAGGACCAGAGGGTAGTGAATGGCGGGTAGCACAAAAATATTTGGAGCTAAGAAAAACCGTTTTAGATTTTGGTTTGAATGTTGAGTTCCTTGGTATGGACGCACGTGGTGCATGGAGATTTGATTTATCTAATGGTATGAAAGTAAAAATTGGACGCGAGGCAACTGATCAACGCTTTTATCGATTTGAAAAACGTGTTTTGCCTCTGTTGTTTAAATTAGAAAGAAACGTGCAGGGTATTGATATGCGTTATAGCAATGGTTTTGCAGTTGAGTGGCAAGAACAAGAGTTAACTAAAAAAAGTACAAGTTCAAATATGCAAAAACAAAAAACAAAATTTAAAAACCATATTCAAATTCAACTTATTAGTAAATTTTTAGGAGAGATTAAGCATGCCTAAACAAACCGATAGAAATTTAATCGTCGGGCTTGATATCGGCACATCAAAGATAGTTGCCTTGGTGGGTGAATTAAATGATGAAAACCAAGTTGAAGTTATTGGTTTAGGTACAAGTGTGTCAAATGGCTTAAAAAAAGGGGTAGTTGTTAATATTGAGGCCACTGTTGAGTCTATTCAGCGTGCTGTAAGTGAGGCTGAAATGATGTCAAATTGCCAAATTACTTCAGTTTTCGCAGGAATTGCCGGTAGTCATATCAATAGCATGAGTTCAACTGGTGTGGTCAAAATTGTTGATGGTGAAGTTGATGAAGAGGATGTAAGCCGAGTAATAGAAGCAGCTCGCGCGATGGATATCCCTGATAATCAAAGAATTTTGCATGTATTACCTCAAGAATTCATTATTGATAGACAAGAAGGTATTCGTGAGCCAATCGGAATGTCGGGAGTGCGTTTAGAGGCAAAAGTACATATGGTGACCTGCGCAGAAAGTGCTGCACAAAACATTATTAAATGCGTACAACGCTGCGGTTTGGAAGTGGAAAATATTGTATTGGAACAATTGGCTTCAAGCTATTCGGTTCTGACAGAAGACGAAAAAGAATTAGGTGTTTGTTTGGTTGATATTGGTGGCGGTACTACTGATATTGCAGTATTTTTTGGTGGTGCAATTCAATACACCGCAGTGATACCAATCGCTGGTGATCAAGTGACTAACGATATCGCAATAGTGATGCGTACCCCAACCAAGAATGCAGAAGAAATAAAAATTAAATACGCTTGTGCGCTTTCACAATTAGTTGGTGAAGATGAAAGTATTGAGGTGCCTAGTGTAGGTGATAGGCCTGCTAGACGTTTAGCTCGAAGTACTTTAACTTCAGTTGTTGGTCCGCGTTATGAAGAACTGTTTACTTTAGTGCGTTACGAATTACAACGTAGCGGTTTTGAGCAATTAATACCTGCAGGTATCGTGCTGACCGGCGGCACTTCCAAAATGGAAGGTGTAGTTGAACTTGCCGAAGAGATTTTTCATACCCAAGTGCGTTTAGGTGAGCCTACACATGTAGTGGGTTTAGCTGATGTGGTGCGTAATCCAATCCATGCAACTGGCGTTGGCTTATTGTTGTATGGAAAAAATCATTATTTAAATGAGCCAGAAAGTCAACCAATGACTTCAAATTTGAAGGATATTTTTGAACGTATGTTGGGATGGTTTAAAAAAAGTTTTTAGAGTTTAAGAGTAATTTATTGACTGCAAACCCAATAAATTATTGTTGAAAAAAGTGTGGCTAGAGAGTCACAATTTAACAATCAGAGGAGATACAAAATGTTTGAATTAATGGATTCCAGTCGCCAGAGCGCTGTTATCAAAGTAATTGGTG
>CAJQOG010000096.1 GCA_905479875.1 uncultured Gammaproteobacteria bacterium
TATTTTGTTTTAGAGTGCTGCAAAGCAAAAATAATGTAAATCATCTTTCTAAGATTATTATTTAATCTATTGAAATGTAAATAGTTTAATGATTTATAAACTCGCGAGAATTTTTAATAAAAAACCTTATACAGTCTGTAATCTAAAAATTATTAATTACAGTTCAAGCTCAATTTCTAGCTAGATAATAATTTAGATATTATTTATTACTGTGGGACATTTGAGAAATACTCACATCATATTGCATTGCAGCAGTTGCATGAAAATGAGACTTTACACAGTCATTTAACATAACACTACAATAAATTGCGCTTAATGAGGTATAGGTAAGCCACTGTGGAAATGAAATTCGCTATCATGCGATTGAATCAATTCTTTTTCTTTAGATAAAAAGAATTCTACTCGTTGCTTAAATTCATCTTGAGAATATAATTCAGTAGAATGTTTTTGAGCTAATTCTAGATAATGCTCAAAATGTCTGGCTTCTGAAGCCAATAAACCAGAATAAAATTTTGCTAGTTTATCTTCTCCTACTGATTCAAGCATAGGGACCAATCTTGCAAAACGCTCACAGGAACGGGCTTCTATAATTCCACCCACTATTAATGACTCTGTAATCCTCTGTGGCTCAGCCTTAGAAACACCTTGCATCAAAGTAGCGGCATAACGTGATGGCGTTAAAGAGACTAACTTAATATCACGCTCATTAATTATTTTTAAAACTTGCTCGTAATGCCTTAACTCTTCTCTTGCTAAACGCGACATGCGGTAACAAATCTCAGTCTCTTCAGAATAACGGAACATTAAGCGTAGCGCTGTAGACGCCGCCTTTTTTTCACAATTAGCATGATCAATTAGTAAGACAGGCAAAGACTGTAAGGCCAACTGAAGCCATGTCATTGGAGTTTCTACTTTAAGAAATTTTAGAATAGCCTCCGGGACAAGACTTTTTCTTGAATCAATTTGGCTAGAACTTGCAGATTGGAGCTTTTGAACTATCATAAATTATAAAAAACTATGCTTACACTTCTGAGTGTAATGCAGAGGCAAGTTTACTCAACAACTCTTGCATTTGGATAGGTTTGGTTAATATTGTAGTAAAGCCTTCACCAAGCATTTTTTCCTGCTCACTCTTTTTTTCAGATGCTGTTAAGGCAAATATTGGTTTAGTAAAACCATCTTTACGTAAAAGCTGAACCAACTCTCTACCACCCAATATTGGCATTTGTAAATCAGATATTACCGCATCATAACTATGGATTCTAGTTTTATCCAAACCTACTTGGCCGTTTTCAGCGATATCAACTTTGTACCCTGCCCTAGTCAAAAATATTTTGAGTAAATTACTAATATCGGTATTATCTTCTACCAATAATAATGAATACACGTACTTTGCCTTAGTGCTCTTAAGTATAGGGATTGGCTGTGTCTGTTCTTCTACGAAATCATCATCCGCCTCAATAAATGGTAGACGGATAGTGAATTGACTACCATTCCCTTTACTAGATAAAAGAGATATAGTACCTTCCATCTTATCCACTAAACGTTTCGTAATATTTAAACCAAGTCCAACTCCCGGCTTGCTTGATTGCATGTTTGAACGTTGATAAGCATCAAAAATACTCTGATGCATAGAGGGATCAATACCGGGTCCAGTATCACTAACTGTAATAATAATTTCTGTATCACTGCTATCAATCAAAAGCTTAACTTCACCGTCTTCAGTGAATTTTATTGCATTACCTAATAAATTAATTAGAATTTGTCGCACACGCAAGCTATCCAACATAGCAAATTGCACACAATTTTCACTCATAACTGCAGAGAATGCTAAAGCTTTCGCACTTGCTAATGAGGCAACAACTGCTGTAACTTCTGTAACTAATTCAGCGATTGAAACATTACTTCTTTGCAATTGAAAATTTTCAGTGTCCAATTGAGCCTGATCCAAAACATTTTCAACTAAGGACAATAAATGCTGAGAGGCACTTTCAATGTATGATAAATGCTTAATAGTTTCGTTTGGTAAACCGGCTTGATCACCAATTAATTGTGCATAACCTGTAATTGAGGTTAAAGGAGTACGAAACTCGTGTGACATGCTTGCTATAAAATTCGTTAAACCTGCATTATTTGTAATTAGAGTGTTTTTTGATTCTTCCAGCTGAAAAATTAATTTTTTATTACGCTCATGTAATAAAGTTAGATGATTACCACGTAATTGATTTTCTCGACGACGCTCTATAGTGTACTGCGTTGAAATAAACGCCAAGTAACGCTTACCAACAACATTTGGGGAAAAATAAATATCGGCATGATTGTCTTTTGCAACTTGAACGTCGCGCATAACCCACGGCTCATCGAAGACCATACCTAACAAAAAATCTACTTTTGATAGATCCTGACCCAAAGACCACTTGTCAAAATCATAAAACGTATTATCTCCCCACATGTTTATAACGCGAGTGTTTTTATCTAGCTCGCAGCAGTATAAAGAATGACTATGAAATAAATTACTAAAAATTTCATTAGCGAGTGGAGTCGGTAAAGCATGCATAAAATTCTATTAAACTTTCTTTTCTATGAGCGATTGAGAGAGCTCTATAAAAGCTTGTTCAATATTGTCGCCTGACTTTGCACTGGTTACAAAAACCTTAATATTTTTAGCTCTTAACCCAGCAATCTCTTCTTCAGTTATTTCCCATTCATCTTGCAAGTCGGCTTTATTGATGAGCATTACATAGGGTATTTGACCATAGCGATCTTCGATTGAATCTCGTAGTTCTAAGGCGGTTGTTAGTGTACTTTTGCGTGTTCCATCAACAACTAACAAATATGAAGCCGATCCACGTAAATAAGTAAACTCGATATTACCAAAACGATTACGACCAGCAATATCCCAGATGACCAGTTTTATTTCTGATTTCTCAGATTTAATCACTTTAGTATCTACTTTTACACCAATAGTAGTTAAATATTTATCAGAGAAAACGTTACTAACGAAACGTTCTACGGAACTGGTTTTGCCTACACCAAAGTCTCCTACCATGCAGACTTTTCTTGATTCAATTTCCATACAACACCTTCATACTTCGTTATTATTCTTGAAAACGCTCTAAATTTGTAGACAGTTTAATTTCGACTTTACGCAGACTTGGATTAACTTTATTTATCTCACCCTGCGTACTACCTGTGCGTACAAAGAGCCAATGCGACCGAACTCCAAGTCCAACTAAACGACCTTTAACATATAGTGCACGTTCATTTTGTAAATCTCGATTCTGTTCTAAATCACCTACTCGATCGGTATAACCAGAAAGAACAATTTCGGGCTCTAATCCAAGTTTCTCTAACTCTGTTCCATAAACAGTTAATGCATTGGCTAAGCTTGGAAGTTTCTCTTCTTCTCCTTCCAGCAAGCCTGTTCTCCAAATAAACTGCACACTATGGTTATTAAAATCATTTGTAATTTTATTAATCACACCTAATTCTGCAATTTGAAGCTCAACTTTATTTATGTCATCTAAACCGTCAACTTTTGAAACCAGTTCTGCATCAAGTTTTTTATACCAACTGTATGGAGCTGTACCTGAAAGTTCAAGCACCCCAGAATTTACACTTAAATTTACCGTGTTTGGGGGAGCAAGCAATTTCTTAACACTCGCAAGGACCGTTGAATCATCATAAACAATCTCTCCAAACTCAATAGAATTTATTCCCAGCATATTCTGTAACTTGCTTTTGGCTTCAGCTTTAAATACAGGCGTTATAAATCCACTAAAACTTAACTTACCGTCATCAGAAACAGCATAGGAAATATTACTCGGTATATCTAGTTTATTTGAGATACGTCTTTGGAGAATATCCTTTTCAAGAGAATGGAAAGGTGTGAAATTCATATTCACATTTTCTGCATCAATGTTTAAGTCTTTTAAAATTGCGGAAGTTTGCTTGGCCGAGTTGTCTCGTAAACCCTTAACATGTATTACACCTTTTTTAACTTCATTGGCTGTTAAGAAAATGCCTGGCTCTTGTTCAAGTGCACTTACCAATAAGTTAGATTGCGTATTAATTTGAATTTTCTGCCAGCCCCACCACGCAAGTCCAGCAATGATTGACGCCATTAAAAGAGCCCCAACAATGCTCTTACCTTTTTTCTCTGTGTGGTCTTGGTCTTTCGATTCAATAGCCTGTTGCAGCAAACAATCTTCTAAATGTGGTTCTATAAGTAAAGTTTTTTGTGTTTTCTGTCCATCAAACTGTTCTAGTACTTCTGGAAACTGTAGGTGAATTGCCTCTAAATTTTCTATAAAAGTATCACGTAAACCACGCGGAGGTACCCCATTAATTACGCAGGCCAACATAGCATGCGGGCCATTCATGGTCCATAAAGTGTATTCACCTACATCCGCTGTATTTAAAGTACCTTCTTCGCCACCACCAAAGGATTCACTAACAAATTCTTGAATCGCGGTAAGCATTGCAGATATAGCTTCGTCGTCTTTACGTACCGCATCAGGTCTATGCGCATCAGCTATCAACAAACCGGTACTCGGTTGGATTAAATAAGCATGTTCAACTCGGTACTCTAATTTTTTTTGAATTAAAAACTGAGCATAAGGAATACCAGTTTTTTTTGCCTCCATGCGCCATCGAATACTTTTTATTGATGTTTTTTCTTCGATTGCTTGGTTAATGGTTTCTGAAAAAGATCTCAATGCTTCAGCAATTGATTTTCGTATAGCAGGACCAATTACTGGGAACAATGCATCTGCAAAGTTCTGCGGGTCACGAGCAATTGAGTCTTTTAAACACCTTTCAACTGGTGCTCGCAGTGACTGTACAAGTTTGTCACTTTCGACATTACTTCGCCCAAGAGCTTCTGGCAATACATCAGCAATATCAGCCACACGACTTTCACGTTTTTCTAGACGTCGGGTAAGAGCATCTAAAGCACGCTTTTCGTTACTGAATAATATATCTTTTATTTGCTCAATTTGATTCACAAATATTCCCGTAGTTTAATTAAAGTAAAAAACTATTCAGGTAAATCAAAATCGCGATTTAAACGCAATGCTAACTCTGAGAACAATTCGGCTAAGTCAGAACGAGCCACTTTAATATCTTGTAATTCTCTAGCTTCTTCACTAATAGTATTAGCTAAATCGTCTCGTGTTGTTCTTACCATTTCTAAAAGCTCATTACCTTGCTCATGTATGCTTGTTCTAAGCGTACGCATTTCGGCTGAACTTTGCTGTTCAATATCGGCAAATTTACCCTCGGTATTTTTTTGCAAATTCTTTATTTCGCCAAGACCTTCTTCGCGATCTTGCTTGCGTTCAGTTTTTTCAGCGTGTAACTTATTGGATAAATCTTCAAATTCTTTGCGAATATAACCATCTAAATTTTCAAAGCGTTTAAAAACATCTTGACTCAATCGTTCTATATCACTAATCAAACGGTCTTCGAGTTTAGCGAAACGCTTATCGTAATCTCGCATATTACCGCCAAAAAGAATATCTCTAATCTTTTCAACATTGTTATCACTCATGGTGTCCAAAGCTGCTTGTTCTTTGTTTTGATTATTTGCGTTTTTAGTAGTCATGCCAAACCTCTTGAAACAAGTTTTATTTAATTATTTATTTAAAGTTACTTTTCTTCAACATTGTATTTTTCTAAACGATAACCATGTTGATAAATCGCAGTTAGATGCCAACCATTTTCAGGCCCTATTGATAGTTTTTTTCGTAAGCGGCTAATATGAGTATCAACAGTGCGTGTATTCATATCCATAGTGGTAAATCCCCAAATGGACTGAAGAATATGTGCTCGAGATACCACACGACCAGCACGAGAGAATAAAAATCTTGCGAGATCATATTCACGATGAGTTAACTCAATAACTTCATCTCCAAGCTCAACGGTAGTACTGTCAGAACGGAATTTATATGGGGCAGCTTCTGGTAACTCTTTTTCGTTCATTCCCAAAATACGACGTGTAACTGATTTAATTCTTGCTAATAGCTCAAGTTTGCTTATCGGTTTAGCCATGTAATCATCAGCGCCCTCTTCTAAAGCCTCAACCACATCACTCTCTGCATCTTTTTGAGTAACAAATAATATCGGTGTATAAGCTTTTAATGTACTACGCACATGACGCATGACTTCAATCCCACTTGAATCAGGTAGCAACCAATCCATGAGCATTAAATCGTAGCTATCTCGTCCAACACTTTTTAAGAAGTCTTTACTGGTCGAAAAGTGCATAACCGCATGACCCGCTTCTAAAAGCCAATTTTTGACAACAACCGCTTGATCTAAATCATCTTCTAAGTATGCTATTCGCATGATATTTTAATCCCCTACTTCTAAATTTTTTAATTATATTATAAAGTTATTACGCAATTCTTTACATAATAGCTTATAAATTATTCAAATATGCTAATAATTCACCGGCTGTTTGTAATCGCTCAGAAGGATCTTTGGCCATTAACCGGTTAATTAAGTCCTGATAACGACTAAATCGCGGATCTAAATAAGGTATATCAGCATGACTGTGCTTATAGATAACTGCCAGCGGTGTTGCCGCAATATAGGGTTTTTTTCCCATTAGCATTTCATAGAACATCACACCAACACTGTATAAGTCACTGCGTTCATCTACCGTGTCGCCATGTCCTTGCTCTGGGCTCATGTAATAGGGTGTACCAAAAATTTCTCCTGTTAAGGTTAAATCTATATCGATTTGGGTTTGTTTAGCTAAACCAAAATCGATAAGAGCAATGCTATCGTCTTCACGAACCATTACATTAGCTGGTTTTAGATCTCTGTGTAAAATTCCTACTTGATGCAGAACTTGTATAGCCTCAGTCATCTGTCTTAGATAGGTAATAGCCATTGATGCCGGCATTACTTCTTTTAGTCTCTGTTTTAAATCACCGCGTGGAAAATATTCCATTGCGATAAATGCCTGATCGGCTGAGGCGCCATGAGCAAAAATTTTAACAATATTAGGATGACTTAACTTTGTAATCACCTCGTATTCTTGTATAAAACGCTCAAAAGCACTAGCAGACTCATTATTACTTTCTGGTATTTGCAATAGAACCTTAAGCACAACTTCACGATCTAACTCTTCGCTATGTGCTAATAAAACAGAAGAAGACATGCCACGCGTAAGAGGTTTAATTATTCTGTAGCCTGGAATATCAATATCTGATGGGGCTTTAGTCTTTTTGTCACGATTTTTATCAAATAAGGCAGAGTCTTGTTTACCTTTACGTACAGCATTTTTGATAACTTTAATAATAAAGTCGTGAGTTATTTTTTGTTTTGGAATGTAATCTTCGGCGCCCGACTTAATGGCCTTAACAGCTAATAACTCATCGCCATGCGAAGTCATAAAAATTACTGGGGGAAAGCCAGGTAACTGCTTAAAGTATCTTAACCAGTCTAGTCCGTTCTCTTCACCCAATTCATGATCAAGCAAAACCACATCATAACCAGAACCAGTAAAATGACTTGGTAACTTGCCCTGCGTAATAGGGTCATGCTCTACAACTACTGCATCAGGCCATTCAGTCGTGATGTGGTGAGACATCAACTTCCTAAAGTCTGAGAAATCATCGATGATAAGTGCTTTTAGCGCCATGGACTACCTGAATCTTGAAATATTCATAATTAACAAGCTATTATGACAGATATACCAAGCAAATTCTTAAAACTGTACATAATTTTATACAGTTTAAGGCTATAAGCTTATTCAGACGGGGGTAAAAATCGCCCTAAGCTGTATGATTATGATTCAAAATGAAAGTGACTAGGCAATAATTGTGAAATAAGACTATTAGTAATCTAAACCATCTAAGAAGTAATGGAGTTCCTGGATTGAGCTCCCAAGGCCTTTTTGATTAGATTCTAAGGCAAATTCTTCGATTTTCTTACCAATCTCACTAACTGCATTTAAGCCATAGAGACCACCGGAGCCTCTTAAGTTGTGACCAATTAGACGAATTTTGTTAAATGCATTCTCTGCCAATAGTCTCTGTAACTGGAAAATCTCAAGGCGACGACTTTTAATGTAACCGGGCAGCAAGCTTAAAACGATAGGATCAATTTCAGGGTTTTGTTTAATATTATTTTCAGACATAGTATGAGTATATTTTTTTTGTAAACTGCAAATGTTAAGAATTTAGAAGCATTCAACCAAAACTATAGGTTTTAACTTCTTCTTCGTCATCATCATGCTCATCTTGTTGCTGTTTAGCAGCATCAGAACGCGAACTTTCAAGTGCAATTAAATAATCGCTGGTTACATCACCAGTTATGTATTCGCCTGAAAAACAAGAGGTGTCAAATTGCGAAATATCAGAAGAATAATGCGATACCGCGTCAATCAAATCAGGCAAATCTTGATAAATTAACCAATCAGCCCCAATCTCGTCGCAAATTTCTTGTTCAGTTCGATCAAACGCAACTAACTCTTTGGCTGCTGGCATGTCTATACCATAAACATTAGGATGCCGAACTGGTGGAGCAGCAGAGGCAAAATAAACATTCTTTGCACCAGCCTCACGTGCCATTTGAATAATCTGTTCTGAGGTATTACCTCTCACAATAGAATCATCAACTAGCAACACATTTTTATCCTTAAACTCTAAATCAATTGCATTGAGCTTACGACGAATAGAACGCTTACGCATTCCTTGACCCGGCATAATAAAGGTACGACCAATATAGCGATTTTTAATAAAACCTTCGCGTAAAGTAACATTTAAAACATTAGCCAGTTCTAAAGCGCTGGTACGACTGGTATCAGGAATAGGAATCACCACGTCAATATCGTGCTCAGGTCTTTCTCTAAGAATTTTTTCACCTAGCTTCTGGCCCATACGCAAGCGCGCTTTGTAGACAGAAATGTTATCGATTACAGAATCAGGTCTAGCCAAATAGACATACTCAAAAATACATGGCGTAGCAACAGTGTTTACGGCACAAGACTGAACGTGTAAGTTACCTTGTAAATCGATATAAACACCCTCTCCCGGACCAACATCACGAATCAACTCAAATCCCAAAGAGTCGAGTGCAACACTTTCTGAGGCGACCATGTATTCAAACTCTCCGTTAGTACCTTGACGCTTACCAAAAACCAAAGGACGAATACTGTGTGGATCTCTAAAGGCAACTAGACCATGCCCCATGATTAATGAGATAACCGCATATCCGCCCTTGCAGCGCTTATGTACTTCTGAAATTGCAGTGAATATTTCATCCGGTGTTATTGAACGTTTGCCAAATTTATCAAGCTCATGTGCAAAAACATTCAAGAGCACTTCAGTATCAGAATTGGTATTTAAATGACGATGGTCTTGGCTTCTAATTTCTTCACGTAAGACACCTGCATTAGTTAAATTGCCATTATGCGCCAAGGTAATTCCAAAAGGCGAGTTCACATAAAAAGGTTGCGCCTCTTCAGAGCTTGCACAACCTGCAGTTGGATATCGCACGTGACCAAGACCAATGTTACCGCGTAAACCAAACATGTGGCGAGTACGAAAAACATCTCTTACTAAACCATTATTTTTTCGCATGCAAAGCTTATTACCATCCAAGGTAACTATACCTGCAGCATCCTGCCCGCGATGTTGCATAACTGTTAACGCATCATAAATTGCTTGGTTAACTGGAGATTGGCCAAATAAACCGACTATTGCACACATATATTAAGTTACTTTTTTAAATTTAAAATGGAAAGTAAAAAGAAATAAACCTACGGAGATAGACGCTCAGACTCTGGTGGTTTTTCTTGAGGATTGTCTAATAGTTCAGTAATTTCACTCTGTTCTTCAGAGCCAATTAATACTTCAGATGAATCTACTGGCATGATGTTTTCTGTTTTAGGTGTTACTGCTGGATTAAAGCCACCAGGAAGGTATGCTTTAAATTTTTCAGGCGTTATAGCTTGGACAATGTTAGCAGCTCGCAGTGCATGCGGCTTAAGCTTTGAGGCTTGCCACCACTGCTCTTTTTGAACCAACGAACTCTTACTAATAACCATGGTTACTATTGCTACAATCAGCGCCCCACGTGCAGCTCCAAAAATCATTCCGAGAAAACGATCTGAGCCAGTAAGACCAGTCTTTTGCACAGCAACTGAAAAAATATAATTTACCAATGCACCCAACATCAAAATTGCAAAAAATATTAGAGCTCCACTAACAAGCGTTTGTATAATTACCGACTCACCAAGAGCCAAGTTTTCAACCGGTATAAGCGTAACAATTTTGGGTGCCAGCTTTTCAGCAAATGTAAAAGCAGCCCACACAGCAATTAACCAACTGCCTAGTGAAATTACTTCTTTGAAGAAGCCTCTGGATAAACTAATAACGGCAGAAATGCCGAGGGTCGCGATAATGAAATAATCAAAAATGGTCATAACTTTTATAAAATTGGCTCTACTTTTGGCAAAACGTTTTGATGACTTTTTAAGCTTTTCGAAAAATCAGAACAGCATAATAACAAATACTGAATGCTAAGTGTCATTCTGCAATTAAACATATTCCCAACGCAATCTTGGAATCACACATTTTTTTAAGCAACTAAATTTAGTACTTAAGGGTCAGCAACAATTTGACCCCTGATTCCAGCCTTAGAGAGACGTTCAGAGAGCTTTACCGCTCGGCTCCTATCATTTTCTGGACCAACCCTAACTCTATATAAAACTTTCTCTTCAGAGGTTACAAATCGTCTTAAGAAAGCAGGAAAGCCCTTTGCCTTAAGAGAAGCGACCTCTTTTTCCGCATTTTTGCGATCACCAAAGCTGCCAATTTGTACAACCCATGCTGAAGTGGCACTAGTTGCTGATTTTTTTTGCAAAATAGTTGTAGTCTGCAAACCACTATCTGTCTTTGGTTTTGCAGTTGCTGCGCTAGTCTTAGAAACAGAACGACTAATCGTTCCATCAGGTGTGCGCGTCATAACTTGAACTGTAGTTTGCGTATTACTTGAATCATTCTTTGAAACAGCTTCTACTGCCTTTTCTTTTGGAAGTTCATCAACAAATCCAGTAGTAGGTATAGAATTTACCAACCTTGCCTCTTTAGAGCTAGTTTCAGGTTCAGAAACTATTTCTTCTTCACCCGGAAGCGGTAAAGCTAAACGCCTAACATTCCCATCCGTAAAATCCATTTCATGAGTAGGCCCCTCGATAGGTACAGGCAAGTTCAAGTTTTGACTGGTATTAGCATTTAGATCCAAGGTGTTCCCATCTAGGATTAATGGAATAAAAATAACGCCCAGCACTAACAACACACCCATGCCTACTAGTCTTTCTTTTATTGTTTGATCCATCTAAATATTTACCTTAAAGAAACTTAAATTACATTATAACTTATACCGACTCAAGGTAAGCCAAGGCATCACCAATGGTATAGAAAGAGCCACAGACAATAATGTGCTCAGCAGGCTGAGTATTGTTGGTCGCTTCTAAACATGCTGTAGCAACTGAGTTGCAACTATGGATATTTTTTGTGTAGACCCCACAATTTAATAATTGAGTTTCTAAATCACTCACGCTCAAACTACGCGGGGAATCTAAGCCTGAAATATACCAATTTAAAACAAACGGCTTTAAGAGTTGAATACAATTAATAATATCTTTATCGGCAAGCATGGAAAATACTACCGAAATTTTTGATATATTAGTTAATGTATTTTGCAAATAGCTAGATAGAACCTGCATTGATGCAGGATTATGGGCTACATCTAATAACCAGTTTCTATCCAATGCTTGTAACTGCTCCAGTCGCCCAGATAACTTTATAGCCAATAAACCTTGGTTAATATCATTTACTTTTAATGGCCAGAAGTCACTATGTTTAAGTGCAGCAATAGCAGCTGCTGAGTTTTGAATCTGAATATCACCCTGTAAAGCTGGAATAGCTAATTCAAATTTATCGTCAGCATCCTGCCAAACCCAAGAAGGATTATTCTCATCATTGCGAATTGAGAATTGATACGCATCACCGCATTGAACAACTTTAGAATCAATCTCGCCAGCGTAATTGTTTATAACTTTTGGTAAATTTTTACTGGCTAGAATAAGAGGTTTATTTGAACGCGCAACTCCCGCCTTTTCATAGGCGATTTTATCCACATCATCGCCCAACCAATCTTGATGATCTAAAGCAATTGAGGTAATTATTGCTATATCAGAATCAATCGCATTACATGCATCTAGGCGACCACCTAAACCAACTTCTAATAAAGCAACATCAACTTGCTCTTCAGCAAAAAGTAACAACGCAGCAATGGTTGAGTATTCAAAATAACTGAGTAGGAGATTGCCGGCTTTTTGTCGAATGCTTTCAAAAGCAGAGATTATTAAATTTGACGCGAGTTCTTTTTGACCTATTAGGATACGTTCATTAAAACGTATTAAATGTGGAGAGGAATATCGTCCTGTAAGCAAGCCTGCTTCGGATAAAATGGAGTCCAATATTGCAACAGTTGAACCTTTGCCGTTTGTTCCTGCGATGGTTATTACTTTGAATGGCGCAGGTAATATATCCAAAAGAGCCAGCACTTTTTGACAACGTTCAAGCCCTAAGTCAATTTTCTCTGGCACCCCAGCATGCTCACGTAACCAGTCATCAGGAGTGATTTTAGAACTCATTTCAGAGACTCTGTATGATTAAACTTCCTTAACGGAAACAATAGCTTGTGTCGTTTCTGAGGAATCAGATTTTATATTTTGTAATAAACTTAATATATTGGCAATTTTATCGGACATATGACGACGATCTACAATCTGATCAATCATTCCATGTTCTAGTAAAAACTCACTTCGTTGAAAACCTTCTGGCAAATCTTCGCCAACAGTTTGCTTAATCACACGTTGGCCTGCGAACCCAATAAGAGCCCTAGGTTCTGCAAGATTGATATCTCCCAACATGGCCAAGCTAGCCGAAACGCCACCAGTTGTTGGGTCTGTCATGACTGAAATAAAAGGAAGTCCTGCATCGCGCAAGCGTGCAAGTGTGGCGCTAGTTTTAGCCATTTGCATGAGTGAAAATAGCGCCTCTTGCATACGCGCCCCACCACTTGCTGTAAAACAAATTAGTGGTTTTCTATCTGCTAATGCTTGCTCAGCCGCTAAGGCAAATTTTTCCCCTACAACTGACCCCATA
>CAJQOG010000097.1 GCA_905479875.1 uncultured Gammaproteobacteria bacterium
AGTGTGGCGCTGGTTTTAGCCATTTGCATTAGAGAAAATAGTGCCTCTTGCATACGCGCTCCACCACTTGCAGTGAAACAAATTAGTGGTTTTCTATCAGCCAATGCTTGTTCGGCAGCTAGGGCAAACTTCTCACCCACAACTGACCCCATAGAACCACCCATGAAACTAAATTCAAATGCACAAGCTACTACAGACATTTCTTTCAGTTTACCCTGCATCACAATTAGAGCATCTTTTTCACCTGTTTTCTTTTGTGCTTGCGATAGACGATCTTTATATTTTTTGCTGTCCCTAAACTTTAAAGGATCAGTTGACTCAATATCGGCAAACAACTCGGTAGTGCTATTCTCATCTAAAAAAAGCTCTAGGCGTTTGCGCGCATGTATACGTTGATGCGAAGCGCATTTAGGGCAAACAAAAGCGTTACGCTCAAGTTCAGTGCGATACAGGACCGAATCACAACTAGGACATTTACTCCATAAACCTTCAGGAACCGACTTTGTGCGATTCTCTGTTTTAATTCTGGATGGGATAATTTTATCAAACCAACTCATAGACAAACTCATGTTTATTAAATGTAATACAGCTAATTATAAAGAGAATTTATTTAATTAAGTAAATTATTATCTTTATTTGGGAGTTGAAACTTTTGCGGGTATTCAACAGCATGTAAATATAAGCCATCAGGTGGCGCTGTAGGGCCTGCAATTGTTCTATCCCGCCCCTGCAGTACTTCTTTTATCCAAGATTCAGATCGATCACCTCTTCCTACCATAATTAGGCTACCAACCAGGTTTCGCACCATATGGTGTAAAAAAGCATTGGCTGTGACACGACAAAAAATCCACTCGTCTTGGCGCACTAAGTCTATTGTCTGTAATGTCCGAATTGGGCTGTTTGCCTGACACTCAGAAGTTCTGAAACTCGTGAAGTCATGCTCACCGACAAAGGTCTGAGCTGCAGAATGCATTGCATTTACATTTAGTGGATGATAAACCCATGTTGCGCGTGATTCGTTCACCGCTGTGCGTGCTAGACGATTATAAATTTGATAATGGTATGTACGACTTAAGGCTGAAAATCGTGCATGAAAATCATTATCTACCGGTTTAACCCATGTAATAGAAACATCTTTAGGTAGTTGGGTATTAACACCAAGCAACCACGATCGATCATCACGCAGAGCTTGCGTCTCAAAATGTACCACTTGGCCATGTGCGTGTACGCCAGCATCTGTACGTCCTGCACAAATAATTGCTATAGGCTCATTCGCAACTTTACTTAAGGCTTTTTCAAGCTCTGATTGAACACAACGCAAACCGGTTTGAGATTGCCAACCACTAAACCTAGTACCAAGATACTCAACACCTAATGCAATTTTATATGGTGGGCTCATCATTAAATAAATATACTTTTTTACTTGAGTTAATTAATGCTCAAGATTATTAATTACAATTATGCAAAAAATAACGCCCAATAATAAATTAATGGGCGTTATTTTTTGCTTAACAGCTTGCAAGGCATAGCTATTTAAATCTTAAGACAGAGTAGCCATAATGTTTTTCGCTTCATTTTGTTGAGACGAATCACCTTCATCAAGCACTTCTTGCAAAATACTTTTAGCATTGTCAGGGTCGTCCATCTCAATATAAGCTCTTGCTAAATCCAGCTTTGTGCTTACTTCATCTACTTTTTCTGTTTCGCCAAAAGACATACCGGTAACACCCATTAGCTCAGGACCTTTATCGCTTAAGCCCATTGCCGCAAGCTCTTCATCAGTAATTTGAGAAGTAGATGCGTGCAAGTCATCTGGATTCAAAATATCTTCGATTTCTTGCTTACTTGGTACATTATCTTCATTCAAAGCATTTAAAGACATCGTACCTGTATCAGCCTCGTTTACTCCATCAGGCAACATACTTCGCTTAGTGTCATCTGGAAATGGGTCCATATCTTCCGATAACAATGTTTCTAAATCTAGGTCTAGTTCGCTAGCACTGGTTTCATCATTGCCACCTAGCAATAAATCAAAACTTTCATCCATTTTCATTTCCTGAGTTCTAGTATCACTATTATCCAGGTTTTCTAAAAATTCATCCGCTAGGTTTTGTGTTTCTTCTGACACATCTAAATTAAGATTATCAACAGGCAAATCATCTGAGGAATTAAGATCAAATGAGAAATCTAAGGTTTCATCGCTGCTGTCTTCAGCGTTTGCTAGATCTGATGACTCTTGTTCATGTCCGGATAAATCAAAATCAGGAAGTTCACTAATTCCAGTATTAGAACCTATGTCAAGATCAAGAAACTCCTCAACATTAACTTCTCTAGTGGCATCAGTGGCAGGCATTTCGTCGATTTTTTTCTGTAAAATTGTATCTTGAGAAGTATTTAAGGTTGCATCTAAATCACTACCAAAATCCTCAATAACACCTTCCAAATCAACTGGAGCTTCAGGCAGTTCCAAACTTAAACTGATATCTAAAACATCATCGTCAACAGTCTCAACTGGCGACTTATCTGAAAAATCTAAGCTAACAAGATCAGTATCTATATTAGCCGCTTCAGAAAAGTCTAAATCAACAACTTCATCAGTACTTGCTTCAGCCGTAACTTTTGACTCTGCAAACTCCTCCATGTCGGAAAATAAACTTTGATCAACTTCGATTTGGCCCGTTTCATCTAAGCTAAAGTCTAAACCTTCATCAATACCTGCAGTACTTACGTCACCACTAAAGAGTTCATTTTCAGGAGCAATTTGCTTACCCATGATAATAATATTTTCCCACGAACTAGCATGACTGGCTTGAGATTCATCTTTAAGCTCAGTAGCAAAGCGTATAAATTCCTCTTTGTTGCCCGAAACGAAGAATACTTCGAGTAGTTTTTCTTTGAACTCATAATTTCCAGTATCAATGATAGCAGAAGACATAATGTCAGCGGCCTGGTCATATAAGCCATAAGCCATGTGGAAATCTGTTTCTGCTATTGGATCATTGTTATCAACATCCATTGTAGCCATGGAAACATCGGCTAAAGTTGTATCATCAAATGGAAGAGCTTCATTACTTTCAATGGTTTCAGTTATTGCACCTTCAGAAGCTGTCTCGGTTTCAGTATCAGAGCCAAAATTAAAATCTTCGTCAATATCTGCAGAAGCCTCACTTTTATCAAAATCAAGACTAAGAGCAGGATCTTTAAGAGTCTCTACTTCGCTAGTGCCACTGTACTTGTTCCCAATTTTGGTTTTGACTGCTTCAGCAATATCTTCTACTTGAGTGTCTAAATCCTCATCCACAAATAGAGTGTCGTGACTAGGCCCTTTATTTCTGTTTTTAAAGAATAAGAAACCAAACAATCCAAGCAGAGCTAACCCTAAACCAATAGCTATTTTCTTAAGAAGATTAAACAAGCCTCCACCATCTTCAGTGGCACTTATAACTGGTGTTTGCGTTTTTACTGGTTCTTCGATAGCTGGTTCTTCGATAGCTGGTTCTTCGATTACTGGCGTATCCGTAGCTGGTGTCTCTACTTCAGCTGAAAGCTCTGATTCTGATGGCTCTTCCGTTGAATTCGATTCGCCCTCAAATTCGTTCGTAGAGGGTTCAAGAGAATCTGTTATTTCAAGCTCACTGTTCTCTTGATCACGTGCTCTAGCTAATTCTTGCTGCAAAGATGCAAGCTCATTATCTTTTGCCGACAATAATCTTTCAAACTCATCTACCTTAGCTTGTAATTCACCAACCAGTTGTGCGTCCGCCTCATTACCACCTAAACCTTCAAGATCAATATCTAAACCATCTTCACTCACTTCAGAACTTAGATCGGGCACTTTCAGCTCAAGACGACCTTCGTTGCTCTCAGTTGAGTCGGCAGTTTGTACACTTGATGCAACAGAATCTGTCGATGCTGCATTATTCGAAGTACTACTTCCATAATCACCGGTATTATCTCTCCAGTCTTTTGTTTGGCTTCGAACTGCCTGATTAGCAGTTTGTGCTGTGAGGGCATTAATTTGATTACGTGTAGGTACACTGAGTATTTGACCAGCCTTTAAGCGATTTATATTACCTTCAAAAGCCTCTGGATTGCTTCTAAAAATAGCCATCATTGTTTGGTTAACAGTAAATGACTCATCTGGTATTAGTGAATTTGCAATTTCCCATAAAGTATCTCCACGTTTAACACGATAATTATCGTCAGTGCTTTCAGAACTGGAAAAATTACTGTAATCAAAATTGCCTGTTGCGTTACCAGTGCTTACAGAATCTGTTCGCCCTGAAATCGATCCTTGAGCACTGTTATTGTCACGTGTATTTACACTTGCACCTTCAACGTAAGCATTAGTCTGCACTTCACTCTGGCTAGGAACAAATAAAGGAGGGTCGACTAGTACCGTATATTCACGCAGCATACGACCTTGCGGCCAATCGGCTTGTACTAAAAAAGTTAAAAAAGGATCTTTAACTACTTGCGTACTTGATAAACGAATAACTTTATTTGAAGTCCCGCGATCATCAACAACAAAACGCACCGAACCTAATATAATCGGACGATCTAGATTGTAACGAGCAAAAACATCTGCATTTGGAATACTAAATACAACACTATTTAATTCCGAGTTAGTTGCTGAGGTAATTTCGATTTCAGCGTCTAGTGGTTGATTAAGTTTTGATTTAATTTCAATTTCGCCTAGACCTAATGCCCAAGACATTGGAGCAAAAAGTACTGTACTAGCGAGTGCTATAAGCCATTTTTTTGACATTCTAATTTCCATGCTTTTTGTTTTTTAATTACGCGAAATAAATAGAGTTAATACCCAGCCCACTCTCTGCCCGATAATATACATTATAAAACTTGGCTAACTATAGCTTATAAATGACTTTTTACCAATATTTCAGCTATTTGAATGGCATTCAAAGCAGCACCTTTTCTGATGTTATCCGCAACTACCCACATGTTTATACCTCTAGGATGCGAGATATCTTCGCGTATACGTCCTACAAAAGTAGCATCATTATTGGCCCCATGGCTCAGGGCGGTTGGAAATCGTACAGGATCACGCCCATCTACCAACTCAACACCAGGCGCTTTTTGTAATAAATTCATGACCTTATCTGCGCTTATTTTTTGACTTGTTTCAATATGCAATGCTGCAGAATGACCAAAAAATACAGGCACTCGAGCCGCAGTTGGATTTACGGCTAGTTTAGGTAAACTCAGAATTTTTCGAGTTTCCCAGACCATTTTCATTTCCTCTTTGGTGTAACCATTTTCTTGCATTACATCAATTTCAGGAATCACATTAAACGCAAACTGTCGACTCAAGTCACCCTCGGCCCCTTTTGCATTCATCAGTTGCGCCGTCTCGCGAGATAATCTCTGCATAGCACTACGCCCTGCTCCAGAAACTGCTTGATAGGTTGCAATATTAACTCGCTCCAAACCAACCTCATCCAAAATTGGTTTTAAGGCCAACATAATTTGAATAGTACTGCAATTAGGATTAGCAATAATATTTCGATTTTTATATTCTGGAATTGAATCTGCATTAACTTCAGGAACAATTAAAGGAATGTCGTCGTCGTAACGAAATGCCGAGGTATTATCAATAACTATAGCGCCCGCTGCTCCAGCAATTGGTGCGTACTCTTCAGACACAGAACCGCCCGCAGAAAAGAAAGCAATATCAATTCCCTTAAAATCAAATTCAGCAACATCTAAAACTTTAATATTTTTATCTGCAAAACTTAAACGCTTACCTGCTGAACGCTTGCTGGCTAATAAAGTTAACTCTTCAATTGGAAATTTTCTTTGCTCAAGAATTTCCATTAGTGTTTCACCGACTAAACCTGTTGCGCCTAAGATGGCGACTTTAAACTTTCTACTCATGATCTAAAATTTTGCTTATGTGGATTAATTAAATTGAACACTTTAAATAAATTTATGTCTACTTAAAACGATGTGGGTTTTGTGCTCTTTGCATAAGAACTTGATCCATGATTACCAAAGCCAGCATAGCCTCCGCAATTGGGGTAGCTCGTAAGCCTACACATGGATCATGGCGTCCGGTGGTAATTACATCAGCATTCTCGCCTTGAGCATTCACTGTTTTACCACTTAAACGTAAACTTGAGGTGGGTTTAATCGCTAAAGTAGCTACAATATCTTGCCCAGAAGATATTCCACCCAAGATTCCGCCTGCAGAATTACTTAAGAATTCGGGCGTATCAGCAGACTCCCCGGCCCGCATTTCATCACGATGTACAGTTCCAAGCTGCGAAGCAACTTTATACCCATCGCCAATCCCAACCGACTTAACTGCCTGAATGCCCATTAAAGCAGAAGCAATTTCAGCATCAAGTTTATTGAAAATTGGTGAGCCTAATCCCGACGGTACATTTGTTGCTACTACTGTTAACTCAGCACCAATCGAATCACCCGATTTAATAAGCTTGTGCATGTACTCTTCACAATCAGTTATGCGACTTGGATCGGCACAGAAAAATGGATTATCGTTAGCAGTTTCAGGATTTGGAGCTGCTAACTTAAGTTCACCAAGTTGTGAGACATAGCCACGAAATTCAATGCCATATTGCTCACGTAAATATTTTTTGGCAATTACCGCTGCGGCAACTCTCATTACAGTTTCACGAGCAGATGAACGCCCACCACCACGGTAATCACGTATGCCATATTTCTGGTCATAAACATAATCAGCATGACCCGGTCTGTAGAGGTCTTTAATTTTGCTGTAGTCACGAGACCGTTGATCGGTATTTTCAATCAATAAGCCAATTGGCGTCCCTGTCGTCTTCCCCTCAAATACTCCAGAAAGTATTCTTATCTCATCGGCTTCTTTACGCTGACTTGTAAAGCGAGACTTACCCGTACGTCGCCTATCAATATCAAATGCAAAATCGTCAACGGCGATATCTAACAGGGGCGGACAGCCGTCAATAACAGCTCCTAAAGCTGGACCATGACTTTCACCAAAAGTGGTGACTCGAAAAAGATGACCAAAAGTATTTCCTGACATAGGTGTAATTATCGTTGAATTAGAAAAGCAATTCTATAAGTGATTGCAAACTTGCCTTTTTCTATGAAATAGTTATACAAGTAACTAATTGTTATTTAGCTCTGGTAAGTCTATAGAGCTAAAACTCCCTAAATTTTTGAATAATACTCACGAAGGGATTTGGCGGTTAACATAAACACACCCTCACCGCCGCGCTCAAACTCCAACCAAATAAATGCTAATTGCGGATGAGCAAGACATAATGCCTCTTCTGAAAGACCAACTTCAACAATCAAAACGCCTTTCTCACTAAGATGGTCAGTAGCTTCTCGGAGTATGACTTCTACATGCTTTAAACCATTTTCACCAGAAGCCAAGCCTAAATCAGGCTCTTGTTGATATTCTTCCGGCAAGGCATCAACTACTGATTGGGCGACGTATGGTGGATTGCTCACAATTAAATCAAATTTTTTACGCTTTAAGTTTTTATAGAGGTCAGACTCAACCAAGTCGACTCTATTCTCCAAGCCCAAAGACTTGCGATTGATTTTAGCCACCTCAAGTGCATCTTTGGAGATATCCGAACAAGTTACATCAACATCTGGAAAATAGACGGCTAAGGCCAAACCAATACAACCGCTGCCTGTACACAAATCTAAAGCCGAACTTACTTGGCTCATCTCCACCCAAGGTATGAATTCAGTTTGGATTAATTCGGCCAGCGGAGATCGAGGGACTAAAGTTCTTTCATCTACATAAAACTCTATATCTGCGAACCACATTTTATTGGTCAGATACGCCATCGGCTTACGTGACTTAATACGTTGATTCGATAAGCTCTGCACATCTTTAAAAGCTTTCTCAGAAACCAGATCTTGATAACGTTCTTCCGGGCACCCAAAAGGAATATCTAACACGTGATGCACAGCCCACGCTGCTTCATCAAACTCATTGGCGGTGCCATGCCCATAATGCAAATCTGCCTTGGAAAAGCGATCCGCAGTTTGATTTATTAATTCGGAAATTGTAATTTTTTTGGTCAATTGAGTCACTACTAGCAAAGCACATTTATACTTTTGATTGTTTATGTATTATTAGAGCTTTTTAAAACACTAATTTATAGGATGAATGATGGTAACACAATCAAAGCACGATACAATACACTACCTTTATACCACCAATATTGAATAGAATGACATGCGTAAACTAATATTAACGGCTCTAATTATTAGTAGCTTTGCTTTTGGGATTTTTCTTAGCCTTGAATATCAAAAAAGCCAAAACGTGCTTAGTGAAGCAACTCTATATTTTGAGCAAGCTAGAAACTTGCCAGTCTTCAATGCCTTGAATCACCTTAATCAAGAAGTTAGTAACGAAATTCTGATAAACCGTTGGTCAATATTATTTTTTGGGTTTACCAATTGCCCTGATGTTTG
>CAJQOG010000098.1 GCA_905479875.1 uncultured Gammaproteobacteria bacterium
AATAGAATAATTACGTAAGCCGTTTTCAAATCAATATCCGACTCACCTAATATTCCGTATCTAAAGGCATTAACCATATAAAGAATTGGGTTAGCTTTTGAAACCATTTGCCAAAATTCTGGCAACATATTAATTGAATAGAACACACCACCTAAATAAGTCAGTGGAGTCAAAATAAAGGTTGGCACAATGGATATGTCATCAAATTTTGTGGCGAAAGTAGCATTAATAAAACCGCCTATTGAAAACACAAAGGACGTTAAAACTACTACAGATAAAGTAACCCAAGGATGAGCCATGGTTAAGTCGGTGAAGAACAGAGCGATACAGGTAACCAAAGCGCCAACAAATAAGCCCCTAAACATGCCGCCTGCTAAATACCCTAAAAGAATTAGATAATTAGGCATTGGCGAAACCAGTAACTCTTCGATATGTCGTCCAAATTTAGAGCCGAAGAATGATGACACCACATTGCCGTATGAGTTACTAATCACCGACATCATGATTAAGCCCGGTGCAATGTACTGCATGTAATTAAAGCCTTCCATATTTCCGATGCGTGAACCAATCAGCGTACCGAAAATAATAAAGTACAAAGTCATGGTAATAGCAGGAGGAAGCAAGGTTTGCATCCATATTCGCATGATGCGTTTAATTTCACGGATTAGTATGGTTTGAAAACCAATTAAATTTGCTGCGGTTCTATTTTGCATTATGCAGCTCCTTGTTCATTTATTTTCTGTTCGCTACCCGTTTCAACAAGTCGCATAAAGAGTTCTTCTAATCTATTCGCTTTGTTTCGCATGCTTAATACGTTTAATCCCTTTTCAGTGAGGGCAGCAAAGAGTTCATTGATGCTACGGTCTTTAGTGATATCTACTTCTAAAGTATGTGAATCAATATAACGTAAGGTGTAATCATCAGCGATTTGCGGGGTTTCAGAAATAGCCTCACGCAAGTTCAAAACAAAGGTTTCAATTTGTAATTGTTTAAGTAAATCTTGCATCGAAGTATCTTGTGCGATTTTGCCTCTATCAATTATGGCAATGTTCTTACACAGTGTTTCAGCTTCTTCTAAATAATGTGTAGTTAAAATAATGGTTGTGCCAGCGGCATTAATTTTATTTACAAATTCCCACATCGAGCGGCGAATTTCAATATCAACACCAGCTGTTGGTTCGTCTAAAATTAACAGCTTAGGTTCATGCATTAATGCTCTTGCAATCATTAAGCGACGCTTCATACCACCTGACAGGCTTCTAGATATTTGATCTCTTTTTTCCCAAAGCTGAAGTTCTTTAAGATATTTTTCTGCCCGTTGTTTGGCAATTGCACGAGGTACGCCATAGAAGCCAGCTTGATTAACCACAATATTCCAACAGGTTTCAAATTGATTGAAATTAATTTCTTGAGGTACTAAGCCAATACAAGATTTAGCCATTTCAATGTCTGTATCAATATCATAGCCAAATACTTTTACTTGACCCTCTGTCTTATTAACCAGTGACGTGATTATTCCAATGGCTGTCGTTTTTCCAGCACCATTAGGACCCAATAGTGCAAAAAAATCGCCTGCCTTAACTTCCAGGTTTATACCTTTTAAAGCTTCAACACCGTTTTTGTAGGTTTTTCGTAAATTAGTAATACAGAGAGCATTCATAGACATTAAGACTTTGTAATCAAGGATAAGAACTTTATCAACTTTTCGCAGTGCATCATAACATGAAGCCAAAAAGTTGATAACTTGTTAATTTAAGTGAAGTGCCTGAAAATAATATTATTTTCATTGCATTTGTACCTTACAGGTTACATAATCGCCGAGATAACAACAATATGGGAGTATAAAATGTTTAAAGAGTTTAAAGAGTTTGCTATGAAGGGCAATGTCATGGACATGGCTATTGGTATTATTTTAGGTGCGGCGTTTGGTAAAATCGTTGCTTCATTTGTAAATGATATATTAATGCCACCAATTGGCATGGCACTGGGGGGAATGAATTTTGCTGATCTAGGCAAAGTGCTTCAAGAAGCACAAGGCGAAACAGCAGCAGTTATTATGAAATATGGTGCGTTTATTCAAACCATTATTGATTTTTTAATCATCGCGGGTACAATTTTCGTTGTTGTTAAGATGATGAATAACGCTAAGAAAAAAGAAGCAGAAGCTGAGCCAGCGCCTGAAACTAAGGAATGCCCTAAGTGTATTTCTGAAATTTCTATCAAAGCGACTAAATGTGCTCACTGTGCATCTGACGTCTAAATCTTATTTTTAAGGTTTTCGAAGCGGCTGCATCTTTGATGTGGCCGTTTTTTTATGAGAGATAGAAAATTATTCGTAGGGGTCGATCTGTGTATCAGTCTTAGCCAAGCAGGGTCGATACACAGATCGACCCCTACGGGTTATCTTATGTTTCCGCTCTCAACATTTGATACACTGAATCATCAAAAAAGGAGAGTATCATGGGAATTCCAACCGCTGACTTATGTGACGACTATATTGAAGAACTTCAAGTTGCTGAGCCATTACTTATTGGCTTTGGTGGCAAAGAAATGTTTGGTGGAGAAATTGTTACTCTTAAAGTCTTTGATGATAATGTTTTAGTAAAACAAACTCTCTCAACAGAGGGTGAAGGTCGAGTGCTAGTGGTTGATGGTGCGGGCTCTACCTACTGTGCTTTGATGGGAGACAATCTTGCAACCCTTGCCATAAATAATAACTGGACCGGTGTGGTAATCAATGGTTGTATTCGTGATGCAAAACAAATTGGCGAGATGAATGTAGGTGTTTTTGCACTTGGCACATGCCCACGTAAAAGTATTAAACTGGGTGAAGGCGAAAAAAATATCCCAGTGGCTTTCGCTGGCATTTTGTTTAAACCTGGTAACTATTTGTATGCAGATGAAGATGGCATTGTAGTTGCAGAACGAGATTTATCCTAAATTATTCGATAATCTGGAGAAGACCATGATTGATCGTAGAGAGTTTTTACAATTACTGGGTTCAGGTGTATTGGCAGCGACTATGCCATCAGCATCTCTATTGGCAAATAAAGTTCCTGTGCTAAGTCGAATTATACCTAAGACGGGAGAAGAAATCCCAATGATTGGTTTAGGCACATCACGAACCTTTCATGTTGATATTGATGATTCAGCGGAAATTCAAAAACGCTTAGAAGTTGTTCGTACACTGTTGTTTAGAGGTGGAATGATTGATTCATCCCCTATGTATTCCAATGCAGAAGAAGTCATCGGTAAGTGTCTAGATCAAATTTCTAAAGCGAGAGTTGAAGAAAAAATTTTTACAGCAAGTAAAGTCTGGTCGGTCAATACTAAAGCTGGTATTCGTGAATACGCTGAATCTGAAAAGCTTTGGCGTGAAAAGCAATTTGATCTTATGTACGTGCATAATCTTTTGAACTGGCAAGAACATTTAAAAACCCTGCAAACATATAAAAAAGAAGGACGTTTACGCTATGTTGGAATAACAACCTCTCATAGGCGTAGACACGAAGAGTTTCAGGAAATAATGAAAACAGAAGATATTGATTTTGTTCAATTCAGTTATAGCATTGCCAATCGTTTAGCTGAAGATAAACTACTACCTCTGGCCCAAGAGAAAAAAATTGCCGTAGTAATAAATAGAGGATTTCAAACTGGACACTTATTTAAACGTGTGGAAGGTAAATCATTACCTGACTGGGCAAAAGAAATTCAAGTAGAATCATGGGCGCAATATTTTTTAAAATTTATTATTTCTCATCCGGCCGTTACAGTTGTTATTCCAGCAACCTCTAATCCGGAGCATATGTTGGAAAATATGGCTGCAGCTAATTGGCGTATGCCAGATGAAAGAATGCGTGCTGAGATGATTCGTTATTTCGAATCGGTTGCAGCATGAGCGAATCAATAGGTGTTCCATTATGGCTAGTCATACTCGGCACAATCTTTGCCGTTATTGCTTTCTTTAGTCACTTTCTCTTCCCTAGTGTCCGTTGGTTTTTTCGTCGTAGTACCAATAAAGCGATTGATAAAGCTAATGAAAAATTACCATTCAAGCTTCCAAACCTTGCTTTAACTAAACGCCAAGTCCTTATTGAACGTTTAATGTATGACCCAGATGTTATGCAGGCGGCGACTTTGTACAGCCAAGAGACTGGCGAGCCGATGCGGGTCAGCATGGAAAAGGTTGAGCGATATGCCAAAGAAATTATCCCTAAATTTAATGCCAAGATTTATTTTCAATTCGGCAATTGGATTTGCAAAAAAATTCTGCAACTATTATATCGAGTACGTTTAGGTTATAGCGTTGAAGACAAAATCGAAAAAATTGATAAAAACGCTAGTATTGTCTTAGTCATGAATCATCGCAGTAATATGGATTATATTTTGGTGGCGTATTTAGCTATGCAGCAAGCGGCCTTGAGTTATGCCGTAGGCGAATGGGCAAAAGTTTGGCCCTTAGAACCTTTGATTAAATCATTAGGAGCATACTTTGTAAGACGTGGTTCGGGCAACCCTTTGTATAGACGTGTTTTAGAACGCTATGTACAAATGGCCGTAGAAGGCGGGGTAATACAAGCCGTTTTCCCTGAAGGTGGTTTGAGTAGAGATGGTAATTTCAGAAAGCCAAAAATTGGTTTACTGGATTACATGCTACGTAACTTTGATTCTGAAGGTGAAAGAGATATAGTTTTTGTTCCTGTGGGTTTGAATTATGATCGCGTTTTAGAAGATAAAAACTTACTCAGTGAGAATGATCCTAATGCTATGAAACGCAGTGGTCGAAAAGTGGTATTTACTACGATTGGTTTTGTGTTTAAAAATTTCTGGTTAATGTTGCGTAAAAAATGGTTTCGCTTTGGATATGCTGCTGCTAATTTTGGCGAACCGTTTTCACTTAAAGATTATTTGGCATTATATGGATGGTCACCAAAGGCATTAACTCGTGAACAACGCATAGATCATGTTCAAGATTTGGCTGACGAATTGATTGAGCAGATTGCCGCAGTAATACCTGTACTGCCAAGCTCCTTAGTAGCGACAGTAGTTTTAAATAACCCTAATACAGAGTTTTCGACTTTTCAATTGCAAAGTGAAGTTGCTGAACTGTCAGAAAAATTACAAAAAATTGGAGCACATGTGTATTTGCCACGAAATGATCTTGACTATAGTTTTGAAGTTGGCTTACGTATGTTAACTCTCAGAAAAATGGTTATTGAAACTGTAGGTATCGATGGAGTAGAGCAAACTTACAGACTCAATCATGACTATAAAGATGTTGTTGAGTATTATGCTAACTCTATTCGTTATTTGGTTGAACGCAGCCAAAATGAATTAACCGTTTAAATTTACATAAAGAAGAATATGCAAGAATTAAAACCTATCCCCGCCAGCCGTGTTGCAGCGGGCAAAGTCAGTCTTTCCAATGTCTCGGTTCATAATAATAAAGTGTACTGGTGTGAGTCTAGACCCGAAGAAAAAGGCCGTACGGCAATTAAACGGTTTTCAGATGGGGAGATTATTGATTGCCTAACTAAAAAATTCTCTACTCACAGCAAAGTGCATGAATATGGCGGTGCAGCTTATACAGTGCTTGGCGAAGTAATCTATTTTTCCAATGCCAAAGATCAGCAGGTTTATAAAGTTATTGCGGAGCAAGAGCCAGAGCAATTGACTAATACACCACATCTGCGGTTTGCAGACTTTAGATATTGTGAATCATGGAACTGTTTAATTGCGGTGTGTGAAGACAGTAAGCCCGTAGAGCCTATTATCCCCGGGGAAGTTGAAAACTATCTTGTTGCAATTGATTGCGAAACCGGACATGTAGAACCCATTAT
>CAJQOG010000099.1 GCA_905479875.1 uncultured Gammaproteobacteria bacterium
GATATTAAAAGCATGATTGATTTAGTCACCGAAAAAACATTTAAAGTTAATTAAAACTATGAATTTCCAAAAACAAATTCTTCAGGGGCTTCCTGAAAGTCTACCTGCAAAAAAGTCATATCCCAAGGATGCTAATCAAGCGCCTAAGCGTAAAGATATTCTCAGTAAAGAAGAAAAGCAATTAGCCTTAAGAAATGCTCTGCGTTATTTTCCCAAAGAGTGGCACCTAGAATTAGTTCAAGATTTTGCTCAAGAGTTACAGGATTTTGGTCGTATATACATGTATCGCTTCAAACCTGAATATGCTTTTTATGCAAGACCAATCAATGAGTATCCAGCCCAATCACAACAAGCGGCTGCGATAATGTTGATGATTCAAAATAATTTAGACCCAGCCGTGGCACAACACCCTGAAGAGCTTATTACTTACGGTGGTAATGGGGCGGTATTTCAAAATTGGGCACAGTATCTTTTAACTATGCAGTATCTTGCTACGATGAGCGAAGAGCAAACTTTGCATATGTATTCTGGTCATCCTATGGGTTTGTTCCCGTCCTCAAAGGATGCGCCTCGAGTTGTAGTGACAAACGGCATGATGATTCCAAATTATTCGAAACCTGATGATTGGGAAAAATATAATGCCTTGGGTGTTACGCAATATGGACAAATGACGGCCGGTTCTTATATGTATATAGGACCGCAGGGAATAGTGCATGGAACTACAATTACCGTTATGAATGCGTTTAGAAAGGTATTAAACGCTAAGGAAAATCCTAAAGGAAAAATTTTCTTAACCTCAGGTTTAGGTGGTATGAGTGGCGCACAACCCAAGGCCGGAAATATTGCAGGATGCATAACAGTGTGTGCTGAAGTGAATGCTAAAGCAGCCACAAAGCGTCATGCACAGGGCTGGGTTGATTTATTAATTGACGATATGGATGAGTTAGTTAAAGGTGTTCAAACTGCACAAGACAATGAGGAGGTGGTTTCCATTGCATATATTGGAAACATTGTTGAGGTTTGGGAGCGCTTTGATGCTGAAAATATTTTTGTACATTTGGGTTCGGATCAAACCTCATTGCACAACCCATGGTCAGGTGGTTATTACCCAGCAGGTATTTCGTATGAAGAATCGAATCGTTTAATTCGTGAAGAACCCGAAGTATTTAAAACTAAGGTGCAAAGTTCTTTGAAACGACATGCTGTAGCAGTGAATAAACATACTAACAAAGGGACTTACTTTTTTGATTACGGTAATGCATTCTTGCTTGAGGCTTCACGAGCCGGTGGTGATGTAATGGCAGAGAATGGAATCGATTTTAAATACCCATCCTATGTACAGGATATTCTCGGACCAATGTGTTTTGATTATGGATTTGGGCCTTTCCGTTGGGTCTGTGCTTCAGGGCAATCAGATGATTTAGATTTTACTGATGCACTTGCTGCAAAAGTTTTAAATGAAATCATGCAAAACTCACCTCCTGAAATTCAACAACAGATGCAAGATAACATTACGTGGATTAAAGATGCTAAACAAAATAATTTAGTGGTTGGTTCGCAAGCACGTATTTTATATGCCGATGCAGAAGGGCGAATGAAAATTGCAAAAGCCTTTAATGATGCGGTAGCTAATGGAGATATTGGTCCAGTAGTCTTAGGGCGTGATCATCATGATGTAAGTGGTACCGATTCACCATATCGTGAAACCTCTAATATTTACGATGGTAGTAAATTTACTGCTGATATGGCAATTCATAATGTTATTGGGGATAGTTTTCGTGGAGCAACCTGGGTATCTATTCACAATGGCGGTGGTGTAGGTTGGGGTGAAGTTATTAACGGCGGTTTTGGAATGTTATTAGATGGTTCTGCCGAGGCTGAGAAACGTCTTAAGTCTATGTTGCATTACGATGTTAATAATGGCATTGCTAGACGTAGCTGGGCGAGGAACGAAGAGGCATTGTTTGCTATCAAGCGCGAAATGCAACGTTCTCCAAATTTAAAAGTGACACTGCCTAATTTGGTGGATGATGACTTATTGGATGAGTTGTTTTAAATAATTAATCCTTAGCAATTTTGCTAGAAATAACTACTTAAAATTTAAACTAAATAAGCCGTTGACATCAATCTACTTCTAAATGATAATGATTCTCATTAACAATATCAATTGAATGAGAAGCACCATGCTTAACCGCTTAACCCTCTGTTTTTTAAGTATATTAATATCTGCTACGGCAGTTTTTCCTTTATCTGCAGATGATTTTAAAGCGGAAAAAGACAAGACCATTGAGTACGTTACCGTAATCGGCTCAAAAAATAAGGCCTTAGAAGAGGCTGGTTCTGCTGATTACATCAGTTCAGAGGACTTAGAGGAATTTTTATTCACTGATGCCTTGCGAGTACTACGTAAGGCGCCTGGTATTTACGTTCAAGAAGAAGAAGGTTTTGGCTTACGTCCAAATATTGGAATACGTGGTTCTGGTGCAGATCGTAGTTCACGTATTGGCTTGCTTGAGGATGGTGTCTTGATTGCACCAGCGCCTTATTCAGCACCGTCTGCCTACTACTTTCCAACACAACAACGTATGTCGGCGGTTGAAGTATTAAAAGGCCCTTCAGCTATTCGTGTGGGCGCACGTACTGTTGGCGGTGCAATTAATTTTGTATCCACTCCAATTCCAGATGAAAACCAAGGCGAAATTACTGCTCTGTATGGTACCGATGCTACCAATCAATTACTTGCACGCTATGGCGATAAAACAGGTGACTTAGCTTATCTTGTTGAATTTACTAATTATGGAAGTGATGGTTTTAAATCAATTCCGAATATTACAGACAATGCAGATGGGTTTGATTTACAAGATTACCTCGCAAAATTTTCTTATGACCTTGGTGGAGCTAATGGTGCAAACAATCATTTTGAAATCAAACTTAGCAAAACCGAACAAGACGCTGATTCAAGTTACTTAGGTTTAACTGCAGAAGACTTTGAAAGTAATCCATATCAGCGTTATGCAGCCAGTGAAGTTGATAATATTAAATCTGACCACGAACAAATTCAGTTGAATTACGTTTACACGCCGGCTTCTGGTGCGTGGCAGTTAGGTGTTTCAGCTTATAACAATGAGTTTGCACGTAACTGGTATAAACTACACACAACTTCTACTGCTGGTTTAACGGCAATTTTAGAAGACCCTACAAACTTTGCTACTGAGTTTGGCTGGTTGAATGGAACTATTGATAGCCCTGATGATGCTTTACAAATTAGAAATAACAATCGGTCTTATTATGCTCGCGGTGTACAGGCCGAATTTAACACCGAGTCATATATAGGTGAAACCGCGATTCTTTGGAATGCTGGCTTACGCTTACATACGGACGAAGAAGATAGGTTCCAAGATCAAGACGGCTATCGTATGGAGAATGGCCGTCTAGTTTTAACAACAGACGGTGTTCCTGGCTCAACCACTAATCGAGTGAGTGATGCTAAAGCCAATTCAATTTATTTAGCTGCTGATATATCGCTAGGTACTTGGAGAGTAAAACCTGGTGTGCGTTATGAGAGTATTGACTTAGTACGTAGAGATTATGCGACGACAGACCCGACTAGAGCAGCTGGCCCAACACGGGTTCGTGATAATAAGATCAATGTACTGATTCCAGGTGTGGGCGTGACTTATGAAGTAAATGATAATTTATTATTATTAGCGGGTGCACATAAAGGCTTTAATCCTCCAGGTCCGGGGAGCTCTTCTGAGGAAGAAGAAAGTAATAACTATGAATTTGGTTTTCGTTATGACAATAGTAATTTTTTAGCTGAAGTAATTGGTTTTTATAACGACTATAAAAATATCGTTGGTTCAGTTACAGCGTCAACGGGTGGCACAGGCGCTATTGGTGATCAATTTGATGGCGGTGAAGCCACAGTAAGCGGTTTTGAAATAGACTTAGAGCGTATTTATAACTTGTCGAATGGTCTTACGCTTCCTATTCGTTTTGTGCATACGTGGACAACGGCTTTTGAATTCAATAATAGTTTTGCCAGTGGTTTTGACCCGTGGGGCGATGTTATAGAAGGTGATGAGATGCCTTATATTGCAGAGCATCAGTTCCAAGTTAGTGCTGGTCTAGAAGCTAATAAATGGTCTACGCAAGTTCAGGCAAACTACACAGGCGAGCGCCGCACAGTAGCTGGGCAAGATGCTAATAATTTATTGGATAATCATTTTGTTGTGGACTTGAGTGCTGATTATAATATTAGTAATGATATTAGAATATTTTCACGTATTGAAAATTTACTGGATAAAAAATATGTAGCAGCGGCAAGGCCTTCAGGTTTGCGTCCCGGTAAATCACGTGCATTATTAGTGGGTGTTAATTATAAGTTTTAATATCACCAGCTAATAAATAGCCGCTTCTAAGGAGGCGGCTTTTTTAATATTTAGAATAAGCTTTTAGTAATTAAAACGGCTTAACTACCGCTAAAATTATAATTACAAATAAGAACAGAGCCGGTACTTCATTATAAAAACGTAACCACTTACTGCTACGTAAAAACTGATGGTCACGAAGTTCTAGGTGAATTTTATGATTATGAAAGTGGTAAAAAATCAAGCCAGCAACAAATAATAATTTAACTTTAAGCCAGCCCATTTGTATCAAACTTGGATTTTTAGCGAGCAGCATTAAACCGAAAATAATAGTTAGGATCATGCCAATACTCATAATGATGAAAAGTTTTCTTTGCATGGTTATGAAGCGTGTTTGTGTTGCCTTGTCAAGTTCGTTTTTGGCGTTAGCTTCAGAATGATAAATAAATAAACGTGGCAAATAGAATAAGCCGGCAAACCACGTGACCATAAAGATAATGTGCAAGGCTTTTAGCCATAGATAAGTCATTGTGAATCACTAATTAAATATTGGATGCCAATTGTAACAAATCCAATGTATGGGTGGTTTTACTTGTCCCAATAAGTTCATTTCTAACTATTTAATTTTAGGGCAGTGTTGGCTGGTTGCCCTCAATGATGATTTATTTTGAGTTTAGATTTAGAAGTAACTACTAGCCTGGTTCGCTTTTAGATAATGATTTGAGGCATGGGTGTAAATTAATTTATAATGAATCTTGTTCTAAATTCACTTGAAAATTTATATAAGGTGCAATTAGATTCAGTGGCGTTTTAACTAACCATGAAGTCTAAAAAATTCATTATGTCAGCTAAAGATCTTGTCATTACATCGCATAACCCTAATCGTAACCGCATAATCTGGCTTGGAAGTGCCTGTGCCTTGATTGTCAGCGGTTACTTTATGTATCGTTTGGGCCAATCAAAAGGAGGATTTGATGCGCGGAAAACTGGAAGTGAAATTCGCCTGTTAAATGCGCAAAATGATCATTTAACTGAGTCAAATCAGAAGCTTAAACATGAAATGGCCATGTTGGAAACGGGACAAACTATTGATCAGAGTAGTTATACAGAACTGAAAGTTACCGTAAAAAGCCTTGAAACTAAGTTGGCAGATCAAAACAAAGAACTGCGTTTTTATCGTCAAATCATGTCTCCTAAAACCAAAGTTGAAGGCTTGCATGTATTGAATCCTGATGTTACTAAATTAGAAAATAGTGAAGAGTTTCAACTAGATATGGTGGTTTATCAGTACCATAAAATTATCCGAGACCTTAAAGGTAAAATAGTATTAACTTTAATAGGTGAACAAAATGGAGTGCCGCAAGAGTATGCCCTTCAGAACTTGTTAGTGACTAATTCGGGGGAGAGCCCAAAGTTTAATTTTCGCTATTTTCAGTCATATGGGCTAAGATTCGTAATTCCCGAGGGATATGTTCCTTCCGCTTTAAAAATACAGGTTGTTCCCGCTACTGGCGGTTACAAGCCCATCGTAGAGACGCACACATGGGCTGACCTACTACAAACCGAAAAAGGTAATTAATCATGTTTGGATCAAAATCAGCGACATCAACTACTACACAAAAAACTAAGCAAACTAATTCTCCAACGCGCAATATTGATACCTTAATAGGTCAGAATACTCGTATGACGGGTGACGTTGAGTTTGCTGGCGGCTTACATGTGGATGGAATCGTTAATGGCAACATTGTTGCTAACCAATCAACTCAATGCGTTTTAAGAATTTCTGACAAGGGCTTGGTTGAAGGAAACGTAAACGTCCCCCATGTTGTATTAAATGGCACAGTGAAAGGCGATGTTATTGCTAATGAAAAAGTTGAGCTAGGTGCAAGTGCACGCGTTATTGGTAATGTTTATTACTCGTTAATTGAAATGGCCATGGGGGCCGAAATTAATGGCCAGCTTATTCACCAGCAACCTAAGCAAGCAAAACCAAAAGTTGTGGCTAAATCAGAAGCTGATAAAAAATTATCTGCTATTAAGTAAATATAATTAGAAGTTGTAAATATAATGTCACTACAAGAAGCCACATCTGGCAACACAGATTTTTCTGCAGCGCCTTCGTTAATTTTTTCTAACTCGGCTGCCTTAAAGGTTAAAGAGCTTATAGAAGAAGAAAAAAACGAAGCGCTTAAACTGCGTGTATATATTACTGGTGGTGGTTGCTCTGGTTTTCAATATGGATTTACTTTTGATGAAAACCTTGAAGAAGGTGATACTGCGGTTGAAAATGAAGGCGTTCAATTATTAGTTGATCCAATGAGTTTTCAATATCTTATGGGCGCTGAGATCGACTATCAAGATGATCTCGAAGGTGCGAGATTTATTATTCGCAATCCAAATGCACAAACAACTTGTGGTTGTGGTTCTTCATTCAACGTTTAGGCTTATTATTAATTCGCATCTAATAGAGTCATGGATGACTAGCGTTTGTCTAAACTTAAGAGATAGAGTTTAGTATGTCGTACGATACGATAAATTCTTTTCCACAAGATATATCCAACCTACAAACCGGTGACGTTCTAGCTGCGGTTGATTTAGGCTCAAATAGTTTTCATATGGTAATTGCTCGTTATGAAGGTGAGCGATTGCACATTATTGACAAGTTGCGAGAGAGTATTCGTCTTGGTGCGGGCCTCGATGAGCAACATAATATTATCTCGACAGCACAAGAACGAGCAATAAACTGCTTACAGCGTTTTGGCCAACGTTTGCGAGATTGTTCAGCATCTAAAGTAAGAGTGGTTGGCACTAATACGTTACGTCGAGCAGCAAATTCACAAGATTTTATTCAAAAAGCACAAGCGGCTTTAGGTCACGAAATAGAAATAATTTCAGGTATTGAGGAGGCTCGTTTAATTTATTCAGGGGTTTCTCATTTTGCTCCTCACTATGCTGGTAAACGTGTAGTCATGGATATTGGTGGTGGCAGTACCGAAGTTATTTATGGTGAAAATGAAAATCCTAAATTAATGGAAAGTGTTAGTGTTGGTTGTGTTTACTTAAGCCAACTTTATTTTCCTGATGGAAAAATAAATGCTAAACGCATGCATAAAGCCATCACTCATGCGTCCCGAGAATTTGAGCCAATTTATTTAAAATACACACAGCATAGTTGGCAACACGTTATTGGAGCTTCTGGCACAGCTCGCGCCGCAATTCGCTTAGTGCAAGATTTGGGTTGGTCAGTAAATGGTATGACTGTGGAGTCACTGCATAAACTTAAAGATACATTAATCGATTTTGAGCATGTGGATAATATATTACTTCCCGATCTGTCGGTAGACAGAGCGGCGATTCTGCCTGCAGGCGTAGCGATTCTTGTAGCCTTTTTTAAAATGTTTAAAGTAGATATCATGCGCTATGCAGAAGGTGCTTTACGTGAAGGTTTACTTTACGATCAGTGGGATAGATTACAAAATCGCGACATTCGTTACCTCACAATTAATGCGCTAAAAAATCAATACTCTGTGGATTTAGAACAGGTAAAACGAGTGCGTAAAACTTCATTGGGGTTATTAGAGCAAGTTGCAAAAGCTTGGAATTTAACTGATGGGCGTTATCAAAGGCTTTTACATTGGGGGGCTGAGTTGTATGAGGTGGGTTTGTCGATTTCGCATTCTCAATACCATAAACACAGTCATTACATTGTGGCTAATGCGGATATGGCCGGTTTTTCACGTAGTGGTCAAGCAGTATTAGCTCATCTAGTAGGGCATCATAGACGCAGGGTTCCGGGGCTTGATGAATTTCCTCTTGGACTTGACCAGCAGAAACAATTTCATGCTTTGGTTATTTTTCGTATTGCTTGTTTATTGCATCGCAGCCGTTTAGATGAAGGGCTTCCAGTGTATTTTGTTGAAGTTAGTGAGAATAAAATGACACTTTCTTTACCAAAAAGCTGGTTGAAAAAGCACGCTTTGACCATGGCTGACTTAGAGCAAGAGCAAAACTATTTGGCAGATCATTTGTTTCAATTAAAAATAAAAACTGTTTAATTGCTTACCCATGGATATTAATTAATTCACTTTGTAGAGTATTATCTGTTGGATAATTTTCAGAGATTCGAAGATAATTACCATCAGAATTTAAATTCCAAGCGCTTTTATCATTAAATGCAAAATTTAGGTTTCGTAAAATACGTTTTTGACTTTTTTCTGAATCAATTGGAAAAGCTACTTCTACCCGACTGCGTAAATTTCTGGTCATCCAGTCAGCGCTTGATAAATAAAAGTCCACTTCCTCATTGCCATAATCAAAATGATACACGCGAGTGTGTTCTAAGAATCTGCCCAATATTGAACGCACAGTTATGTTTTCAGAAAGCTCTTTCACTTGTGGGCGTAGGCAACAAATGCCACGAATTATTAATTCAATTTTTACACCGGCTTGTGAGGCTAAATATAGTTCATCAATAATTTCTGGTTCTGAAAGGGAGTTCAGTTTTGCGTAAATTTTCACATCATTTCCTGCTTGTGCTTCTTTAGCGCAGCGTTTAATACGTTTTACCAATTCGGAAAGTAGTGAAAAGGGCGCTTGTAGTATCACAGCATTTTTTGGATCCGGAGCGAGACTGGATAACTGTAGAAACATATTATGTAAATCTTGCGTGAGTAATTTGTTAGAGCTAAAAAAACCGTAATCCGTATAAACCCGTGCTGTTCCGGGGTGATAGTTTCCTGTTGCAACATGTGCGTAGCGTATGAGTTGCCCATCTTCATTTCGCATAACTAGACATGCTTTAGCATGAGTTTTGTAGCCTACCACTCCGTATAGAACGTGTACTCCCGCTGCATACAAGCGGTCAGCAAGTTCCACATTAAGAGCCTCATCAAAGCGCGCCATGAGCTCAACAATCACAGTAACTTCTTTGCCGTTTTGAGCGGCTTTCACTAAGGCATCAATAATGGGTGATTCGGCCTCTGTTCTATACAAAGTCTGTTTTATTGCAAGTACATTAGGGTCGATCGCCGCTTGGCGTAAAAACTCTAATACACAGGCAAAAGATTGATAGGGATGATGAACCAAAATATCTCGCTCATTGATAATCGAAAAATAGTCCTCTTGCTTGTCCAGTGCGTTAGGCATGCGACTGATGTATTCAGGGTATTTAAGCTCAGGTCGGTCACATTGTTGGTAAAGATGCATGAGCCTATGCATATTAATCGGGCCATCGACAGGAAATAACTCTGACTCACTTAGTTCAAGTTTGTCTAATAAGTATTCTTTAATGTCTGTGGGACAGTTTTCGCTGGTTTCAAGCCGTACGGCTTCCCCGTAATGACGATTGGCTAATTTACCTTTTACTGCACGTAGTAAATCATGCACTTCTTCATCGTTAAGATATAAATCACTGTTACGGGTTACACGAAATGAGTAGCAGCCTTCAACGTCAATGCCCGGAAAGATTTTTTCTTTAAATGCTCGAATGATTGATGCCAGGGTAATAAAAACATCTTTGTCGTCTTCAGATGGAATGCGAACTACACGAGGTAAGCTCCTTGGTACTGGGATAATCGCTAAATTAGTTTTGCGTTTAAATGCATCTTTGCCTTCAATACGCACAATAAAATTCAAGGCTTTATTTAACAACATAGGAAATGGCCGAGCTTGGTCTACCGCTATTGGACTTAGTATCGGTAAGACTTGCTCTATAAAATAGTTTTGTAACCATTCATTTTCTATAGTGTTGAGAAGAGAAATTTTTCTTAGTTCAATATTTTCTTCAGCTAATTCAGGCAGAAGATCATTATTGAAAGTAGCGTATTGTTCTTTTATCAATTCGTGCGCTTTACAGCTAAGGTCATGCATAAGTTGACGAATAGAGCGTCCATCAATACCAATTTCATCGGGATTATGTTCAAGTTTTTGTTTTACAACTCCAACACGTACTTCAAAAAACTCATCCATATTGCTGCTTACAATAGTCAGAAATTTTAAACGCTCTAAAAGAGGCACTTGCTTGTCTTGAGCTTGTTCTAGAACTCGGCGATTAAACTTTAAAAGGCTTAATTCGCGGTTTAGATACAGTTGATCGAATGATGAGTTGCTTGGCATTGAGTTTATGTTTTTGCTTATGCTTATGTATGAGCTTAATATGATACATAAATATGACGAAAAAAGTATTAAGGGTGGTAAATTCCTCCCAATATTGCTTTACGACTTGCGCCGGTTACTTGTGGCTCATTCGATTTTTTCTTTTCTAATGTTTGTTTTGCCATCCAAGCAAAGGCCATGGCTTCAACCCAGTCAACAGAAATGCCTAACTCATTGGTTAAAACCACTTCGCTGGGTATTAAGTCTTCTATTCTTTTTATTAAGGTTTTATTGTATGCGCCGCCTCCACAAATAAAGGTTTTTTCTAGCTCTAAATTTTTGGCTTGAATTTCTTTATTGATATCGCGGGCTATACACTGTGCGCTTAACTCGCACAGTGTTGCTTGCACGTCTACAGGATCAAGTTCTTCAAAAGAGCTGAGATAAGAGTTTAGCCATTTTAAATTGAAATTCTCTCTACCAGTACTTTTTGGGGGAGTTTTCTTGAAATAGTCATCCGTTAAAAATTGGATCAGGAGATTGAGTTCAACCTCACCCATACTAGCCCAGGCACCACTATGGTCAAAAGGCATGCCAATATGTTCCTGTGCCCATAAATCCATGAGAGTGTTTCCAGGACCACAATCATGCCCAGTAATGTCGCCGTTTTTCTGTAAGACGCTAATATTGCTAATCCCGCCAATGTTAACAACAACTCTATCTTTAATTTTATCTGCAAATACCGCTTGATGAAATGCCGGAACCAGTGGGGCGCCTTGGCCACCTAAAGCAATATCCTTTCTACGAAAATCAGCAATGGTTGTGATATTTGTAAGTGCCGCGATTACACTCGGGTCGCCAATTTGATGAGTAAAGGGTATTTTTTTATCTGCGCCGTGACGAATGGTTTGTCCGTGGCTACCTATCGCAGTTATGTCGGAATGCTCAAGCTCTTCATTATGCAGAAGTTCATTAGTTGCTTGAGCAAATGAGTTAGCGACTAAAACATCGAGTTGACCCAGTTCATCTAAATCAATAGCATGCGGATTTGCAATAAGTGTTTCTAAGCGTGATATTAGATCGTCGCTATATTTGAGTGAATGACTAGCTTCAAGGTTTATGACATCTTCTTTGCAATTAATAAGAACAACATCAATGCCATCCATGCTGGTACCAGACATCAGTCCAATGTAGCGTTCAATTGGCATTAGAAATTATTGAGCGGAAGCTGAGTTTGAAGATGTTGATGAAACGTTTTCAGCATTTATTACATTCGCACGCTTGATTACATCTAGTTGTGCAAGCAAGGGCTTCATAATTTTTTCAAAGTCTGTCTTATATTTTTGAGGCAATGGTTTTGCATTAGGAAGTTTAACTGTGCGAGGATTGCGGTGCACGCCATTAAGGCGATATTCGTAATGCAAATGTTTGCCAGTAACGCGACCTGTTCTACCCAAGTACCCAATGGTTTGCCCTTGTTTTACTCTACTGCCGCTTTTTACTTTACCGTTAAATTTATTTAAGTGTGCATATAAAGTGGTTATATTGCCGCCGTGCTGCAAAATGACGGTATTCCCATACGAACCTTTGCGACCGCGAAAAATTACTTTGCCATCGCCTGCTGCAAGAATTGGTGTATTCATTGGTCCGCCATAATCAACACCTCTATGAGGACGAGTTGTTTTTAAAACAGGGTGAAATCGCTTTGGATTAAAGCTTGATGTTACACGTGGTGAAAAGGCAATGGGAGCACGTAAGAACGCTTTTTTCATGCTTTTACCATCTGGCGAGTAATAATTACCATCATCATTTTCATCAACAAAACGAATTGCATGAAAAACATCACCGTCATTAATAAACTCTGCGCCTAGAATTTTGCCGTTCTTTAGGTATTCACCATCGCGCCAGAGTTGCTCATAAATAACCGTGAAGGAGTCGTTTTTTCGAATATTAGAAACGAAGTCGATATCCCATTGGAAAATTCCGGCGAGATTCATTACTAGGCTATCACTTAAACCGGCATCTTTACCGGCTAAAAATAATGAATCCTTAATAACGCCATGAGCATACGCAGTACGAACATCTAAAGGTGTTGTTTTTATTTCAGTTGAGAATTTATTTTCTGCGTAGCGTTCAATGACTAATGTATTCTCAACATCTATCTCGTAATTAAGGGTTTGAATATGGCCTTTATCGTCAGAAGTATTAACAGCTATCTGTTCGCCTGGCTTCATTCTCGTTAGATATTTTTTTGCTTCTTCGTTTTCTATGATGCTCAACATGTCCGAATAGGAGAGATTATTTTTGGTAAAGAGCTCTCCGAGTGTGTCACCAGATTTGACCTTAATTAATAAGTCGGTTTCAGTTGCTGAGTAGTTTTGAGTTACTTGTAGGGCTTCTGGTGTGTCCTCACTTTCAGAGCGTGTTGGTAAATCCAGTTCTAAGTTTACTTCTTGGCCATTACTAACCAAGCTTAGGGGTACATCCAAAGCTTCATTTTTTTCAGGCCAAGCAAAAATGCAAATAATGGAAAGTAGGCTTAATCCTAAAATGCCTCGCACAGCATGCGTCTGTGCTGACCAGAAATTAGCTACCTTATTGAAAAATTGAGTCACAGAAGAGCGTGAGCTAGACTTTAAGTCTTTTGCTTGAGGTTGAGGCTTGTAATCGTGTCTTAGTTTGTTTGGCACGTAATTAATGCTGGGTGTCTAGAACAAAGCACACTTTACACTATTTAATAAATTTTGGTCAATTGTTGCGCTGTGATAAGCCTTTATTTTTATAGTATTTTGTGGGTTATTACTCTGCCTTTATTAAGTAATAATTTTTTTTGCCACGTTGAAGTAATACAAATTGACCTGCAATTAAATCTTTGGTGGTAATTAAGTAATCTTCTTTGATTTTTTGCTTATTCACAGAGATGGCGTTTTCTTTAAGCGCTCTGCGCGCTTCACCGTTAGATTTTAAAAACTGAGTTTTTGCTGATAAAGCAGCAATCATGTCCATGCCGCTTTCTAAATCACTTTTTGCGACTATGGCTAGCGGTACTCCTTCGAATACATCTAAGAAGGTTTGTTCATCTAATAGTTGCAAGTCTTCCGCGGTGGATTTACCGAATAAAATATTGGATGCGGCAATTGCCTTGTTCAGTTCTTCTTCGTTATGCACAAAAGAGGTGACTTGTTCAGCTAGTTTTTTCTGCAGGGCTCGTAAATGAGGCGCTTCTTTGTGTTCCATGATTAGAGCTTGAATGCTTGCTTGGTCAAGGAAAGTGAAAATCTTAATGTATTTCTCGGCATCATCATCCGAAGCATTAAGCCAAAACTGATAAAACTTATAAACCGAGGTCTTATCTGCGTCTAGCCAAATATTACCGCCTTCGGTTTTGCCAAATTTTGAACCATCGGCTTTAGTGATTAATGGACAGGTCATGGCAAATGCTTTGGCTTCTTCTGGGGCATTCATGCGACGAACTAATTCAGTACCGGTGGTAATATTTCCCCATTGGTCGGAGCCGCCCATTTGCAAGAGACAGTTATAGTTTTTGTGTAGATAGTAAAAGTCATACCCTTGGATGAGTTGATAGGTAAATTCAGTAAAGCTCATACCTGCATTGTTTTCACCAGAAATACGGGTTTTTACTGAATCTTTAGCCATCATGTAATTAACGGTTATGCGTTTACCGACATCGCGTGCGAATTCGATGAATGAAAACTCTTTCATCCAGTCATAGTTGTTCACTAAGATCGCTTGATTGCTAGTTTTGCTATTAAAGTCTAAAAAACGCTCTAGGGTTTTCTTTATGCCGGAAATATTATTGGCTAGGGTTTCTTCGTTTAATAAGTTGCGTTCATCAGATTTGCCTGATGGATCACCAATCATGCCAGTGGCACCGCCAATCAAGGCAATAGGGCGATGCCCAGCCTTATGTATATGTACTAATAATATAATAGGAACAAGGCTGCCAATATGTAATGAGTCAGAAGTGGGATCAAAGCCTATATAAGCTGTGGTCATTTCTTTTTGTAGTTGTTCTTGTGTGCCAGGCATGATGTCATGCACCATTCCACGCCATTGCAGCTCGTCTATTAAGTTTATTGTCATGTTTTTTGCGATAGTGAATTGTTAGCAAGGCATATTGTTCTATAGCTCTAAAAAAGTAAAGCGCGTATTTGCTTGTTTTCAAATGAAGTATGTTTTTTGTCTATAAAGAGCACCTTGTCGGAGTCCACTCTCATTTACCGGGAATTGGCAGCCGGTGAATGAGCTGTTTTTGGGTAAAAGCATTTCAGGATGGCTAATCAGTCGCGGCTATTTCTCATAGTGGGGCATGGTTGCTTGAAATATATCTCTCAACAGTTCTCTTGGGCGTTCATCGCATGGCTTGTAAATGTGCTCTTCTAGGGTATTTATAGCATATGTCTATTATGTTGAATCTCTAGGCGATTTATTTTCAAATTATTTTCAAAAAGCTGTTGACAGCTTTGAAGCCAGCCTTATAATGCGCGCCTGTCTGAGGGAATGAGCAGACAAGTATGCTTCTTGAAGTATCTTGTTTGAAAAGCAAATCTGACAGAGTAAAGGCTTTGCTTCTTACGAAGATAGAGTCTTTATTAAATGCTTAAGAGATTAAGTGTTTGGCGTATCAAAAGTGCGGTTATGATTGATTAATGTACTGTTTGAGATTATTTTTAAATTAAATTGAAAATAGTGTTGACAGTCTCAAAACTCACCGTATAATGCGCGCCTCGCCTAACGGAATACAGGCGAAACGAGAATGAAAGTTCTCAATAGGCTAAGGGACTAGCTAAGAATTTTTGAGTAAAAATTAAGT
>CAJQOG010000100.1 GCA_905479875.1 uncultured Gammaproteobacteria bacterium
CCGCTGATTGCGCCCATGTCATCTAAACCACTGGTCGCAGCTCTAACAATACCCATGACTTTACCCATATCTTTCATGCTTTCAGCACCGGTGTCAGCAATTGCTTTTTCAATCAAAGCAACAACGTCTTCTTGCGATAAGGCCGCAGGCATAAATTCACCAATAATCAATAACTCAGCTTCTTCAATCACAACCAAATCATTACGATCAGCCTTGCTAAATTGCTCAATAGAGTCTTTACGCTGTTTAGTCATTTTTTCCAAAACCGCTAGAGTGCGTGCATCATCTAATTCGATACGCTCATCAATTTCAATTTGCTTGATTGCTGCCGTTACCAAACGCAATGTTCCTAAACGCGCTTTTTCTTTAGCTTTCATTGCTTTGATAACTTCAGCTTTAATATTTTCTTTTAATGACATAATTTTCTCATCTTTTGAGTTTTCTATTTCAGAAACAAAAAAGGCTCAACGAAACACGCTGAGCCTTTAAATATTTATTTGTAATTGATTAGCGTGATAATCAATACATGCGCTTAACGCGATTCTGCTGACGTGATACTTTTTTCATTTCACGTTTAACCGCAGCGGCTTTTTTACGCTTACGTTCTTGAGTCGGCTTCTCGTAGAATTCACGGGCACGAAGCTCAGTTAAAATACCGGCTTTTTCACAAGCACGTTTAAAACGACGCAAGGCGCCATCAAAATGTTCGTTTTCTTTTACGCGTACGCTAGGCATGCAAATCACTTCCTACGGTGGTTAAATAAGACAGGAATCTGTCTCTGGTCAATTAAAGGGCGCAAATTCTAAGCTTAAGAGCGTAAAATTGCAATCCAAATACACGCAAACTGAATAAAAATGCCTCTAAAGGCTATATATAGGTTGTTTACGCTCAATTAAGCCGCTTAATTCTTTTTAAACAAACCCAATTAAAGGACTCGCATGCGCGTTTTAGGTATAGAAACTTCTTGTGATGAAACCGGTTTAGCCGTCTATGACAGCAATTTCGGGTTGCTAGGTCACGCCCTTTATAGCCAAATCGAGATTCATCGAGAATTTGGTGGAGTCGTCCCCGAACTTGCCTCCCGCGATCATATTCGTAAGCTCGTAGGGCTAACTGATGAAGTTCTACAACAAGCAGATATCAAATTAGAAGATATTGACGCCATTGCCTACACCGCGGGCCCTGGGCTCATCGGTGCTCTATTAGTTGGAACTGCCTATGCCAATGCTTTAGCTTATGCACAAGACATTCCTAGTGTTGGCGTACATCACCTTGAAGGGCATCTTTTGGCCCCTATGCTAGAAGATGATAAACCCGAATTTCCTTTTTTGGCCCTTCTCGTTTCAGGTGGCCACACTTTAATCGCTGATGTACGTGGTTTAGGTAATTATGAAATCCTTGGCAGCACACTGGATGATGCCGCAGGTGAAGCCTTTGATAAAACCGCCAAATTAATGGGGCTGCCTTATCCTGGCGGTCCTGAACTGGCACGTATAGCGGAGGATGGGAATGCTAAGGCCTACGCTTTTCCGCGTCCTATGAAAAACAAGCCAAACTTAGACTTTAGTTTCAGCGGTCTAAAAACGGCGGTGTATTACGCGATTAAGGATTTACAAACATCGAAAGGAAGCCTTGATTTAAGCAGTCAAGATAAGGCTGACATCGCGGCCAGTTTCCAACAAGCGGTTGTAGACAGCTTGATTGCCAAAGTAAAACGCGCGCTTACACAAACTGGTCACACTGAACTGGTGGTAGCTGGTGGTGTAGGGGCAAATAAAGCTTTACGTGAACAACTAAGGGACTTAATGCATAGAAATAATGGCAAGGTTTATTATCCTCGTCATGAGTTCTGCACTGATAATGGCGCGATGATCGCTTTGGCGGGTTGTCATCGCTTGCTGGCAGGTGATAGAGAAAAGCATACTGCTCGCCCTCGTTGGTCAATTGAAGACATTGCTCTTGAGCAATAATAATTCCCATCCTTTAGAAATTAACTTAGTTACAATACGCCCATGCAAGATACAATTTTTATTAGCGAACTTACTGCTCATGCCATTATTGGCATTTATGACTGGGAACGTCAAATCAAACAGCGCCTTGTGTTTGATATTGAAATGGGCACAGACATTGCTAAATCAGCAACGTCCGATTCAATTGAAGATACCCTCAATTACAAGGCTGTAGCTAAACGCGTTACTCAGTTTGTTGAAGATTCGAATTACGGTTTAATCGAATCACTCATTGAACGCGTTGCAGAAATTATTTTGAAAGAATTCCCTACTCCGTGGGTACGCATCACTTTAAATAAAGTCGGTGCGGTTCGTGGTTCAAAAAGTGTTGGCATTAAAATTGAACGTCATAAAGCCTAAGTAATGACGACTGTCTATATCTCTGTTGGTAGCAATGTAAATCCTGAGCAACATATTCGTAGTTGTTTACGCGCTCTTGTTTTAGAATTTGACGAATTGAATGTTTCACCTATCTATCAAAATCCTGCTGAAGGTTTTGATGGAGATGATTTTTTAAATCTGGTTGCCAGTTTTGAAACGAATGACTCTGCACCAGAGATTGCCCGCAAATTAAATCTAATTGAAACCTTACTTGGTCGTTTAAGAGCCGGTGAAAAATTTGGACCGCGAACCTTAGACATCGACATTCTTTTATTTGGCGAAGAAGTCATTAAATTTGGAAAGTATGCTTTTCCACGTGATGAACTGGTCAAATACCCCTTCATGCTTAAACCTCTAGTGGATATTGCACCTAAACTCATACATCCCGAAACTCACCAGCC
>CAJQOG010000101.1 GCA_905479875.1 uncultured Gammaproteobacteria bacterium
TATCGGTAATTTCTTTATTCGTAAGGAACAACGCAGACCCATTATTATGTTGGCAGGCGGCACAGGTATAGCTCCTCTCAAAGGCATGCTACGCGACCTACTAGAATCTGATGATGATCATGGTGTACATTTATTTTGGGGAGCTCGCTCCTTGCAAGACCTCTACCTTCACGATTGGCTACTAGATATGGCTTCTGAACATACAAGATTTATGTATACGCCTGTTTTATCTGAAACTAAGACCGAAGATTATTGGAAAGGTCGTACAGGATGGGTACACGATGCCGTTTTAGAGGACTACAAAGAATTACAACCCTTCGATGTTTATATGGCAGGGCCACCACCAATGATTGAAGCTGCACGCAAAAGTTTTGAATTAGCTGGTTTGCCTGAAAGTCAGCTTTATTTTGACTCTTTTGAGTTTGGGGCTGACGTGTTAATTAAAGATCTTGATATGTAGGGGCAGACCTGCGTGTCTGCCCTTAGCCTTGGGTCGATACGCAGATCGACCCCTACGATTTTCTATGCTGGGCAGCCACGGGGAGCTGCCCCTACGGTAATTCTTTTTTTACTGGCCATTGAGCCAACAACATCGCCGCTAACATCAATCCACACCCTAGCAGTACTCGCCCAGTAATTATTTCGTTCAACCACAAGAACCCTCCGATGACTGCAAACACGCCTTCCATACTCATAATGATTGCAGTGTGACTAGGATGCGCTTCTTTTTGAGCCAAGATTTGTAATGTAAATGCCACTCCAGTTGAAAGTATTCCCACATACAAAATTGGCTGCCAAGCGGCAAACACTAAATTTAAATCAATTGTTTCTAATGCTAATGCGGCAATTAGACTAAACACTGTACAAAAAACAAATTGCAGAATGGACAGTTGCATTGCATCATGCGAATGCACTAGTCGGTCTACCAGTAAAACATGTAGTGCCCAAAATATTGAGCTACTTAGAATCAAAACATCACCATACTCCATGCTCCAAATGTTTTCAGCATCAGCATTAACACTTAGTAAATACAGTCCGAACATGGCAATCACAACAGCAATCCAAACAATGGCGTTCACACTTCTTGCTACAAAAATTCCTAATAAAGGAACCAGCAAAACATAAGTTCCTGTTAAAAACCCTGCTTTACTAGCGCTTGCTGTGACTAAACCAACTTGCTGTAGACTTAAGCCACAAAACATTAAAGCACCTAAAGCGAAAGACTCTTTGAGTGGAAATTGTTTTTTCAATGGCTCCATAGAAGCCCTACTCTGTGCTTTACGAAAGAACCAAAGAACAGGTAAAAGCGATAATACACCTACAAAAAAACGAGCAGTATTAAAGGTAAATGGACCCACATAGTCCATACCTTTTTTCTGGGCAACAAAAGCAAAGCCCCAAATGGCTGCAGTGATTAATAAAAGCAAATTAGCTTTAAGAGAAGTTTTTTGCATATTAGTTATTCTTATTACCTAGTTACTGTTAATTGCTTACGTTTCATAACAAATAAATTACCTAGCAATACTAAGGCAACGCCAAGCAATAACGGTATGGTAATTTTCAAGTCTTCATAAATGACAGAAAGTACTATAGCGATAACAGGGAAAGCGATAGTCGCATACCCAGCTTTATTAGCTCCAATACGACCAAGCAAGGTTAGATACGCCCAGAAGGCAATAACCGAGCCAAAAATACTCAAATACAATAGTGAGGAGATATAACTTAAAGACCAGTCAATTGCAAAACTATGCCCTCGCCCTAAAGATATAAGCCCTGTAAATAAAGCTCCATACAACATGCTCCAGGCATTGGTTTGCATAACTGGCAATTTTCTTTTTTGCGTAGCTTGAGAAATCATATTTCCAAGCGAGGCAAAATATGAGCCAACTAAACCATACAAAGCTCCTAACACCGTTACATCAGTAAGAGATAGCTCACTGATAGAAGGCCAGAACATTAGACATAAACCTACAACTCCTAAAAATGCTCCTATAAGTACCCGGGGCCCAGAACGTGTGCCGAAAAACAATCGAGCATTAAAAATATTCATCCAACTAACAGTGGAAAACACAATTGCCATTAAGGCCGATGTAATATATGACTGTCCAATGTATACACAGATATAGTTAAGACAAAAGAGTAACAAGCCTAGTGACACGAACACGGCATGGGTTCGTAAGCTAAATTTTAGATTTTGTTTTTTAGCTAAACTCCACAAGAATATAACTAAGGCAGCAATTGTGTAACGATAAAAAATAGAAACTTCAGCGGCAACATCACCAATTTGAAATTCAACGGCTAACCAGGTACTGCCCCAGATAAGTACCGTTAAAAGATATAAAGAAATATTATTCATGTTTTACTATTTAGCACTCTTTTAAATACAGAAAACGACCCTTAAGGTCGTTTGTTTTTTAACTACGATTTTACTTTTTTATCAGGCAGTCAATAAGCCTGATTCTATATATTGCTCTGGCTCAACCCAACAAGATCCGCCACTGCGTTCTATTGCTCGCTTGTATAATGCTGCAGTTTCTTCATCGGCACCCGACTTAATAATACTTGGCTTACCCTGAAATAAAGCATCTAGTTTTACATCGTCTAAATTAAATAAGCGTTTTATGTTTAAACGCAATTCAAGTTCTGTAAATCCTACTTGCACTTCAGGAATAAATAAAACCACAAAATGTTGTTCGTCTTTATTTTTCATTTAAATTTAATATTATTATTTTTCAGATAGAGCAGGCAATATTTTATTGCTTACTTTTCCAGTTAAAAGTTGCAAACCTTTTTTAAAGGCATCACTTGCCAAACCAACATCACCTAATTGCTGCATTAGCTCACCATGTAACTGATAACGCTCTGGAGTAGCTTCTATCGCCAAGCTAGCTTCGATATAACTACGAGCCTTACCCCAAAGTTTAGCGCGCATACATAATTTAGCTGCCACTTGTAATAAAGTAGGGCTTTCACCATGTTTTTTCAACCATTTTTCAACTTGAGCTAATTGCTTACTGGAATCCATTTCTGTTAAATTTGCATAACAGTCAAGTAAATCTTCATCCCAATGTTTTTTAAGAGCAGAATTAACAATAGTTTCTGCTTGCTTAGCTTCACCAAAGTTTATTAAGCCTGAGGCATAAGCCGCTATGAGTTTTGCTTGGGCTCGTGTAGTTTTATCTAATGCAATCCAAGATGAATTTAACTCCTCAAGAGTAGCTGCATCTATAAGAATTTCGGTATTAGCTGTTAATGAAATTTTATCAATACTCTCTTTTGTAAAAGATTTATATTGACGAAGTTTTGGCACCAAATCACGTAATTGCGACCAATCTTCTAAACGGTCATAAAGCTTGGCTTGTAAGCGTAAGCTTTGCTTATGTCCTGGAGAGAGCTCTTCCAGTTTTTGCAAAGTGGCTAATGACAATTCAAACTCGTCGGCTTCAAGCTGCAACTCAGCTTGGGTAAGCAAAATGGCTTTAGCCGCTTCAGGTGTGTTCTCATAAGCCTGCTTTAACCACTTATCACGACGATCTGATTTGCCTTGCGCCTGTGCTGCGCGCGCGGCATTCAAGTAATTAAGCAAAGGGGTTTCGCTTTTGTTGGCTGATTTAGTTAAACGTTTTTCAGCTTGTGAGAAATTACCCTCTGATACGTCAATCATGCCCTGAGTAAGGCGTTTGCGAGCAGAGTTCTGATTAATTTCTTTTACTTTTTGACCAAATTTCTTAGGCATACGGAAAAAATGTACCGTTGCTCGAATAAGAAAATATAAGGCCGTAAAAATCATGAGCAAGCCAATAAAGCTGGTTTGCAACACTCTACCGCGCCATTGCATTTTTACATAGCCAGCATCTTCACCAAACATAGAATTAATAATAGCTGCTAAAACAATTGCTAAAAGCAGCATTAAAAAATAAAAAATGGGCCGTGGCAATTTACTCATTGCTTGATTCTTCTGCAACAGCTTTATCAGCAGAGCGTAATTGACGCAACATTAATAATGACTGCGTGATATCTGGCAGCTCTGGAGATAAGTTTGCCTCTTTAATTTCATTTAAAGATTTAATCAAAGCATTAACTTGATTTTTTTCTGTATCAAAGTAAACACTTAACAATTGTGTAGCACTATCTAAACTAATTTGGTAATTTTTAGAATCACCTTTTAAGCTCGCTAAACGTGCACTTTGTATTTGAATATCTAAGTTAACATACAACAAATTTAAGTCTTCAATCTTCATGAGCGGAACATCACTTGGTGTTGCATCACGGACTTCCACTAATTTATCTAATGTGCCCTTCATGCTTCTCCAAACATTGCTCATACCAACTCGAAAACCAGTACCTTCTTTAAGCTTAATCTCTTCTTGATAATAGTCTTTTTCGTCATCCATACGCAAGGGCAGACCAGGCACCTGCTTGGCAATACTTGCTAGAGTTAACGCAATGAGCTCTATATCAGGTTGCACAATGGCTTTAAGAGCTTGAATTTCATCTAATACTTGAGCGCGTACTCTGCGTAAACTTGGGTCACTTAATAAGCCAAGTCGTTCATCGGCAGCTTGTAACGCGGCTAATGCAGTACCTGAGTCTTTAGCCAGATCAATACGATTATTGGCCGTTTGTAAGAAATATTCTATTTCAGCTTTTACATAAGCGTATTTAGCAGCGTCAGAGAACCCTTTTAAAGTAACTATTTGATCTTCATTAACAGCAAGTCTTGCACTTAATTCCTCAACA
>CAJQOG010000102.1 GCA_905479875.1 uncultured Gammaproteobacteria bacterium
GCGTTGTAGGAGCATTTTGCAAAGGATATTCATCATTGAACAAATTTCTGGCCCAGATAGAGACATCAATTTTATCAAAGGAAATACCCGCACTTGCATTGATTGAGCTCACGCCTCTTTGGCGTGTCGTTCCATTATTGAGGAAAACATTTACAGGATTCAAATCTCCCCCGTCTTCGGTATCCACATCGGATTCAAATTGATAATCAGCTCGAATAAAAGCATCATTTCCATTCATAATCCAATCGTAAGACGCGCCAAACGAACCGTTGAATTCACTTACATTTCCAGGTCGTGTCCCACTGATATCTCCCCCAGCAGGCGATCCGACAAAATCATCAAATTCCGCATCAAGATAAGTCCCAGCAACATTGAATTTCAAACCATCCTGCGGCTCCCAAATCGAGTTAAATTCAACGCCACGTACAGACTGCTCACCTGCATTAGCAAATCCGAATGATGTGCCTAGAAAGACGCTAGATTGAAAGTTCTTGATTGATTGGTCAAACAAGGTGACATAGAGCTTGAGATTATCAAATTCGGATTTTACACCGATTTCGAAAACATCTGATTCTTCGGGCAAAGAAAACCGCGAGCCAGAGCCCAATAATGCGCCTTGTGAGCCTGGAGTCACCGTTGGAAATAAACTTGCAAAATCTGCGGCATTTGGTCGACTTCCGTTCGAGAGATTAAACGATGAAGCCTTGTAACCAGTTGCATAACTTCCGTAGAAACTAACATTTTCTGATGCGTCATATGAAAGTCTAATAGCAAAATCTAAATTGTTATCTTTAGTTTTCCCATCTTCAATGGCATTGGGAAAATCTGCGAATTGCGGAGTGAATTGCAACGCAGTTAAGCCCTGTATGTTTGCATTCACACCAGCTGTAATGGCCGCGCTTGTTCCCGGAGCGAACATTTCAACACAAGCAATCGCAGCAGGCGTTGCTACAGTCCCACAGGCGGCCTCAAGCGGCGTACCTGCAACGGCTCCTGCAAAACCCTGCCCAAAAAAGGCTTGAGGAATTGTACCGCCATTAGCCGTGAATAAATTTGTATTGGAAAATACGTCTGTATTGATTTCAGAAATAGCAACTGACTTTTCATCATTTATATAACTTAAGCCCGTGGTTAATGTGAGTTTGTCGGTGATATCAAAATCAACTTGCCCAAACAGAGAGAAAGTCTCAGAGTCCTGCTCCGATAGACCCGATCTGCCAGTCCCTGCCTCAAAGAAGGTTCCGGGTGCATTGCCAGTCAAAAATTCGAGTGTTCCAAGCAGGCTTGTATTACCTAAAAAGCCTATATCTACATAGTTTGCTGTATCTTCACCATAAAAAATGATTTCGTTTTGCGACAGATTTTCATCGCTGTAGAACCCACCAATTAACCAATTTAACGGCCCTTTATTATCGGAGAGAAAACGCACTTCTTGCGTGAAAGACTCAATATCTAGTTGTATCTGCTGAGGCTGGAGAATATCTACATCCGTAAAGTCAACATCGCCAAGCGCAAAAGAATCCAGTTCACGATAAGATGTTATGGTTTGCAGAGTGATATCCTCAGTAAGGTCTGCATCAATATGAAGTGACAAACCTGCATTCATAACATCATTATAAGGGTCGCTCGTTAAGGCCGTTTGGTATTCGAATGGATTTGTTATTACTTGCCCACCCAGAGCATTCACGATAGGACCCGTTGGGCCATTCACAGTATTTAGAAAGCCACAACAAATTTCCTCAATTTCGCCGTAATCTGCTATAGCTCTTATTTCTAGAGTGTCGCTAGGTAGGAAAAGTAATTGACCACGTAGGCTAAAACGATTTCTATCTCCGATATCTGTATCGAGATTAACATTTTCGATATAGCCGCCCCGCTTATTATGGCTCCCTCCCAAACTGTAGGCGAGTTTTTCTGTTAAAGCGCCTGTGCTATAGCCTTTGAGGCGGTAGCCATCAAAGTTTGATATTCCTGCCTCAACATAGCCGTCTGGAGAAAATTTTGGCTTACTAGTTACGACACTTACAATACCGGCCGAGGCGTTTTTACCGAAAAGTGTGCTTTGAGGGCCTCTTAATATCTCGACCCGTTCCAGATTGGGTAAATCCGAAAGCTGTGCAGCGGAACGAGAGCGGTAAACACCATCAATGAAAACACCGACCGAAGGTTCAAGACCAATATTTCCGGATCCATTCCCAAAGCCGCGAATAAAAAAGGCAGTTTCTGTTGTGCGCTGAATTTGCTCGACTCGCAAAGAAGGTGCGAGCGTTTGAAGATCAATTAGGTCCTGAATATTCGCCTTTTCTATGTCTTCGCTTTGAACAACGGTTACTGCGACAGGCACTTCTTGCAAGGTTTGTTCACGCTTTGTAGCTGTGACAAAAATCTCTTCAATAGTATCCTGAGCAAAAGCAGCCATTGAAAATGTAAGCGATAAAACTGATACCGACGCGATCAAATTATTTTTCTTGGTCATATTATTTTCCCATCCCATTTAATTTTTCTAGACTAAGAAAAAATACTTAGTTCTAAAGAACCATATCATTTTGTAATTTATTTATCAATATGTATTTTATCAAATAAGGCTAAAATTGATGCTGACTCGCTCGGCTCAAGTCTCTGAACTTATTATTTTCCTTTCAATTAAATCTTGCTAGGTTCATAATGAAGACACATTCATGAGAAAATATATCAGTTTGCAATTTACTATTATCAATAATGCTATGCGCATAGATATACAGAGCCGTAAAATAGGAGGGCGTCGTGCCGTATAACAATCTTGATGTTTTATCCCAAGGTCTTAGCGACTCGCTGCAGTTCCCTCAAAAGGTTGAATTCAATCCTTTTTTAAAGCCGACCAGATTACCCAATAATAGTGGCTTTGTTATGGCATATTCCGATAACTTCGGTGACGGGAACGCTATGTTCTTTAATCTTTTTCCGGGAGCTATGCTTATAAAGTTTGATGGTAAATTTCATAATCTCGAAGTTGCCAATAAATTGCGGGCAAAGGATTTTTTAGATACGAGGATTTTTAGCTTACGTATATCAGAACGTGGAATTATGGACATCCATCGTGGCCAGCTGTCTGGTCATGTGACTCCCGCAACGGCTGTCTTGAGTTGCTATGATGGTCAACATTCCGATAATGAGGATATTATTCGCAGTCAAATCCATACCTTTAATCACTTCTTATTTACGGAAGACGGTTTAAAACGTATTGCCGATGAAACGGGGTCGATTTTGCCCTTTCCGTTATCCAACTGGCTGGAACAAAAAGATATTTCGACGGAAATTCATGCCTTTATTGTCTCTGATAATCTTAGAAACCTTGTCCGCTCGCTAAACTTACAATCCCTGTCCTACCCAAATAACAGGGACTATATTCAGCTGAAGTACCGCGAGTTATTTCTTATTCTAAAAAATAACTTGTCACGAAAAAATCTCACGAAAGATGCTCCAGTCAATGTAGCAAAGTCTAAAGTCCAAAGTGCTCGCTATATGATAGAGGAGGCGGAGAATTTTACGTTAACAACAACGCAGGCTGCCCAATTAATGGGTATGACACGCGCAGCCTTCAATCAATCATTCCAAGCAGAATACAAGGAAAGTTTTGCCGCCTTTGTGCGACGCAAGAAGTTTGAAAAAGCCATCACGCTTCTGGAACAAAAGTATAGCTTAAGCGAAATTGTTTCTCGTTGCGGATTCACCGAAATAAGTAACTTTTCTAGAGCCTTTAAGTCTTACTTTGGTATATCCCCTGCCGCGTTTCGAAGGGGAATTTAATAAAGAAATATTATATCTTTACTGCCTGCCTGAACGTAAAGATGGCCGCTTCACCATTACGTGCTGTCATCCATCTGACTTTCTCGAATTCGATCACCAAAGGTTGCTCCTCAACGAGAAACCAACGATATTTTTCGTCTTGATAAAAGATTGCTTTTTGCGAATGAAGCAAAGAATTAATTTCGGTTTTTGTTCCAGGCGCTATTTTTACAATAGCCTTGGCCTTTGATCCTGGCTTATCTTCTAAAAACCGCTTTATTTCATATTCCATGTAAATTTTCCATTATCACTAAAAAGCCACCTTACGTTGGCCTCTTTCAATTTATGCGTCATCCCACACCCACACCTTTTTGTGTGTTGACTCATAAGTTGAAAATATAACATTAATAGAATCGCCACTCTTTAGATCTGTGTCTGCTTTTGGCCCAGACTGTGTGAAAACACAAGAACAGATATTTTTGTCGTTAACATTGCTCTATACGTAAAGCTATAGAACTATATAGGCAATTACAGCCTTTGATATTTCGACCGAGTATTATTGTTTTACTTTTTAAAACTCTTCTTGTTAAGCTTAAATTCGGTTTTACATGCTCAATTTAAAGGGTAAAAACAGGCGTTACGCCTGTATTGCTTTAATCAACGCAGGTATGCCGATTATGTTGATCATTCGCTTCAAGTTATAAGCGAGTACGTGCAAACTCATTTCTGTGCTGACGTGTTCAAGTGTTCTTGTTTTAAAATGGGTGTAGCCCATCCAGATTTTTAAAGTACCGAATGGATGCTCAACGGTATTTCGCCTCGCTGTCATTCGTCCTGGGTCTTGGTTAAGCCGTGCATCAACGACATCCAATATTTCCTCATGTTCCCAACGAGTGATCCGACGTTCTTTACCTGTCGTGCATTGCGGTTTCAATAAACAATTTGTGCACGCCTTCGACCAATAGCGCTTCATGATTTTTCCTTTATCGGTAGTCCTCGTGCGAAACGTGGCGCGCTCACCAGCCGGGCACTCATATTCATCATCTTCAGCTTTGTAAATAAAATCACGTTTACCAAAGAG
>CAJQOG010000103.1 GCA_905479875.1 uncultured Gammaproteobacteria bacterium
GGATTGCGTATTGATATACGGCTTGCATTTTATCGTATCCGGCAAAAGCAGAAACCAACATAAGCAAGGTTGATTCAGGAAGATGAAAATTTGTGAGCATGGCATCGATAACTTTAAAATCAAAACCTGGGGTAATAAATAACTGGCTATCACCCTTAAATGGCTTTAAGTCTCCGGCCTTCGCTGCGGTTTCTAAAGAGCGCACAACCGTAGTACCAACTGCAATGATTCGCCCACCTTCTTCTTTGGTTTGCAATACTTCATCAACCACTGCTTGTGGAACGTCTAAGTATTCACTATGCATAATGTGTTGAGATAAATCATCACAACGCACAGGCTGAAAGGTTCCCGCCCCGACATGTAATGTAATTTCTGAAACATCAATACCTAATTTAGCAATGTCTACAAGCATAGCTTCATCAAAATGCAGACTGGCGGTAGGTGCGGCTACCGCACCCAACTCTTTAGCAAATACAGTTTGATATCGTGTTTGGTCTTGCTCAGTATCATCACGCTCAATATAGGGAGGAAGAGGCATATGCCCAAAGTTTTGCAAGTAATCTACTACATCTCTATCAAAACGTACTTTATGTAGATTTTCAATTTTCTCTAGAATGATCACCCTGCAATTATCATCAAACTCTAATATGGCATCAGCTTTTGGGGACTTACTGGCTTTAATATGCACTAAGGCTTCTTGCGAATTTAAACAGCGCTCAAGTAATAATTCAGCCTTGCCGCCTGTAGATTTTTGCCCGTAAATACGAGCGGGAATTACCCGAGTATTATTAAATACTAAACGGTCACCGGCTTTAAGATATTTAAGAAAGTCACAGAACTGTGCGTCAATAAAAGTATGTCTTGCAACATCAGTATTTGGTACCAACAAACGACTAGCCCGGCGCTCAGCAAGCGGAGCTTGCGCGATGAGTTCTGGTGGTAATTGGTAATCAAAGTCTTGGCGGGTCCACATGGGGCGGCATGATAGCATTTAAAGCCTATGAATACCTTAAATAAAACCACCACACCACCAATGTTTCCCTATTAAAAAACAGCTATTAGGTAGTTTCTTGAGCTTTAACTATTTTGATTTTCTTTTGTAATTTCATTGGTTTATTTTCGCTACTGGATTTTTCTTTATGCCATTCAAAAATATTAGAGTTTTGAGATTTTTTCTCTGGAATAGTAATGCTTAATATACGTTTGCGTTTTTTGCGTAAAATTTCTAAATTAACTAGTTCGCCAACTTCATAAGAACGCATGATTCGCATAGCATGATTCACCGAACTGGGCTCACGGCCATCAATATTTCTAATTACATCACCATCACGTAAGTCAATTTCAGAATCACTTGGTGCCTTTACTACTAAAATCCCTGATTTTGCTCCGAAATAATCTCCCAACTCAGGGCTTAACTCTACTAATTCGGCATCTCCTAATGGACCATTATTGAAAAACATAAAACGCCCAGGGAAGTCTCCATCACCTTTATTACCAAACACTTGAATATCTATATCACCTAGAGCATCTAAACCTTTTAAATGCTTTAAACCTTTTAATTCTTTCAACTCAGATAGACCTTCTAACCCTGAAAGATCTATATCAGTATCGAAATTAAAGGAATTATCCCCCAGTAGCATCTTAAAATTACTTTTAGGCATTTTATCAGTGATTACACTGACACTTTTTGTAACTCCATCTCTTTGAAACAAAACATCTACAAGATCACCTGGTGAGAATTCAGACATAATATCGGTAAGTTGTTCAATTGCACTATTCTGGTCATTACTCTTTAAAACTTTACCATTTAAAGCTGTAATTACATCACCAGATTTTAAGCCAACTTTTTCAGCTGGACTATCTGGACTCACTCCTAACACTTCCACGCCATCGATTTCTTTGTTAGAACTATTAGTAGATTTTTCCCCGTTTTCAGATATTTCAACTTCACCAATATTAATTCCTAGCCTAGCCTTGTTAAGACTTGCCCCATCATCGGAAAAGGAAAATGAGCGTATAAAGTGATTTGCACGGTCACCACCTAATTCTGAAGCGAGTTCAGCATATTCACGAGTAGCTTCTTCAAGTTTTTTTTGTGCCGTTGCTAATTTATCCTCAGTTTGGTTAGCAAAACTCGTTGCATTAAACCCTGAAAAAATTAGTCCAATAATTAAAGCTATTTGTATTAATTTGTACATATCAATTCCTCTAGTAATATATTTATTTAATAACTGACTCGTTGTAATTGGGCAGCACGTACTCGATAAAGATTATTCATCGAGCTAACTCTTTGCTGCCACAAAAGATTGCGTTGTTGTGTACTTAATGGCGCTTGAGCTTGCATGCTCAAGCGTGTATCTAAAATCGAGATTTGGTCTTCTAATTGCGTAATAGTATCTATAGTATTTGCGCGCACTACTCTCGGTTGCGGCAATGACTGCAAACGATTTTCAAGCAAACGAGAATAGACTAGCAGCTGATTTAATTGTGTCTCATCCACTGTTACCTTATTTTCTGGCACGGAATTATTGTTCAGTGTAGTAACTTTATTAGTCTCAACCAAATGCTGGTCTGAAATTTGTATTTTAAAATTTTGAATAACAACAATCATGGCTATAACCACACTTACCGCTGCAACAAACCAATAGGGTTTAGCTGACACTTTTCTTTGAGGTTTAAGTGAAGAAGCAACCACTTCCCAACTCTTATCTATTTCTTGTAATGAAAGTTGGGGTATTTCCGAAGTATTTAAAATTTCTGATAAAGCTTGTAGCTCTGCCAATACAGCTAAACAATCGGAACAAGCCCCGATATGTTGCTTAATGCTTGCATCTAATAATGCTTTGTCGCGAAATTGTATTAATTGATCATTATTGGCATGGAATTGCATATCCTACCTCATTGTTTGAATTTGTAGTTTTTTTGTTAGTTGCTATTTCAATTTTTTCTGCCTCAATAAACCCTCGTAACTGTGTGAATGCTCGCGATAATTCTGTTTTCGAATAACTGACCGACTTATTTACAACTACTGCTATTTCTTTATGAGTCATGCCTTCTACCTCATGTAACCAAACAAGTAACCGTCTTTTTGGGGTTAAACGTTTCAGTAAAGATTGCACATCTATTTGCGATTCATAGCGATTCACATGACTCACATTTGCTTCAACAATTTGCTTATCGTCTCTCAATTCCTGAAGCTTTGTTTTATTCTTGCGAAAATACATTAAACAGTTATTCACGGCAATCTTACGTATCCAAGCATATAGGTTTGAATCGGCTCGGTAAGATGGTAGTTTTGTCATCACATCAATGAATGTATCCTGCATAAGTTCCTGTGCAGTCTCTTTATGCCACAACATTCGATACAACAAGCCGTAGACGGCATGAGAGTAATTCTTATAAATCAAAGCCATGGCTTGCTTATCACCAGCTTGCGCGGATTCAATAATTACTGAATCTACGGTTATGGCATTAGCAAAATTTTGTGATTTTGGTTCAGTCAAAAATTATTCTCAATAAAAGCTTTATTTATATTTATAGATGGTGGATTTATGAAAAAGGTCACTTTTATTTTAAATTTTTCTGTTTAGTCAGATGTTCGCTTTTGCGGCAATTAACATAAAGGCTTGAAGACTGAAAATAATCGCCTATACTGGCACCCTTGCACTGCTAGTTGGGTGCATTTGTTTTATGAAAATAAATATGCCGGGGTGGCGGAACTGGTAGACGCGCCGGATTCAAAATCCGGTTTAGGAAACTAAGTGCGAGTTCGATTCTCGCCCTCGGCACCATTTATTTTTAATAAAATCAAAGAGATATAACATCTCAATTTCGCCCGACTTATTTTCACAATCCTAACATCTCAGGGATTTGCATGAAATACTGTTCCAATTGCGGCGAGACTGTCGAACACAAAATCCCTGAAGGCGATTCGTTTCCACGTTACGTTTGTAGCGCCTGTGACATCATCCATTATCAAAATCCTAACAATGTGGTTGGTTGTATCGCAGAATCTTCTGATGGACGCATTTTGTTATGCAAACGCGCTATTGAACCTCGCTTAGGTTTCTGGACTATTCCTGCAGGCTTCATGGAAAACAAAGAAACTACCGCTGAAGGAGCTTTACGTGAAACTATGGAAGAAGCTGAAGCCAAAGTTAAAATTGCAAGTTTGCAGTCTGTAATCGATGTGCCCTTTGCTTCTCAGGTTCACATCATGTATCGCGGAACTTTAATTGATGATGCCTTTGGCTGTGGTCCTGAATCATTAGAATGTCATTTAGTTGCTGAAAAAGATATTCCCTGGGACGATATCGCTTTTCCTACTGTTACCTTTGCTCTTAAATCATTTTTTGCCGACAGAACCAGAAATGAATATGAGGTCCATACCGCAGCGATTAATAGAAACCGTTGGGACATTGCCCAACCATTGCCTTTTTAAGCTAAACCGTTAAGATAATAATTAATTAAACCCATAGAATAAGATTATGACTTTTGTAGTAACTGAAAATTGCATTAAATGTAAATACATGGATTGTGTTGAAGTATGTCCTGTGGATTGTTTTCACGAAGGACCTAATTTTTTAGTCATCGACCCTGATGAATGCATAGATTGCACATTATGCGAACCGGAATGTCCAATCAACGCCATTTATTCAGAAGAAGACCTTCCAGAAGATCAGCAGCATTTCATTAAACTAAATGAAGAGCTATCACAAGTATGGCCGGTTATTACTGAAATGAAAGAACCTCCCGAAGACGCGAAAGAGTGGGAGAACCGTCCCGATAAATTAGAGTTGCTCGAACGTTAATCCATCCACGGAGTAAACCAAACAAATTGGAATTGTTAGAACGGTAGTTCTAACAGAACGTGTAGTTTCACTTAATAGCATTTGCCTGACAAAAATCAATAATAACTTGTGCTAATTCAGGCCCTTTTTCTTCTTGTAAAAAATGCCCTGCTCCGTCGATTGTGACATGCTTTTGGTTTTTGGCTCCAGGTACTTTATTTTGCCAAAGTTTTTCTCCACCACGAGTAATCGGATCTTTATTACTAAATGCGGTTAAAAATGGTTTTTCCCAGCTTTCAAAAACTTCCCAAGCTTTTTTATTTGCAATACTTGCTGGATTATCAGCAGAAGTAGGAACTAACTGCGGCATAGCTCTAGTGCCTTTTTTATATTTTGCTTTTGGATAAGGCGCGTTATAAGCCGCAACTTCTTCTTTAGCCATAGATGCTCTCACACCTTTTTCAATTATTTTTCCAATAGGAAATACTGGACTGTATTTAGCAAATTTTTGCCACTTGTAAAAAAAATCTGGCATTTCTTCTTCACCAGTTGGCAAGCCGCCATTGGCCAAAACAATTCGAGCAAACCAGTTTTTATTTTCAGCAGCTACACGCAAGCCTATTAGTGAACCCCAATCCTGGCAAAATAAAGTGATGTTATTTAGATTGAGTTTTTCAACAAACTCTTTCATCCAAGCAACATGCTTTGCATAAGAATGATCTGATATTTTTGTTGGCTTATCAGACTTACCAAAACCAATCAGGTCAGGCGCAATACACCTGTATCCAGCTGCCACCAAAGGCGGAATCATATGCCGATAAAGATACGACCAGCTCGGTTCACCATGCAAAAGAAGTACGATTTCACCATCTTTTGGGCCCTCATCTAAAAAATGCATTTGTATCGCATTAATATCTACATAATAAGACTCAAAAGGATAATCAGGAAGGTCTTGAAAGTATTTAATTGGAGTGCGAATAGTTTTCATAGCTTATCTTAGCAGTTTTTTACACTTAATAAAAAGCCACTCAATTGAGTGGCTTTCAAATTTATTTTCTAAACAAATTTCAATTTAAGATTTCTCTTTTTCCAAATCTAACTGTTCTAATAATTTATTTGCTTCAATATAACCACCTAACTGAGTGCCATTTTCCGATAATACAATTGGAGTACCCATAAAACCAAGACCTTGAGCAATTGTCACATTTTCCATAGTTGGCGTATTTTCACAAGTTTTCATAGTGATATCCATACCTTGCTTAGACCGAGTAAGGTTCTTTTGCTGATTCTTAGAGCAAAAAACTGCATCTGCTTTTTTCCAAGATTTTGATTGTTGGCCTGAACGTGGACGTAATAAATATTTAACTTCTATTCCAAGCTTATTCAAAACATCAATTTCAGCATGCATGCGACGACACCACGTACAATCGATATCAGTAAAAACAGTGATAGAGTGTTTTTTATCTTTTGCAGGAAACACTATGTAGTTTCTTTCTGGAATCGCTTCAAGAGTCTCGATACGTTTTTTTCCAAGCGCCAAACGTGTGTAGTTCAAACCCGTCTCCATGTCTATCAACTCTCCAATAAACAGGTATTTAGCGTCCTCAGTTACATAGGCATATCGCTCACCTAAATCAACCGAATAAACATTAGCAACCGGAGACTTCTCAATTTGGGAAACATCTACACTGGGTAACTTGCTAGCAATGGCATCGATTGTTGCATCAGCATGCACAATATTAAATGATAATAGTGCAATACCGCTTATAAACAACTTAGTAAGCTGGTTATTAAATTTATTATTAATCACGATTCTCTCTTTATGATTGGGTTACGTTTTGAAATTATATTATACAGCAGTAACTCTAAACTACCGATGAATAGGCACTCTTATACAGACAATCGACCACCTTGTTGGTTCAAATATTACAGTTTTTGGAACTAATTATGCTCGAGGATGATGAGTGGCGTGCAGTTTGCTGAGACGCTCTTTTGCAACATGCGTGTAAATTTGAGTTGTTGACAAATCACTATGGCCTAAGAGCATTTGTACCACTCTTAAATCAGCACCATGATTGAGCATATGCGAAGCAAAAGCGTGTCGCAAAGTATGTGGTGAAAGTTTGGTGCCTATTTCGGCTAGTTTTGCATAACGCTTGATAATGTGCCAAAAGGATTGGCGTGTCATACAATCGCTACGACGAGTCGGGAATATGTAATCAGTTATACGTCCATCTAAAATTTCAAGACGCGCTGAAGCAATGTGTTGAGAGAGCCACTTTTGTGCAACTTCACCCATTGGTACAAGACGTTCTTTATCGCCTTTACCCACTACTCGCACAACACCCTGATTAAGATTGACCTGACTTAAGTTTAATTCAATAAGCTCGGTAACTCGTAAACCGGTTGCGTACAAAAGCTCTAACATTGCCTTATCTCGTACGCCAAGTGCATCGGTAATTTTAGGCGCAGCCAATAAACTCTCAACGTCTTTTTCTGATAATGAAATTGGGATGCCTCGCGTGAGTTTTGGGCGCGTAATTTGTTCAGTTGGATCGGTTTTTAGTAAGCCTTCACGAACATAAAACCGATAAAAACGGCGATAACAAGAAATTTGTCTGGCCGTTGAATGAGGACTGGCTTTATTTTCAACTCGCTCAGCCAAGTAATCTTGAAGATCTGCACGCGAGACATTGATAATATCAAGTGACTGCTTTTTACACCATTTACTAAGTTGTTTTAAGTCGTTTCTATATGCATTAAGTGTATTTTTAGATAAACCTTGCTCCATCCAAATATTGTCCAAGAACCGATCAATCTGATTGACGGTTGTTGAAACAACTGAATTTTCATCTATGTCAGTAGACAATGGTAAAATTGTGGCTAAGTTATCTTTTTGCATCACTTTAATTTTGTATTTTGCATTTAAGAGTCTCTACATTACCAAGAATTAAATTATATTTCGTGTACTGTGTCACATTTCAGTTAACATATTACTTCTTTTACATTAATTAACATTTCAATTTAAAGTTCTTAGGCTAATTTAGTGATATGCGTCTCATTTATTCATTCTACATATATAGCTTAGTAATACTTTTAGCACTGCCATTGGCTGCTTTATTGACTCTAATACCCAGTTTATCCTATCGCCGAAAATTAACTAGCGGTGTGTGTAAAACTATATTCTTCATGAGCGGTATTAGACTAAAGCTAACCGGCTTAGAAAACCTACCTACTGAAGAATGCATTGTAATTGCCAACCACAGTAGTTATCTAGATGGCCTACTTTTAATGGCCGTTCTACCACCACGTTTTTCATTTGTTATTAAGCGTGAAGTCACCACTATTCCTGTTTTACATTTAGTTTTAAGACGAATTCAATCGCATTTTGTGGAACGAGCCAATAGAGCTACAGCCGCACAACATTTAAAAAAACTCATTCGGTACGCAGCAGACGGAAATTCTCTAGGTGTTTTTCCAGAAGGAACCTTTAGAGTAGAAACAGGCTTACGATCATTTCAAAAAGGAGCTTTTGCAGTAGCTCATAAAACTAATCATTCTCTGGTGCCCGTTTTTATTCATGGCGCACGTCAAGCTTTGCCTGCAGAAGAATGGAAAATTACTCGAACTCCTATTCAAATTCATATCCAAAAACCCGTGCTAAACCCAGCTAAATACCTAAGTGTGGATGTGTTGAAGGATGAAATGCATCAATTATTCTATGAAAATGTGGGTCACCTATAAAGTGTCTCGGACAGTTTTTGTTCTAAGTCCTTAATATATATGATTTATTCATACATTACAGAATTTACAGATTATGTATTTAAAACGCGCGTTAGAACACCTGTTTAGCTCAAACAACTGTTTCAGTTGAAACCAAAACACTATACAAAACATTGGTTTGCAATTTCAGGCAGAGCACTAAAATCATTTTAGCTTTGCATTCGCTATAATCCGCGCCATCAACGGGTCTGTTCTAGCTATCTTCTTAGGACCCTTTCAAATAAAAATTTTAGGAGTTGGTATGAATCTTTTCGATTACATCGGTGATAAAGGTCACGAACAAGTTGTGTTCTTTAACTGTAATACCAGTGGCCTCAAAGCCATTGTCGCCATTCACAACACTACCTTAGGGCCTGCATTGGGTGGCTTACGTATGTGGAACTACGAAACTGAAGAAGCTGCTCTCAAAGATGTATTGCGTTTATCTCGTGGGATGACTTACAAAGCTGCGGTTTCAGGTCTAAACCTTGGCGGCGGTAAAGCGGTATTAATTGGAGATCCAAAAACTGATAAATCTGAAGCCTTCTTCCGTTCTTTCGGTCGCTTCATTAATACTTTGGGTGGTCGTTATATTACTGCTGAAGATGTAAATACCACTGTGGAAGATATGGATCATATTTACCAAGAGACAGACAATGTAGTTGGTGTTCATCCCGCGCATGGCGGTAGTGGCGATCCTTCCCCATACACCGCTTTCGGTACAATAAGAAGTATTGAAGCTAGTTTGAATAAAAAATATGGCAACACTAATCTTGGTGATTACACATACGCTGTTCAAGGTGTTGGCCATGTTGGGTACCACATAGTAAAAACGCTACGTGAAAAAGGCGCAAAAGTTTTAATCACCGATATCAACCAAACACGTGTTAACGACTTAGTGCATGAGTTTGGTGCCGAAGCCGTGCCTTTAAATGATATTTACGATACTGATGCTCAAATTTTTGTACCTTGTGCGTTAGGCGGAGTCATTAATGAAAACACTATTGATAGACTTAAATGTGACATCGTGTGCGGCTCTTCAAATAACCAATTAGAAACTAGTAAAATGGGGCATGAATTAGAAGCCAGAAATATTCTTTACGCACCAGATTATGCCGTGAATGCTGGCGGCTTAATTAACGTTGCAATCGAATTACAAGGTTACGACAGTGATCGATCAAACCGCATGGTAAGTAATATTTACAACATTATCGAACGCATTTACAAAATCAGTGATCGTGACAGCATCCCTCCTTTTGAAGCAGCTAACCGTCTAGCCGAAGAACGTATTGCTGCCTTAGGTGAAACTAAGAAAGTGTATACACGTAATCCATTAACGCGTTTAACCGGTCGTCGTCGTACTATCCAGGTTGAAGCTTAAGTAAGGTTCGAAGTCACTGGATCCTCGGTCAAGCCGAGGAAGTAATGTTATTCCAAACATAGAAGTTTCTAAAAATTATATTACTCCCTCGAGAAATCGAGGGCCTAGCGGCTTAAAGCTTTAAAAATTAAATAATTCGAAGAAAGTATCTCGGAGCAAAAAATGAACAATGACCCAATCGTAATTGTCGCAGCCAAACGTACCCCAATCGGTTCGTTTCAAGGTTCACTAACTGGTGCTGATACTCCCTTACTAGGAGCCACTGCTGCTAAAGGCGCTTTGAAACAAGCCGGTTTAGAAGGCAAAGATATTAATGAGGTGATTTATGGTTGCGTGTTACCAGCAGGCCTAGGTCAAGCCCCTGCACGTCAAGCCTCTCTTGGTGCTGATATTCCAATGGGTGTTACATGCACTACGATTAATAAAGTGTGTGGTTCAGGCATGAAAGCTGTAATGCTTGCTCATGACATTATCAAAGCCGGTAGTGCTGATGTAGTACTTGCAGGCGGTATGGAATCAATGACTAATGCTCCGTACCTTTTACCAAAAGCTCGTGGTGGTTATCGTATGGGTCATGGTGAAATTCTAGATCATATGTTTTTTGATGGTTTACAAAACCCTTATGACGGCCAGATGATGGGCGTGTTTGGTGAAGCCACTGCTGAAAAATTTGGTTTTTCACGCGAAGCTCAAGATGATTTTTCAATTGAATCAGTTAAACGTGCTCAAAGCGCGGTGGCAGAAGGACGCTTCAAAGATGAAATTGAGCCAGTAACGGTAACGGTTCGTAGAAAAGAATCGATAGTAGATACGGACGAAGAGCCTAGCAAATGTGACATCGAAAAAATTCCAAGCATGCGTCCTGCTTTCAAACGAGACGGCGGTACGGTGACTGCAGCAAGTTCGTCATCAATTTCTGATGGAGCTGCGGCATTAATTTTAATGCGTCAAAGCGATGCTGAAAAACGTGGCGTTACTCCTTTAGCTAAAATCGTTGGTCACTCAGCATATGCGCATGAGCCCGAATGGTTCACAACCGCTCCAGTATATGCAACCAAGAATTTAATGGAAAGAGTTGGTTGGACAAAGGATGATGTGGATCTTTTTGAAATCAATGAAGCATTTGCAGTGGTAACTATGGCGGCTATGAAAGAGTTAGATTTAGATCATGCCAAAGTTAATATCGAAGGTGGCGCTTGTGCTTTAGGACATCCAATTGGTTGTACAGGTGCTAGATTATTAGTGACCTTAATTCATTCACTACGTAATCGTGGTTTGAAAAAAGGTATCGCGAGTTTATGTATTGGTGGTGGTGAAGCTACAGCAGTGGCCGTAGAAGTTATTTAAGTTAAGCTAAATAACTTAACACTCACTTTCCCGTGGCTTGACCGCGGGATCCAAAAGACCGCTATAAGCGGTCTTTTTTTATTGCCAAAATGTAATAAACAACAAACCATCTGTGTCTTCTATGCGTTACCATTCAACACACATGTAAACGGGAGAAACACATGAAAGCAAGATCACTATTATTACTTAGAATTTCACTTGGCCTACTTATTATCTGGTGGGGCTACGATAAAGTTGCGAATACTGCACATGGTACAAAAGTAGCAGAGCATTTCTATTTTGGAATCTTATCTGGTGCTATGGCAATTAAAGTACTAGGCGCATTACAGATTATTATTGGTGGATTAACTTTAGTGGGCTTTAAACGAAATATTGCTTACCCAGCAGTTTTAGCCATAACAGTCATTACTGCAGTTGCTGTCTGGAAATCAATTATTGATCCTTGGGGTTTATTCTTAGAGGGTTCAAACGTATTGTTCTATCCTTCGTTTATTACAGCAGCTGCTGCTTTTGTATTGATGGCTTTTATGGATGAAGATGTGATTACGATTGATAAGTGATAATCATTTAAAATGATTATCATCCTGAAAACATATACGTTATTCAGGATCACTACACGAATGTAAAATGCCCATCATAGGATGGGCATTTTACATTTCGCTTAGGTCTTGAATCAAGTTCAGGATGACATTAACTCTACAACATAACCAAATCAAAATGATTCTTACTCTTAATTTCTTCCACTACCGATTCCATTCCATAATTATTTAATTTAACCGCAAACTGATAACTCTGACGTTTAAATTCTGTAGTTTCATTCTCACCAAACAAAAATTTCAACTCACAATCACGTTTAACAATTTGATGAATTGGACTATTGCTCTCGGCACATTTAGCATCCATTTTTAATGCTTCATTTTCTTCAGTATGCAATAACGGTTCTAAATCAAAAATACCACTATACGAAGTAATACTTTTAATCACATCGCTTGGCATATCAAATTCTAATTCCCAATCAGTAAACAAAGCCATAAAGGCTAACTGCGCCCCGGCAGAATGACCAGAGATATGAATTCGATTTTTATCGAAGCCTAAATACTCAGCATGCTTATATAAAAACCAAATCATCCAACGTGTTTGTTGCACTATTTCATCTAAACTCACATCAGGAGCAAGACCATAATCCATTGCCGCGAATGCTGAACCTTTTTTGGTGTAATACGGAGCATTAAAGACAGATTCTTTTTTACTGAGCATTTGCCAGTAACCACCATGAATAAACACATGTAAAGGCGGATTTGGTTCTGGGGGTAAAAACAGATCAATAGTCTCAGCGAGAGATTCACCATAAGCTAAAGTGGTAAATAATTGTTCGGAATAAACTTTGTCACTTTGGACCAAATAATCATCTAAAAAGACAAACAAATCTGGCACGCAAGAGCTTGGCGAATATTCTCGCTGTAAGTCTGTTGCAGAAAAATCTCGATATACTTTTTTATTATTGATCATGTTTGCGTAGATTCTACGCGAGTCCGCAAGTTTAGGGAATAGGGCTAAAGGGCTATATGTTATTATTGCGCTATCCAATCGTCATTCCCGCGTAAGCGGGAATCCATCTATACATGAATACTGGATCCCCGCCTTAGCGAGGATGACAAACTAATTCTAGAAATAAACTTTAGGAACAAAAAATGAATTTTAAAAACATTAGAGCTATCGTTACTGGTGGCGCTTCAGGTTTAGGCCAAGGCACGGTTAAACGTATTTTAAAAGCTGGAGGCAAAGTCTGTATTGCTGATATACAAGATGTTGGCGCTGAACAAGCCCAAGCCTATGGTGACAATGCAATTTTTGTGAAAACCGATGTGTCTAATGAAGAACAAGTTAATGCAGCGGTACAAGCAGCTGTTGATGCCTTCGGTGGAATTGATTTGGCCGTGAATTGTGCAGGCATTTTAGGAGCCGCACGTGTTCTTGGTCGTGAAGGACCAATGGAAGGCAGTTACTTTCATAAAGTTTTACAAGTAAATTTACTTGGCACCTTTTTAATGACCAAAGCAGCTGCTAACGCTATGCAACACAATGAAGCTGGCGTAGACAATGAACGTGGATTGATTGTTAACACGGCCTCAGTTGCTGCTTATGAGGGTCAAATTGGTCAAGCAGCCTACTCGGCAACGAAAGCTGGTGTGGTTGGTATGACTTTACCTATCGCTAGAGAGTTTGCACGTATCGGTGTTCGAGTTATGACTATTGCTCCAGGAATTTTCTGGACTCCTATGATGGGTAGTATGAGTCAAGAAGTACAAGACTCTTTAGCCTCACAAGTTCCATTCCCATCTCGTTTAGGACAGCCTGAAGATTATGCGGCCTTAGTTGAACACATTGCTGAGAACAATATG
>CAJQOG010000104.1 GCA_905479875.1 uncultured Gammaproteobacteria bacterium
CTTGTTGATAACAAATCACTTCCTGACCACGAACAAGCGACTGCAATTACTCGTTATACCTATAAGGGTGAAATGGTTTACTTGGTAACACCGCCATGTTGTGATTTTATGAGTAAGCTCTATAACAGTGATGGAGTGTTACTTGGTTCACCAAGCGGTGGCATTACCGGAAGAGGTGATGGTAGCTTAGCTGATTTTGAAGCATTAAAGTCTGAAGCTTTCGGTATTTGGAAAAAAGGTAAATAAATAACAAACACTACTTCACTTATTACATTAATCCCGCTTACTATCTTTGGGTAAAATTACATGAAAATTATTAATATTAAAACTGGTCTTGTTTTATTGACATCACTCGTTACTTTTTTATTGTCAGCACAAGACATTAGTTCATTGCCAAATTATCAATTAGATTTAATTCAACAATCAATTTTCAAAAAAATTCAGATTCTGCAATAAAACGAGTTGAAAAATTTACTTGGGCAAAAAAATCAGAGTCGTCGGTTGATGCTCACGCGACCGCAGCAAATTACTTAAGTAGTCACTACCCTCATGTTGCTGTGCTGAATTCACAATTAGACAGCCAAACTAAATCCAGTGTAAAACGAAGTACTGCTGTGTTACGTTATATGTCTGAACTCAGCAGTGGTGCCAAGATTGCAAAGTATGATCAGTTCATCGATAACATACCGGTACACAGCAAAGAGTTTAATGTTTTACTAGATAGAAATAATTCTGTTGTGGCTAGCTCTGGTGACTTTGCTAACTCTGAAATTGTGGGCGAACTATTAAAAACCAATGCTAAGTTCTCAATGGGCGAAAGCATAGCAATTGAAAAAGCATTTTCCGATATTGTTGGTGGGTCGTATGCAATATCTCTACGGGAAAAGCCTAGCTCAAATAATGGCTATAAGTATTTTTCAGCTCAACAAGATATCGATAGCATCAGTTTGCATAAAGATATTCGCCTGAAAAAAGTTTGGTATGACACTGGTAAGGATATTCGTCCAGCCTACTATGTTGAAACATTAGGTGAAAACTTATCTAGTAAACAGCAGTTTGCTTATGGACATGTTATTGGGGCAGCTAAAGGCAGCTTAATCTCAAGAATGAATTTAGTGAGTAATGAAGCCTTTACTTATAAAGTTTTTAGTAAAAATAACACAAATAAAATACTTTTAGACGGCCCGCAAGGCCATGAATGGCCATTGATTGGAACTGATCCAACACAAGTTAATACTAATTTTACGCGTAACACAGCAACTGCTGATTACATTAATGTAACACTTGAGGCGGGACCAATTTCTACTGGCGATCCTTGGTTGCCAGAAACGGCAACTCGAACAGAAGGTAATAATGTTTTTTCTTATCTTGATATCGATACAACAAATGGTTTTTCAGCTGGTGACATAACGGCAGAATTGACTGCGCCGCTTACTTTTGATTATGCGTTTAACGCAAATGCAACAGCTAATACAGATGCTAGAAAAACGGCAGTTGTAAACTTATTTTATATGAATAATTGGTTGCACGATTGGTTTTATGATTCAGGTTTTGATGAAGTGTCTGGTAATGCACAAGCTAATAACTATGGCCGTGGCGGAGTAGCCGGTGATGTTTTGTTGGCGGAAGGACAAGATAGTAGTGGTCGTAATAATGCCAATATGTCTACACCATCTGATGGTGGTTCACCTAGAATGCAAATGTTTCTATACGATACTGATTTACAGCAAGGTACGGACTATGATTTGACTTTAAATAATGTGCCAGGGTTCACTAATCCAGTTGCAGGTGTCGCAGGGTTTGGTCCTCAGATTTTTGCGAGTATTACTGCTGATGTTGTTGAACAATTAGACGCTACTGCAGCACCGTCTATAACTGATGGGTGTGAAGCAGTGACAAATGCTACAGATTTAGTTGGGAAAATTGCCTTAGTGGATCGTGGAGATTGTAATTTTACCGTTAAAGTTATTAATGCACAAAACGCAGGTGCGGTAGCTGTATTGGTTGCTAATAATGTTGGAGCAACTCAAGTAATTACGATGGGTGGCGATGATGCTGCTGTAACTATTCCATCATTAATGATTACTCAAAATGCAGGCACTGCATTGAGAAACGCAATAGCTGGTGGTGCAAATGTAAGCGCCACTATGTTTAGAAATGCTACGGTAGGTGATCTAGATGGAACTTTTGATAATGCGATTGTTGCACATGAATGGGGACACTACATTAGTAATCGCTTGATTGGTAATGCAGCAGGATTAAATAATTCTCAAGGCAGAGGTATGGGCGAAGGTTGGGGTGATTTTATGGCTATCCTAACTTTTGCTCAAGAATCGGATGCGTTAGTAGCTGGCAATGAACAATACCAAGGTTTATATCCAATGTTTGGTTGGGTAGATCAAAATGCCTATTTTGGAATTCGTAGAGCACCATATACTACCAACTTTGCACTAAATTCATTAACTTTCAAACACATTGAAGATGGTGTAGCTCTACCGACTACTCATCCTATTCGTGGAGGTTCTAATAATGCTGAAGTGCATAACTCTGGAGAAATTTGGACCTTGGCGCTTTGGGATTTCTATACACGTTTAATTAATGATCCTCGTTACAGTTTTGAACAAGCTCAAGAAAAAATGAAAGAGTATAGTGTTGCCAGCATGAAGATGACACCAGTTTCACCTACATTTACGGAAGCACGTGACGCAATGTTGGCTGTTGCAAGAGCAGATAATGAAGATGACTTCCTGTTAGCGCTTGCAGCTTTTGCTAAGCGCGGTTTGGGAACTGGTGCTGTTTCACCAGCACGGGGTTCATCTTCAAATAGTGGTGTAGTAGAAAGTTTCGAAACTAGTCTTTTTGCTTTTGATGCCGAAAATATCGAATTAGATGCAAGTGCGGTTGGCTTTTGTTCTGACGATAATATTTTAGATGAGGGTGAGTCAGCTTTTGTAAAAGTTACAATTAGAAATACTGGATATGACGACTTAATAAATATACCTGTGAAACTAAGCACAACTGCTGATGTAAGTTTGCAAGGTAACGGCGAACAAAATATTGCTTCTCTTTTAGCTGGGCAGAGCACAATATTAAACTTTGGTGTTACTTTGAATTCTGCATCGGTGGCTGAGAATATTAATTTTGATCTAAGTTTTCCTGATTCAGTTGGAGTGATTGAACCATCTACCAGTTCTTTGGATGCAATAGTTAATTTCGGGTTTGTTCCTGACCTTACTCGTGATAATGAAGATATGCAAAACGAGACTTTAGTTAGACATGATTGGGAATTTTTTGTAGATTCAGTTAATACAGTTGATGTGGAGTCAGCAAATGCTGCAATAAAATTAATTAATACATCTGCTCTAAACTCAACAGCAGCCTTGTATATTGAAGATGTTGGCTTTATGGCCGATATTAGTTTGGTTAGTCCGGAGTTAAATATTGGTTCTGCTCCTTTCTCGGTTTCATTCGATCATTTTTATGACTTTGAAAATGGCTCCTGGGACGGAGGTGTTATTGAAGTCAGTGAAGCGGGTGGTGCGTGGGTTGATGCTATCAGCTATGGAGTTGGTTTTACAACAGGTTACAACGGTACTATAGCTACTAATCCTGATAGTCCAATTAATACAAGAGCGGCTTATGTTAATGCAAGTGGAGGGCCTTTAAGTGAAACGCTCAATTTTGGAACTTTATCTGCAAACAAATCTATCCGTATTCGTTTTCGTATGGGTGCGGATGCTAATACGAGTGGTTATGGTTGGGAAATTGACAATGTTCAATTTACCGGCTTAGCAACTAATCCATTTTCAAAAGTTGGTGCTGAGACTATGCCGTGTTCTGGCAATATTGCTCCAGTAGCAGTGCTTGCAAATACAGCTATTACAGTGACAGAAGGAGCTGGTGTTAATTTAGATGCATCATCTTCAACGGATGCAAACGGTGATACTTTAAGTTATCAATGGACGCAATTAACTGGAGCGGCGGTCACGTTGACTAATTCTACTTCTGCTATTGCTAGTTTCACCGCGCCTGATGTTTCACAAGCAACTGCTTTTAGTTTTAAAGTTGAAGTGTCTGATGGAACTGCTGTATCAGAAGCCACAGTGTCAGTTACAGTTAATGCATTAAACCAAGCTCCTGTTGCAAATGTTGCGAGTTCAGCGATAACTGTAGCTGAAGGAGGCTCAGTAAGCTTAGATGCATCATCGTCGACTGATTCAAATTCTGACGCATTAAGCTATGTATGGGCGCAAACTTCAGGACCCTCTGTAAGTATTAATAATTCTAACTCAGCGCTTGCAAGTTTTACAGCGCCAACAGTTACTGCTAATACAACATTAGGTTTTGAAGTTACTGTGTCTGATGGCACTTTGGAAGATAAGGCACAAGTAACTGTAACTGTACAAAATCAAGTAACTGTAACACCTCCAACGACTACTCCTGCTCCAAGTGGTGGTGGCGGAGGCGGTAGTTTGGGAATATTAAGTTTGTTATTAATGAGTTTAATATTTTTCAGGCGTAAAGAAAAGTGCCTGCTTAAATAATAAAATTATATTTATATTCTGTTATACGCAAAAAAGCCTTTTATAGGCCTTTTTGTTTTTCTGAATTTGTTGTTTAAAATGAGCGAAGGTGTAGCTTCATGGTTTTTATATTTTGGATAACATCAGCAGATGAATAATACCTAGATTCTATATAATTGCGTATAAACTCTTTAATAATTTCTGATTTATCTGGAAATTTTTCGCAAGCTCTTAGAGAGAGATCCACTGGACCTTCAGAACTATCAATTGTTAGACCATCTTTTTCTAAAATTTGTAAGAATTTAACATAAAGTTTTTGAATCGGCTCTTTAATGAGATTACGACTCTGTCTCCAATATAAGAAACTAATAAACATAACACCTGTTAGTACTCCGCCTACTAGTATATAAACCGTAGCACGCCAGTCAGGGTTTTTGAAACCTAGCTTTTCCATAAGTCCTTTTTGCTTATCAGCATCAAAATCTAAAACCCAATCAAAGTAAGCCGTATTTAATGCATACCAACTATTCTCTAAACGTAAAAAGATTGAATTCCCAGAGAAAAAACCACCTAGGTTTTCATCAGGTAAAGCACTTTCTAAATTTTGTTCTATGCGTTCGGGAGCTATTGCTCCTGTCGGATCAACTCGAGTCCATCCAGTATTTTTATAATAAACTTCTGCCCAAGCATGTGCATCCGATTGCTTGATACGATAATAACCATTTAAGTAATTTTTCTCACCACCCAAATAGCCTGTAACTACACGCGACGGAATTCCTGCAGCACGCATGAGAACAACAAAGGCAGATGCGTAGTGTTCACAAAAACCTTCCTTGGTATTAAATAAGAAGTCATCAACGGAATTTGTTAAATCAAGCAGTTTTGGACTTAGTGTATAACTAAATAAATCACGGTTAAACATTTGCAAAGCTGCTTGTACGATTTCCTCTTCAGTCTTATATTTTTTTCGCCACTCTAAGGCTAACTCTCGAGTTTTTTTAGCGGTATTGTTTGGTAGGGCTAAATCAATCTCCAATAGGCGCTTGCCTCTAAAGCGAGAACGGTTATCATGAATAGATAAATTTGATGTCGCGCTATATCTGGTGAGTTGAGATATTTTCCTTGAACGACTTACTTGATAGTCTATTTTTAGCCATGCTTGATCAGGAAGTTTTTGTGCAAAATCTAAAGTATAAAGCCAGTTTTGATTATGTGGTTCAAGTATAACTTCATAATTAATATCTTCTGGGTTTTCAAAGTTATTATTATCTTCGCTATTGCGAATAAGAGGATTATTCCGAAAAGCGCTCCATTTAAGTCCGTCAAAATTATGTAGTACAGGTCCACGCCAATAGAGTTGACCTCGATTTGGCTCTTTACCTAAAAATTTAACCCTAAAGGCCAATGCGTCCGATTTAACCAAGTCGCTAATCATGCCTGGAGACATGCTGTCGCTGATGCCAGTAGTTGCTTTACCTGCTGAGTTAGGGACTCCCCATAAAGGACCTGGAATTCTTGGGAATAATATGAATAGAGCAATACTTAAAGGCAGGCCATAAATAAAAAATAATTTAGCTTTTTTAAATAAGAGTTGATTATCTACTGTTGGAGCAGAAATTTTTAATAAAACAAATACACATAATCCGCTAGCAATAAAAACATAAAGGCCAACCCAAATAGCATTATTGTCGAGTATATAGCTTGTTACAATAAAAAATGCAGCTAAAATTAATGCAGTATGATCTCGCAGTGTGTTCATTTCATAGGTTTTAATGGTTGCCATGCACAGCAGTAAAGCGCCGCCGGCCAATGCACCTGTAATGGTATGGAAAGTCGCGAGTACAACTACAACACACACGCCTGCCATCGTATATTTAAGCCAGTTAGGGGGCATGCGTAATACTTTCTTATGCATAATAAATCTTAGAATTAAAAGACCTATCATCAACGCAAAAATATGCATAGGTAAAATTAATGCATGTGGAAGCGCGCTAAATAACAAAGCGGCTAAGGTCCAAGGAACTAATCGATAGGAAGCATCTGACATCATATATCAGTGCCTCTTTTCGAAAATGACTCTAGCTGATAAGTTGCTAGTGCCGATAAACAATTATGTTTATGTGTGTCACCATTACTTGGTTCAATGATTGTGTCATTAAGTTTTAGACCGTAGTTTTGCTGATTTTCTTCCGCATTTAAAATTAAACGACATAATTGAGATAGCCGAATCTCTAAGTTTCCAGAGCTAAGCGCATCGATATCAAACATACTAGTTTTAGATACTGACTCACTAAATTGTTTAACTAATAATTTATCTTGGCTAGCATAACTTTTCCAAGCAATATGTTGAGGTGAGTCTTGCCATTGATAATCACGTAAACCAGCAAAGTCATCTTGTCCTGGTCTATTGCTTGATTTGTTGCTTTCACTTTGCGAGCTATTACCAAATATTTCAGGCGCTTCATCGCTTGGCTTTGGATAAACCAAGCAACGTAAAGGTTGTAGAACAATGGTCCATGCATAAAACATATTCATAGGAAAACGCGTGCTTAGCATGTAATGATCTATTTCTAAATAACCCCGTTGCGAGGTTTGCATATGCATGCTGGCAACACTGCCGTTCTCTTCAATACAACAGTGTGCTTTATTGGCCAAGGCTAACTGATGCGAAATTTCAACTTCTGGGCGATCAGTATCTTGATGCCAGAGACGTATTTGTAGAAGAGCATTCTCACCGGAAAAAACGGCTTCATTAAGCATTGGCTCTACATAGAGATTTGATAAATTGCTATTGGTTAAATGCATAGCAACAAAACCTACAGCTGTAAGGATAAATGTTAAAAGGAACGCAAGACCGTTACTGTAGTTCATTGAACCAAGTAGTAAAGCAAATACAGCAATGGCAAATATTAAACCAAAACGCGTTGGTATTATATAAACACGTCGACCAGAAACTTTATAAGGTATTTTATCGGGTGCGTGTCTTTTGCGCGCCCACTTTGGACTACGATCAATTAAGCGTCTTGGTAAACTTTTTTTCTTAATTGAAGAAGGCATTAATTGACACTAAATTGCGACAATTATGGGATTGCTACTTCTTGTTGCAAGAAGCTTGAGGCCGAGTTGCCAACACGTTCTTTATGACGTATTACTAAGCGATGATCTACTACGCCTGACATTACCGCCTGAACATCTTCAGGTAATACTCCTTTATGGCCTGATAAAAAGGCCCATGCTTTTGAAGCACGTATTAAACCTAAAGCCGCTCGTGGTGATAAGCCATGTAAAAATAAGTCAGTTTGGCGTGTGGTTTTTATAATGGCTTGAACATAATCTAGTAAGGCAGGGCTTACAGTAATCTTACTTACAGCTTTAGTTAAATCAGACAGTTGATGCATATCTGTTACGGCTTCTACGCCTGACAAAGAGAGACGCGTGTCACCTTGTTCTAATAAGCGACGTTCAGCAATAGCATCGGGATAGCCAATATCAATACGCATCAAGAACCTATCTAATTGAGACTCGGGTAAAGGGAAGGTGCCAATTTGTTCACTTGGATTTTGTGTTGCAACTACAAAGAATGGTTCTGGTAATTTATGGGCAACGCCATCATTAGTAACTTGGCGCTCTTCCATAGCTTCTAAAAGAGAACTTTGGGTTTTTGGTGTGGCACGATTTATTTCATCGGCTAATAATAGTTGAGAAAAAACTGGGCCCGCTTTAAATTCAAAGACTCTTTCATCGCGGTTATAAATCGATACGCCAGTAACATCAGCGGGTAATAAATCACTGGTGAACTGGATTCGTTGAAAACTTAAGCCAAGAACCTTTGCTAAACCATGTGCCAGGGTAGTTTTACCAACGCCAGGAACATCTTCAATAAGTAAGTGACCTTCGGCAAGTAAGCAGGCTAGTGCTAAGCGAACTTGCTTTTGCTTACCTAAAATTAAGTCATCCATAGTAAGAGCAACTTGCTCTGCTAAGCTGTGTAAATTAACTTGTGTGTCCACGTGAATCCTCTGGCTTAAGTCTTAATTACAACAATGCTTGCATAGTGGTAATTTGTTCATTTAATTGTTCTACGATTTGTTGAGCATCTGAGAGCTGCGTTTTGGTTTTTTCTACTACGGCTTCTGGGGCGCTATTTACAAATTTATCATTACCAAGTTTTTTCACTAACCCATCGACTTGTGCTTGTGACTTGGATAAGCGTTTTTCTAAACTTACAATCTCAGCTGCAGCATCAATAAGACCTGCTAAGGGTACTAATAATTTCATCTTGCCTAATAATGCCGTAGCAGCTAATGGAGCATCAGCTTTTGAATCAAGTATTTCGATAGATTCAATCTTGGCAAGCTTATTTAGAAAGGTTTTGTGTTTTTCAATCTTAGATAAATCATCTGCTGTAGCGTCCGAAACAAGTACGGATAGTTGTTTTGATGGGGCAATATTTTTTTCGCCGCGAATTTGACGAATGCCTAAGATAAATTTCTTAATCCATTCAACTGATTCTTCAGCTTGTGAATTATCAAGCTCAAGGTCAAACTCTGGATAAGCCTGAATCATAATCGAGGTCCCTTCATCGGCAGACTTAAGTCCAGCAAGAGGAGCAACAGTTTGCCAGATTGTTTCTGTAATGAAAGGTGTAATAGGGTGGAGTAGACGTAAAAGCTTTTCCAATACATTGACTAGAGTATTGCGTGTGCCTTTTTTCAAGGCTTCAGACGATTCATCGCTATAAAGTACTGGTTTAGACAACTCTAAATACCAATCACAGAATTCATTCCAGGTGAAGTCATACAGAGCTTTTGCTGCTAAATCAAAACGGTATTTTGCAAAGTCTTCATGTACGGTTTTAACTGTGGCATTAAAACGTGATTGAATCCATTTATCAGCAGTCGAATACTCAGCGCCTTCACTGGAACAATCATGTTCTTCGGTATTCATTAATACGTAACGCGAGGCATTCCAAATTTTATTACAAAAATTTCTATAGCCTTCAACACGATTTAAATCAAAGTTGATGTCACGACTGGTCGAAGCTAGTGCAGCAAAAGTAAAACGTAAAGCATCAGTCCCATAAGGCTCAATACCTTTTGCAAATTCTTTGCGAGTATTTTTCTCAACCTTTTTGGCCATCTGTGGTTGCATCATGCCGCTAGTGCGTTTTGTTACTAGGCTTTCTAAATCAATGCCATCAATTAAATCAATTGGGTCAAGTACGTTGCCTTTTGATTTTGACATCTTTTCACCGTTCTCATCTTTGATCAAACCGGTAATGTAAATTTCTTTAAAGGGTACTTTGCCAGTGAACTTGAGGCCCATCATAATCATGCGGGCTACCCAAAAGAAAATAATGTCAAAACCGGTTACCAAGACATTGGTTGGTAAATAGGTTTCTAGTTCTTCTGTGCTCTGAGGCCAGCCTAAAGTAGCAAATGGCCACAAGGCTGATGAAAACCAGGTATCTAAAACGTCTTCGTCTCTACGTAATTTGATATCGCCTAAATTATGTTTGGCTCGCACTTCTTCTTCGTTACGACCTACGTAGACTTTGTCGTTTTCATCATACCAAGCTGGAATTTGATGTCCCCACCAGAGCTGACGAGAGATGCACCAGTCTTGAATATTACGCATCCAATGGAAGTAGGTATTACTCCAGTTTTCTGGGACAAATTTAATATCGCCATCTTCAACCGCTTTAATTGCAGGTTCTGCTAAAGGACCAGCTTTTACATACCACTGTTCGGTAAGCATGGGTTCTATAACTACGCCACTGCGATCACCAAACGGTTGAGCAATAACTTTATTTTCTTTGCCTCTATAAAAGCCGAGTTCTTCAACTTCTTTAATAACCATTTTTCTTGCGTCAAATCTATCCACGCCGGCATAACGTTCTGGAACATTGTTTTCCTCAGTAGAAATCATGCGAGCTTGCGTATCCATTAATTTGATTAAGGGAATATTGTTACGCATAGCCACTTCAAAATCGTTAGTGTCATGTGCTCCAGTAATCTTTACCGCTCCTGAACCAAATTCTGGATCTGGGTATTCATCAGCAATAATAGGAATTAAGCGATTAGCAATGGGAAGCCTAACCATTTTGCCAATAAGATTTTTATAACGCTCATCACTAGGGTGCACGGCAACAGCGCCATCACCCAACATGGTTTCTGGACGTGTAGTAGCAATAACAATTTCTTCAATGCCATCTACTGCCCCATCAGCTAAAGGATAAGCGAAATGCCACATTGAACCATTAACTTCTTTAGTTTCAACTTCTAAACCTGAAATGGCAGTTTGTAAAACAGGATCCCAATTGACTAAACGTTGGCCCCGATAGATAAGATCTTCTTCGTGTAACTTTACAAAGACTTCAGTTACAGCTTCAGAAAGTTCAGGGCTCATGGTAAAAGCTTCACGTTCCCAATCACAAGAGTCACCAAGACGTCGCATTTGCTGACTTATAGTGCCACCAGATTGTTCTTTCCATTCCCAAATTTTTTCTACAAATTTTTCGCGACCTAAATCGTGTCTAGATACATCATCTTTAGCCAGTAAGCGTTCTACAACCATTTGCGTTGCAATGCCTGCATGATCTGAACCGGGTTGCCATAAAGTTTTAGCACCACGCATACGTTGATAGCGTGTCAGTGCGTCCATAATGGTGTGTTGGAAAGCATGCCCCATGTGCAAGCTGCCGGTGACATTAGGAGGGGGAATCATGATGCAGTAAGCATCCAAATTATCATTGGCTACGTGTTTGCCTTCCTTAAAATAGCCTTTGCTTTCCCAGTCTTGGTAACAGCTTTGTTCGATGGCGTGCGGGTTGTATGTTTTTTCCATGCGATTTAATGCACTTTCTTTAGTGCGAGTTAGTAATGACTCAGGCACTGTTTGTTAGTGGTAAATCGCCAAAAATTAACGATTACAGTAGCCGAGTATTATACCTATTGCTTGGGTATAGGTTTCATTTAAAGCCCAGATAAAGACTTAAAAAAAGCTAAATTTCCTTTAATTTACAAAATTTATTGCAAGCTCACTAACAATATCTCGCAGCCAGTTTATTCCTGGGTCATCTTGTGCATTTTTATGCCAATATAAATTCAACTTTAAGTTGGACAATTCAAAAGGTAATTCTAAAACCTTAAATTTATTTTCATCCACTAATGAGCGAGGAACGGTTATGGCTAAATTAGTTTGTTCAACAATGAGTGGAGCGACTCGGTAATAAGGTATGCGTAAGGCAATTTTACGTTTATGTCCCAATCTTTTGAGAACGGTATCTTCAAAACTTAATCCTTTACGACGACTTGAAACCACAATGTGTTTTAAGTCTAAATACTCTTGTAAGCTGAGGGAGTCTTTAATACTAGGGTGGTTCTTGCGTACAACACATACAAATGGAGCACTCTCGATTTTATGCGTTTCCAATTGTGTACTTGCATTTGCAACAACAGCATCTAAAGCTAAATCGATACTGCCTTTGCCTAACTCACTTTCAAGATTAGAGCGACTTACGTGAAAGCATTCTAAAACAATATTTGGAGCTTCTTTTTGTATGCGTTCAATCAACTTTGGCAGCAAAATTCCCTCCATGAGATCATTCATGCTGATACTAAAGCGTCTTTTACTGGTGCTGGCTTCAAATATTTCTTTGCTAGAGAGGCTAGAATTTAGAAGCTGAATAGCTTCTTGAACCCTTTCAATAATGCTCTCCGAAAAAGGTGTAGGCGTCATGCCTTGATGGGTGCGAATGAACAGCTGGTCATTAAAGTTGGCGCGTAATCGATTAAGTGCATTACTCACAGCGGGTTGAGTTACCGATAGGGCTTCAGCTGCCCGAGTGAGATTACGCTGCTGGTAAATTGCGATAAATACTTTAAATAGGTTTAAATCGGTATTTTTAGGCATTTTTAGACTCTTGTCGATATTTATATATAATTTCTATGAATAATACAGATTTTAAAAATAAATTACAAATATAATATAAAAAAGCATAAAATATAGCAAATAGTGATTATAAACATGACCTTATTAGCTGGAACTAGGAAAAAATGGCAGAATTATATTTAATTAGACATGCGCAGGCATCTTTCGGAGCTGAGAATTACGATAAACTTTCAGAGCTAGGACACCAACAATCAGAATGGTTGGGCCAACACTTAGCACAAGAGCAGCTGCATTTTGATAATGTAGTTCTTGGCGACATGGTTAGGCATAGAGAAACTTTAGAAGGCTTGCATAAAGGTTTGGTCAAACATCCAAATTTTGAAAATTTAGATGCCAAAATTAAATCAGCAACAGTGTTTCCAGAACTTAACGAATTTGACTTTAAAGCGGTGGCATTTGGTTTTTTGAAATTGCATCCTGAATTAGAGCCAAAGAAGAGTGTGGATCGTTCAGAGTTTTATCGAGTTTTTAAATTAGCCATGAAGTCATGGTCTGATGGCCAACTTGATGAGTATGTACCTGAAAAATTTTCTGAATTTCAATCACGAGTTATTGGTTTTTTAGATACTTTAAGTCAAGAGCATGTTGGCAAGAAAGTATTGGCGGTGACTTCGGGTGGTGCGATTGGTATGGCGATTAGTCATCTTTTAGGAGCCGACCAAGACAGTATGATTGATTTGAATTTACAAATTCGTAATACCTCCATCACACATTGTTTTTTTAATGCTGATAGAGCGCGCTTGCACAGTTTTAATAACGTACCGCATCTAGATAATTTAGACAAAAGAGAATTTATAACTTACAGCTAAATTAGCAGCAAAAAACAATATAACAAATACCTCATTAAAAATTAAATTAAATATTGGAACTACTATGGATTTTGAATACACAGATAAAGTAAAAAACTTAATTGCTCAAGTTAAAGGTTTTATTGAGACTGAAATTAAGCCTAATCAAGAATTGTTTGAAGAACAGCTAGCCAAAGAGAAATGGAGTACTCCTGCAATTGTAGGTGAACTAAAAGCTAAGGCTAAAGCACAAGGCTTATGGAACTTCTTTTTACCGCCTGCATATGATGAGTCACCAGGCTTAACTAATTTAGAGTACGCGCCTTTAGCCGAAGAGATGGGAAAAATAATCTGGGCATCTGAAGTTTTTAACTGTTCAGCTCCTGATACTGGCAATATGGAAGTGTTGGCAAGATACGGAAACACAGAACAAAAGAAAAAGTATCTTGAACCTTTATTAAATGGTGAAATTCGTTCAGCATTTGCTATGACAGAGCCTAAAGTAGGTTCTAGCGATGCAACCAATATTGAAACATCAATTATTCGTGATGGAGATGACTACGTAATTAATGGTCACAAGTTTTATATTTCAGGCGCTTGTCGCAAGCAATGTGAAGTGATGATTGTTATGGGTAAAAGTGACCCAGACGGTGAAAATCGTTATACCCAGCAGTCTATGATTCTTGTTCCTATGGATACGCCAGGAGTTGATGTAAAACGCCCAATGCAGGTTTTAGGTTATGACGATGCACCAGAAGGACATGCCGAAATATTTTTTAATAATGTTCGTGTGCCAAAAGAGAATTTAATTTTGGGCGAGGGCAAGGGTTTTGAAATCGCTCAAGGTCGTTTAGGGCCCGGTCGAATTCATCACTGTATGCGTATGATTGGTGTTGCCCAAGTTGCACTAGATATGATGTGTGAACGTGCTAATACTCGCGTAGTATTTGGTCGACCGCTTATTAAGAATCAATCCGTGCGAGAAGACATTGCAATGTCAGCCTGTGAAATTGAACAAGCTCGTTTGATGACGCTTAAAGCTGCATCACGCATGGATACGCATGGTAATAAAGTGGCTAAAGAATTAATCGCTATGATTAAAATCATTGTGCCTAATATGACTATTCGTGTACTTGAACGTTCTATGCAAATTCATGGGGCAGTTGGCTTAAGTCAAGATACACCTTTGGCGCATATGTATGCGTATGCAAGAACCTTACGTTTAGCTGATGGGCCTGATCAAGTGCACATGATGCAGTTGGGACGTAACCTTGCTGCAACCTATGTTAAAGTTTAATTTTTCTAAAATTGTTTAAATACTAGAGATTAATATGTCTGCAGTCGATACGCTAGATGAAGTTAAGTTAGCACATTATTTAGAAGCCAATGTAGAGGGCTTTAAAGGTCCTCTAACGGCTACTAAGTTTAAAGGTGGTCAATCAAACCCAACTTTTAAAATTGATGCCGCCTCTGGCTCATATGTATTAAGGCGTCAACCGCCAGGTAAATTACTTCCATCGGCACATGCTGTCGATAGAGAGTATCGTGTACTTTCTGCTTTGGAATCTACTGATGTACCTGTTGGTAAAGTTTATCATCTGTGTGAAGACAAAGAAGTAATTGGTTCTATGTTTTACCTCATGGAATTTTTAGATGGAAATATCCATTGGAACCCATCCTTGCAAGAAGTAGATGCCGAAACGCGTGCTGGCATGTATGCTGAAATGAATCGTGTTTTAGCGACTTTATCTTCTGTTGATATTAATAAAGTAGGGCTAGCCAATTATGGAAAGCCTGGTAATTATTATCAGCGCCAATTAGGTCGTTGGACAAAGCAGTATCATGCCAGTGAGATTGATAAAATTCCAGCAATGGATGAACTCATTGCATGGCTTGAAGACAATATGCCTGAAGATGATGGTCAAGTGTCTTTATCGCATGGTGATTATCGTTTAGATAATGTGATGTTTGATAAAGAGAATAAAAAAATAATTGCCGTGCTTGATTGGGAGCTATCTACCTTAGGCCATCCATTTGCTGATTTAGCTTATCAATGTATGAGTTTGCGTTTACCGGGTGGTATGGGAAATATGTCAGGTTTATATGGCGTAGAGCGAGCAGAATTGAATATCCCTAGTGAAGAAGAATATGTTGCTATGTATTGCAAGCGACTTGGCTTAGATTCCATTCCAAATTGGAAATTTTATTTAGCATTTTGTTTCTTTCGTTTAGGGGCAATAGCACAGGGCGTTGCAAAGCGAGCGGCTGATGGAAATGCATCAAGCAAGCAAGCTTCTCAGGTTGGTGCTTTTGTTGGTCCATTAGCTGAAATGGCTTTACAAGCAATTGCTAAAACTTAATAACATAAAGAATTTTTATGATAGTACTAATTGAATTAATTTTTGGAGCACTTGCCCTTACTGGTGGGTATTACGTGATTAAAGGTGTGACTCGCAAAGAAGTTGAAAAGGATTTACAGCTAGAAAATATTGCTGAAACTGTTGAAGAGATGGTGGCTGAAGATTTCGCAGAGCTAAAGCGAAATGATTTAATTAATGAAATCATTCAACACGAAGTGATTGGCGCTCGCCACCAAGAATTTAAACAGCGCTTAATTAAAGTGCATAAGCATTTTAATGCGATTGATTTTAAACACGCTAGGGCGCATACGTTTTATAACACCATGCTGCCAAAGCTATTAGATACTAAAAATACCCAGGTAGAACTTTCAAAGCACTCTGAGAAAAAAATTGATACTACAGAAATGTATGATGCTTTAATCGAATGGATTGATGAGATTCTTGAAGATAATATTAATAAGCTCGAGTCTGAAGCCGAAATAAATGCCAAGGTTATAACCTTATTAACTAAGTGATAATTTAATTAGTGTGTAATTAATAAATTAAAGATGAGAAATAAATGAAAGCAATTGTATGTGAGAAATTTGCCGGCGTTGATGAGTTAACTTATCAAGAGCTTCCTGATCCTGTAGCAAAGAAGGGTGAGATTGTTGTGGATATTAATGCCATTGGTGTGAATTATCCCGATGGATTAATGGTACAGGGTCTTTATCAAATGAAACCTCCGTTTCCATTTGTACCTGGTTCTGAAGCGGCTGGTACGGTTTCACAAGTGGGTGAGGGTGTTAGTCACCTAAATGAAGGTGATCGTGTTATTGCTCTAGGTATGTTGGGAATGTACGCTAGCAAAGCGGCAATCAATGCACGTATGTGTTTTCCCATCCCTAAAGGCATTTCTGATGAAGAAGCGGCTGGACTGTTAACCGCTCATGCAACTGCTCATCATGCTCTGCGCCAACGTGCAAACTTACAAGCAGGCGAAACCTTACTAGTGACTGGTGCCGCTGGTGGAACGGGTTTAGCAGCGGTACAAATTGGTAAAGCCATTGGTGCAAAGGTTATTGCCGTTTGTTCTACCCAAGAAAAAATAGATTTAGCCATGGCTAACGGTGCTGATTTAGCAATTAACTACACAGAGAAAGATTTAAAAACTGAAATCAAAGCCTTAACCGACGGTAAAGGTGTTGATGTGGTTTACGATGTGGTTGGTGGCGATGCCTTTGATGCATGTAGCAGAGCAATGGCATGGAATGGACGCTTACTGGTTATTGGTTTTGCTTCTGGAACTATTCCAAAACTACCAATCAATTTAACCCTTGTTAAGGGTTATTCATTGGTCGGCGTTTTTTGGGGAACCTTTACACAAAAAGAGCCACAAGCGTTTATGGCAAACATGCAAGAGCTTGTAAAGTGGTATTTGGAAGGTAAAGTAAAAGTGCATGTGGATGAGGTATTTGCCTTAGAAAATGCAGCTGATGCATTGAAGAAAGTTTTGGGTCGTGAAGCGAAGGGTAAAATTATTCTTAAGCCTTAAATACACTTCCCCGTGGCTTGACCGCGGGGTCTCTGAATCTAAAGATACCGTGGTTGAGCCGCGGTAAAGTAATAACTAATATTAATACGAACAAAAGAGAAAAACTATGGCTACAAATTTATTTGATTTAACAGGAAAAGTTGCTTTGGTTACTGGTGCCAGTCGTGGCATTGGCGAATCAATTGCTAAATTATTAGCAGAGCAAGGTGCACATGTGATCGTTTCAAGTCGTAAGATTGCTGGTTGTCAGCGTGTAGTTGACGAGATTATTGCCGCAGGAGATTCAGCCGAAGCACATCCATGTCATGTGGGCGAAATGGACCAGATTAATGAAATATTTACATACATTAAAGACAAGCACGGTAAGTTAGATATCTTAGTGAATAATGCGGCAGCAAACCCGCACTTTGGTCATGTTTTTGAAACTGACTTAGAGGCTTACAATAAAACCGTTGATGTCAATATACGTGGTTATTTCTTTATGAGTATAGAAGGTGGCAAATTAATGAAAGAAGGCGGTGGCGGTACAATTATCAACACAGCTTCTGTTAATGCTCTTCAACCTGGTCATCATCAAGCGATTTATTCTATTACCAAAGCGGCTGTGGTTAATATGACAAAAGCTTTTGCTAAAGAATGTGCTCAATTTGGCATCCGTGTAAATGCTCTCTTGCCTGGATTAACCAAAACTAAGTTCGCTGGGGCATTATTTGATAATGACAATATGTATAAAATGGCAATGGCTGTTATCCCAATGAAACGTCACGCCGTACCTGATGAAATGGCTGGTACCGTGTTATATTTAGCCTCTGAGGCGAGTAGTTATACTACAGGTCAAAGCATTGTGGTTGATGGTGGTTTTACCGTTTAAATTTTTTATAAAAAAAGAGAAATCTTTAGGAGCAGGTTATGAAAACTTTAATTAAAATTTTTTCAGGCCTGCTTTTTTTATGCCTTGCAGCTTGTTCTGGACGGATAGTAGATAACAATTCAACAGTAGAAGAAACTCCTCTGCAAATGTCTAATCAAGAGGTTCAACTAATTTTTAGTATTAATACTAATGGCGGATGCATGATGATGGGGCCTAATTGCCCGCATTATGATTTGATGTCTGATGGCAGTTTTAATGTGCTTCGCAAAACTGGTGGCGACATTGCTAACTCTGGTGCCGTTGAAAAGCAATTAGTTGAGCAATGGATACAGGCCACTGATAAAACTAACTTTAAGGTCTTACTCGCTAATCTTGGAAAGGGCGAATGCAGAGCATGTTATGACGGTGTTGATATTAGTTATACGGTATTACCTGCATCGAAAAATATTAGTTTTAGTAGTACTGAATACCAATTCTCTAACACAGAAGAATTTTTTATTGTCTCAGAAATGTTACACAAAGCCATGCGTACAGCGGCTCCGTTGGGAGTACAATCTAGGTAGCGTATTTTATAAACAGACTGGAGAACAAAATGAAGGATCGTGTAGAACATTCATTAGTAAGTCGAGTTTTAGTTTTAATCTATGGTGTACTCAGTTATTTTATTGGGGTCGCAGGACTAGCATGTATTGTTATGGCTTTAATAGATTTTATTCCATTTGGTTTTCTTAGCTCAAGCGAATCTTCAAACCCAATACTTATAAATATAACGCTAGTGTCTGCATGGGGATTTATTCATACTGTTATGGCTAGAGATAAGTTTAAACAAATAGTCACAAAAATTATTCCAGAACCAGCCGAACGTCCGACCTATGTTTTAGTAGCTGGCATTACCAGTATTTTACTGATTGGTCTTTGGCAAACTGTTCCTGGTGTGATTTGGGCGCCGACAAACAGTATTGTTGTAGCTTTAATTTGGGCAATATTTGTATTTGGTTGGATTTATTTATTGGCAGCTACCTTTGCAATAAATCATTTCGACTTATTTGGCTTACGTCAGGTGTATTTGAATTTCAAAAATCAGCCACGTCCGCCATTAGAATTTACCAAACGCTTAATGTATAAAACAACTCGACATCCTATTCAGACGGGTGTATTGATTGGGATTTGGTTTTTGCCTAATATGACAGCGACTAAGATTATTTTGAGTATTGGTTTTACAGTCTATATTTTTATCGGTTTGTACTTTGAAGAAAAAGATTTGATTAAAGATATCGGAAAGCCGTACCAAGACTATATGCAAGAGACAGGTAAATTATTTCCCAAGATATTTAAATAATTGTCATTGCGAGGAGCATGACGATGTGGCATTCTTTGTAGCTTTTAATAAATTTTAAAATTATGAGTCTAAATTAAAATTTAATTGTAAATTACCACGGGCAGTCTTCCGTTTTTCTAGCATCATTCTCCAAACACTTTTCTGGACGACCCTCTAAAAGCCCATAAATTGTTTTGCTGTAATATTCAATCGGTGTAAACAAGGTTTTTCCATTATCTTCACTTGCATGTCCACCAACAATCGAGCCGACATAAAATGTTTGTAGTCCTTTTTTTATAGTTGGAAAATCATCTTGAAAGAAGTCAACAAATGGGTCACCACCTTCTTCTTCCCATATTTCATTTATCTCTTCACTGAACACTCCCGTATTTAAGGTCACTGTCAGTGGGCCGCCAGAGGCACCACCATAGGAGTGGCAATAAGCTTTTTTCTTACCACTTGTACCACCATTTACCCTGGCACATTTATCATAGGATAATAATTTTCCATTTTGCCCAATACCAGTGTCGGCACTGTAACCTGCCATTGTGCCAAAGGCAGCAGGATCGAAATCTAATAATAAATCAGAGTATGAATAAGGTGCTAGCAGAAGAGCTTGTAAATCGCTGCTAGCAATAGGTTGGTTTAATAAAGCGATGGCGAAATCCGCAGAATGCAATTCAGCACGAATTATTTCTGCTAATTGTCTTTTAATCACTTGTCCAGAATTTGAGGTCCACGTGATTTTGTTTTCGCCAATATTAAAGCCTCGCTTGGTATTTGGATGCTTGTCCGATGAATATACACTCCAATGATCAACACAGTGACCAGCACCGATGACCACTTGGTTCAACTTTTTATCTGGGTCATCGGTAACCAGAGACCAAGT
>CAJQOG010000105.1 GCA_905479875.1 uncultured Gammaproteobacteria bacterium
AAATTGCACCGCTTTAGCTCCAGTTTTTGCAGCCATTGTCCACATATTTTGACCAAGCCCTTGTGCATTGGCCAAACGCGAACGTTTACGTGAAATAAGTCTTTGCCCATATTCCAACAAACGTAACTCACCTAGAACATCGATACGGGTATTACTATCGGAACCAATCGCATAACGCCCGCCCGCTTGTATAAATTGAGCTGCAGGGAAAATTCCGTCGCCAAGATATGCTTCTGTAAACGGAGTTAATACCACTTGTGCATTAGATCTAGCTAAGAGATCCATCTCGCGCCCATTGATATGGGTCGAGTGAACTAAATTCCATTGCGATGTTAAAGGCAATGTGTCAGCTAATAGTTGTACGGGTGACTTCTGATGTGACGCTAGACAGTCTTGTACTTCTTGTTTTTGCTCTGCGATGTGAATATGTATAGGAAATTTATTGCCAAGAATTGCGCCTGCATACTTCACCAATTTAGGAAAATGCTCAATAGGTACAGCGCGTAAAGAGTGTGGGGCAATACCAGTAGATGTATGTTTTCTACAGTGCTCCAATAACTTGCAATATTGAGACAGACTACTGGTTACAAATCTAAAATGTTCTGGTTGCGCAGGGATAGCAAAACCACCACGCATGTATAAAACCGGCAATAAACGTAAACGAATTCCTGTATCACGTGCTGCCAAGATAATTGCATCCGCCATAGCAAAAGTTACACGGCCCTCTTTATCATGGTGCAAATAATGAAATTCTGCGACACTGGTGTAACCAGCTTGTAACATTTCCATAAAAGCTTGGCGGGCAATATTATAGAGTTGTTCGGCATTCAATTGATTTGCTAACGCATACATGCTTTCTCGCCATGTCCAAAAGCTATCGTCTTTATTACTTTGACTTTGGTTTTCACCAAAGCCCGTTAAGGCACGTTGAAATGTATGACTATGTGCATTAGGCATTCCAGGTATAGCTAAACCCTTTTTACATTGACTTGCCTCTGTAGGAATAACCTTAAGAATACGACCATGATCATCAAACTCAATGGCTTGATGTTGACGAATTTCATTGCCAAATAAAACATATTCAAACTTAAGCGATTGAGCCATACAGAATTACTTTATGTGTGTTTATAATGGTGTAATATTTAAAATTTATGCTGAAGATATATCAAAGCATAAACCATACTTACAACTTTGAGAATTTAAATGAATGATTTAGTTATCCATAATGCTAGATTGTACCCGATGTCACATAATTGTGAATGCTCAACAGCCAATCAAATTGCTGTTTTAGATGGAAAAATCAGCGAAATCAGTGATCAGAATCAAACTGGATTATTGCCAGCGAAAGAATACTTCGATGCAGATGGAGCTTGTGTACTACCAGGTTTGATTGATTGTCATACGCATATCATTTTTAGTGGTGAGAGATCACAAGAACATATCTTGCGAATTACAGGCTCCAGTTATGCCGATATACATGCAGCAGGCGGCGGGATTCATTCAAGTGTGAGAGCAGTAAATAGGGCGAGCGTAGATGATCTTATTACGCAAAGTTTACCGCGTATTAAAAATTTACAAACAGAAGGTGTAACCACACTAGAAATCAAAAGTGGTTATGGTTTAAATCTAGAGAACGAGATTAAAATGCTCAAGGCCATTCGTAAAGTTGGTAAACATCTTGCGCTTAATGTAGTCAGTACCTTTTTAGGGGCCCATACCGTACCTAAAGAACAAACTGAGCAAGAATATATAGATAATATAATCAATAAAATGCTTCCCAGTATTGCCGCTCAAGATCTTGCCGATGCAGTTGATATCTATGTTGAGCATCTTGCTTTTAGCAAAAAATCTATGCAAAAACTTTTTACAGCTGCAAAAAAATATAATTTAAAAACACGCGTTCACGCTGAGCAATTATCAAATCAAAAAGCCGCCGAATTTGCTTCAGAACTAGGGGCTTTATCCGCTGATCATTTAGAATATCTTGATGAAAGTGGCGCTATGGCAATGGCTAAAGCCAATACCGTAGCTGTTCTTTTGCCAAGCGCCTTCTATTTTTTACAAGAAACAAAAAAACCACCCATTGAGATTTTAAGAAAAAATCAAGTCGTAATGGCTGTCGCGACCGATACAAATCCTGGCACCTCGCCTATTCCAAGTATCCTTACCGCCTTACATCTAAGCGTGCATCTCTTTAACCTAAAACCAGAGGAAGCACTAATGGGTATCACCATAAATGCCGCTAAAGCCCTTGGCTTAGACTCTCTATGCGGGAGTTTAGAAATTGGGAAGCAAGCTGATATTACTCTATGGGATATTTCCAACCCTGAGTTTCTGTGTTATCAGTTAGGCGGAATAAAACCAAAAAATGTGTGGTTTAAAGGTAAATCAACGATTGCATGAGGCTTCTTTAGTTTTTAAATAGCCTTGGATTGTGGGCGGTTTTTCTTAAGAGTTTGTTTGCAAACAATTTGCTATAATTAAAAAAATATAAAAATAGGTTTAATAACAGCATGAGCGAACTAGGCCAAATATTATTTAAACAAGTCATTGATCATAACGACTCTGGAATTATAATCACCGAAAATCTTGCCTCAGACTGGGCCATTTGCTATGTAAACAAAGCTTTTTGTGAGATGACTGCATATGACGAAACGGAAGTCATCGGTAAAAACCCAAGATTCTTGCAAGGCCAAGACCAAGATCAAGCAGCACTTAAGGATTTACATAAAGCACTCAACCAAAAAACTAGTTGCGTTGTCACTTTAAGAAATTACACCAAAGATGGTGAAGCATTTTGGAATCGTTTAACCGTTCGACCTCTACACTCAGAAAGTGGCGAAATCACGCACTATGTTGGCAGCATGGAAAACTTAGGTAATATCAGTGAAAATGATTTAGCTCGAACTCAACGTAAAGCTAATCGCGTAGTTAGTCAACGAGACCAACAAACGGGTATATATAAACAAGAATATTTTGAAACGCAGTTCCTTAGGGATTGGAATATTTGGTTGCGTGAAGAACGTGAAATTTCTTTAGCTATATTCACCCCAGATAATTTTGATATTTATACCAAAACTTTTGGACCCGCTGCAGCCGAATCGGCCTTAAGAAGAATTGCTTACATCATCAATACCACCTTAAAACGTGCCAGCGACACGGTTGCGCGTTATCAAAACAATAGTATTATTTCATTAATGCTAGGCAACTTTACTGACGACAACCAACACTATTTAATAAATATTGCTAACAAAGTTTTAGATTTGTCTATTCATCACCCGCACTCACCCGATGAAAAATTCTTGAGTGTAAGCTTAACCACTGTAGCGATTAAGCCCAATGTAAAAGTAGAGCCGGTGGATGTAATAAATTTCTTATTAGAAAAACACGAACGGCATTTTGCAAGCAGCAATACTCGCCAATTTATTAATTTTTCTGATAAAAAATAAACATGCCTACAGCCATACATAAAAAAGTTCGCGAATGCCAGGCAGGTATTCACCCTCAAGCCATTGCTAAATTGCAATCTGGTTGGTTAGTAATGGGTGACGTGCAATTTCTACATGGTTATTGCTTGATATTAGCAGATCCAGTTGTTGATGATTTAAACGCAATGGACCCTAAAAATCGAGCAATATTTCATAATGAAATGGGGTTAGTAGGCGATGCAATACTAGCTGTAACTAATGCCAAAAGAATCAATTACGAAATTCTCGGAAACTTAGAACCAGCTTTGCATGGTCATATTTTTCCTCGTTATTCAGATGAAGTTGAAGAATTGAGAACTAAACCTGTTTGGTTTTATGACTGGGAAAACGCCCGCCCTTTTAACTTGCATACTGATAAGCCCCTTATGGACAAAATAAAAAATTATTTAATCGAACATGGAGTTATCCCAGAAAAATAATATGTACCCACCTAAGCATCATATAGAAACCGATATCAATAAAATATATCGGGTTATTCAAGCCTTTCCTTTTGCAACGTTAATCTCAAGGACAGATGATGATGTACTCATCACTCAACTACCTTTAATGCTGGATACACAGCGCGGTAGCTCGGGTGTTTTAATTGGACATATTGATAAAAACAATCCTCATTCCCAACACTTAGACTCGCAAAATATTAGCGTACTTTTTAAAGGTCCTGATTGTTATATTTCCCCAAAGGTATATGCCAGCTCACAACTTCCTACTTGGAACTACATTACCGTAGAAGTTAAAGGCACAGTGAATACGCTAAAAACCAACTCTGAAATACTCGACACTATTGAACAAATGACGCAAACTTTGGAAACTAGCAATCAGCCTTATAAACTTAATCGAGAAGACAAAAGGATTGTAAGTTTAATTGATTATATTTCAGGTTTTGAGATTACTATTGAGAGTCTCATCGGACGTTTTAAATTATCCCAAGACAAAAACTCTCAAGACCTAAAACTAGCTAAAGAAAAACTTATACAACGCAGTTCACATTCCCAAGCCGCACTCATTAATTCACTATTTTAAAAATAGGGACCTCATGAATATTGAAATACTCATCGCTGATTATCATAATGAGCAACATGCAAAAGATCTTGGTTTTTTACTAAATGAATATGCCAAAGACCCTATGGGTGCTAACTCTCCATTAAACGTAGGCATACAAGACAAAGTTGCAAGTGAATTAGCTAAACAACCTGGTGCGTTTAGTGTGCTTGCATATGTGAACGGAAAGCCAGCCGGTTTAATTAATAACTTGCAAACTTTCTCGAGTTTCAAGTGCAAACCCATTATCAATATTCATGATGTTGGCGTAACTAAAGAGTTTCGCGGCTTAAAACTCAGTACAAAAATGTTAGATAAAGTAGAAGAAGTTGCCAAACAACGCGGATGTTGCAAACTTACTTTGGAAGTACTTTCAGGCAATACCCCAGCAAAAAATTCCTACAAAAAATTCGGTTTCGAAGGCTATGAGCTAGATCCTGAAATGGGAAAAGCTGAATTTTGGGAAAAATCGATCTAACTTCCTCTTTAGTGCCCCACAAAACACATCCAAAATTTAGCCGTTAATAGTGCTTCTAAAGTGCTTTTATGGCATAGTGCGCAGCTTAATTTTGCCTTATTGAATTCTCATTCAATACCATGTGGCAACCCATTAAAAGTTGACAATCCGTCAATTTTACGTAAATCAGGATAAATACCGTGTTAGCGACCTCTAATATCACCATGCAATTCGGGGAAAAGCCCCTTTTTGAAAATGTTTCTGTTAAATTCGGCGACGGCAATCGCTACGGTTTAATTGGCGCAAATGGCTGTGGAAAGTCCACATTCATGAAAATTTTAGGTAAAGACCTAGAGCCCACTGCTGGTAATGTATCTAAAGGCCCACACGAACGAATTGGTAAGTTAAGCCAAGATCAGTTTGCCTATGAGCAGTATAGTGTTATAGATACTGTGATTATGGGGCACACTGAATTGTGGGCTGTTAAATCTGAACGTGATGCAATTTACGATAATCCTGAAATGACTGAAGCCGATGGCATGCGAGCTGCTGAGCTGGAATCAGAATTTGCCGAAATGGATGGCTACACAGCCGAAGCCCGAGCTGGAGAATTACTCCTCGCGGTAGGTATTCCTGAAGAACAACATTATGGCCCAATGAGTGAAGTGGCTCCGGGTTGGAAGCTTCGAGTGCTATTAACACAGGTTCTATTTTCAGAGCCAGACATCATGCTTCTGGATGAACCAACCAATAACTTGGACATTCACACTATTCAATGGCTGGAAGATGTATTACGTGCACGGAACTGCACCATGATTATCATTTCGCATGATAGACACTTCTTAAACAGTGTTTGTACGCATATGGCCGATTTAGATTTTGCATCACTCAGTCTTTATCCAGGCAATTACGATGAATACATGACCGCATCAACCCAAGCTCGCGAACAAATGCAATCTGATAATGCTAAGAAGAAAGCTCAAATTGCTGAACTAAAAGCTTTTGTAAGTCGTTTCTCTGCCAATGCTTCAAAATCTAAACAAGCAACTTCACGTGCCAAGCAAATCGATAAAATTGTTTTAACCGACATCAAACCATCTAGTCGTAAGAACCCTTACATACGTTTTGAGCAAGATAAAAAGCTATTCCGTATGGCTCTGGAAGTTGAAGGTGTGGGCAAGAGTTTTGAAGAAGAGTTGTTTAAAAACTTAAACTTGAATGTAGAAGTTGGTGAGCGTATCGCCATTATCGGTGAAAACGGCATTGGTAAAACCACCCTACTCAGATGCCTATACGGTGATCTAAAAGCCGATAGCGGTAATATTAAATGGTCTGAAAATTCAAATATCGGCTATTACGCTCAAGATCATGCTTACGAGTTTGAGAAAAACCAAGACGTATTTCACTGGATGGAACAATGGGGCAAACCAGAAGACGATGAGCAAGCTATACGCTCTGTATTAGGTCGCTTACTTTTCTCATCTGACGATATTGATAAAAAAGTTCAAGTGTTATCGGGTGGTGAACAAGGTCGTATGATTTTTGGCAAACTAATGCTACAACGTCCAAATATTTTATTACTTGATGAACCGACCAATCACTTGGATATGGAATCAATCGAGTCGCTTAATTTAGCATTAGATAATTACGAAGGCACATTGATATTCGTGAGTCATGATAGAGAGTTTGTTTCATCATTAGCTACTCGTATTATTGAATTAACCCCTACAGGGATTAATGATTATCATGGTACATATGATGAGTATCTTGCTAAGCAAGGGCTTTGATTTTATTAACAGCAAATAATACCAACAATAAAAAAGCCGATGAATGATTTTTCATACATCGGCTTTTTTTGATTTTGAAAACTCTCTATTTCAAAATATTCCCATAAATATCCAACTCAGTAACCTCACCTGCAAATTCTTTTATTTCTTCAAGCTGAGTGGCTTTATCTCCAACAATCACATAAATCATCTCAGATTCATCAAGATATTTATTCGCAGTAGATTTGAAATCATCAAGACTCATTGCAACTAACTCTTCTTGATCTTGCTCTACGTAGTTAAGTGCTTTGCCGTATTTACTAATCTGGCGAAGAGTACCTAATTTCGCACCTAAACTTTCAAATGCACTGGTATTGCCTTTAACCAGTTTTTGTTTTGTAGTTTCAACGTCTGCTTCACTAAAGTCTTTCGCATAATTAGCAATCATATCTTGAATAATATCTAAAGAGGCTTTGGTAGCATTGGCTCGTACACTGCCACGTGCACTGAATGGCTGAATTTCTAAGCCACCTGCTACGCCCGAATACATACCATAGGTATAGCCCTTTTCAATTCTTAAGGTTTGAAACAAAGTACCACTGCTACCACCACCTAATTTATCATTAGTAAAATCTAAACGATTGGCATCTGCATTTAAAGAATTAAGTGCAAGTTTTCCGATTCGTAAAACGCTCTGCTTACTATTAGGCACATCAATAAAAAATACTTTACCTGCATTAACTTGTGGCGGAATTTCATACTCAGGAATTGCCACAGCATTACCATTCCAATCTATAGACAAGCTGTTCAATGCTTTTACGGCTCTAGTTTTACTAATATCACCGACTACATGCATACGAGCATTCACTGGTGTTAATTGCTTATATGCATTTTTCAAATCACTTAAGCTAATATTTGAAACGGTTTCTAAAGTACCACTACCTGGCAAACCATTTGGATGCGCATCCCCATAGATTAAACGATTAAATGCCAGGGCTGCTATTGAATTTGGATTAGCTTCTCGTCCTTTTAAACTAGTTTTAGTCGCCGAAACCAAACGTGCATATTCTATTTCATCCCACCGCGGTTGCAGTAATATTTCAGAAAGTAGCTCAACCGTTTTCTCAAAATTTCTAGCTAATGAAGTTGCATTAATAGTTATATCTTCAGGGCCACTACTTATAGTAATTGCGGAACCTAAAAGACCAATAGCTTCTTCTAATTCAGCTGAAGTTTTACTTGCCGTTCCTTCCATAAGCAATCTTGCCAACAAATTAGAAGTGCCTTTTTTACTAAGATCATCTAACCATGCTCCACCTTTAAGTGTAATATCAAAAGCAACTAAAGGTACCTCGGTATTAGTGATTCCTAAAACTGGAACTGAATTATTTAGTGTTTCTTGCCAGATAGCTGGGGTTTTTAGTAATGGCAATTCACCAAAATCAGGTTCAGAGCGATCGTGTTTTGATGCTGTTTTTTCATATACGGCAAGTTCACCCGCGCTCACTTCTTCACTAGCCGAACCGGCTTTCACTTCTTCAACCCAAACTGAAGCTAATTCAGCATTGTCTAAAGCTAATTGTTTTTGTCCTTTAGGAACAAAACTAGTTATTACAGAATGTTTGTCTTTAATATAGGTATTGTAGACACGCATCACATCAGCAGCGGTAACAGCTTGTAAGTATTTTGCTTGTTTAACCGCATAAGCAGGATCACCACTAAATTCATTGTCAGAAGCTAATTGATTAGATTTACGCAAAATTGTAGAAAAGCCGCCATACAAACTGGTTTCTTGTTCAGCTTTGATGCGTTCTAAATCACGTAAGGAAACACCACTTTTCTCAAAATTCTTCAATGCCCTATCAAACGCTTGTATTACTTCATCCAAATCTGTACCTGCATTTGCCCGAATTCTAAATACAAATTCGCCAGCGATTTCACTACTGTTATTATATGAACTAACAGCTGGAGCCAGTTTTTTCGACTCAACAATTTCTTGATATAAAGGTGCTTTTTTACTACTACTGAGCAGTTGTCCTAAAATGATAAGAGCCTGTTCATCTGAATGATAGGACTCAACACTTGGGAAAGTTAAACGCAGCTCAGGGAGCTTGGCAAAATTATCTTCAAAGTACAAAGATTTGGTTTGAGTCAAGCTCACAGGCATTGGTAACGGTTTTGCAATTTCATTACCTTTTTTAATTTCCCCAAACCATAATTTAACTTTTTCTTTTGTTTCTGCAATATCGATATCACCCGCAATTGCTAGGGTAGCATTATTAGGCCCATAAAAATCTGTATAGAATTCTTTAACATCATCCAATGTGGCTGCTTGTAAGTCTGGTAAGGCGCCAATAACTGTCCAGCTATATGGGTGACCAATTGGATATAAATTTTTACGAATAATCTCTCCGGTATAACCATAAGCAGCATTATCAACACGTTGACGTTTCTCATTCTTTACAACTTGCTTTTCACGCTCTAAAGCTTCTGTTGTTACTGTGTTAATCATGTAACCCATACGATCACTAACAACCCAAAGAATTTTATCGAAAGCATCTTTTGGAACTTGCTCATAATAAATAGTGCCGTCACTCCAGGTACCACCATTACGACTTCCGCCCCATTCTGGAATTGCTTTACGATTCCAGCCACGAGGAACATTCTCAGAATCATTAAAGGCCATATGCTCAAAGAAATGTGCAAAACCAGTACGTCCTGGTTTCTCTCTATTACTACCCGCATGCACAACGGTAGTTAGAGCCACAATTGGATCAGATTTATCTACATGAAGGACAACTTCCAAGCCATTGTCTAAAGTGAATTTTTCGTATTCAATATTGAACTCTGATTTTTCAGAGTTTAAGGAATTTTGTTCAGCTTGATCAGTTTGTTGCGAACTACATGCTGACATGCATAAGGCGAAGATTAAGAGTGAAAATTGTAATTTCATGAACACACCTATTAAGGTTTTAGAAGTGCTCTACTTTACCGCAATGGGGCAAAACTATCCAATTGCTATATTAGTAAAAAGGGGCGCGATAAATCGTTCCCCTTATATTTAGTATAGTTATTGATTAGATTATTACCCTAACCTACCCACTTCCTAGCATTTCTAAATATACGCATCCAAGGTGAATACTCGCCCCACTCTTGCTCATGTTGCTTAGAAACCGATGACATCTGTATAGTTCTGAATACACGTTCAGGATGCGGCATCATAATAGTTGCACGCCCATCGGTAGAGGTTAGCGAGGTAATTCCTTGAGGGGACCCATTCGGATTATGTGGATACACATCACTTAGCTGATGACTATTATCTACATAACGTAGAGAAACCAAATCTTGTACCGCTTTAAGATGAGCAGCATCTTTAAAGCTCGCTCTGCCTTCACCATGCGATGTTACTACCGGAATTAC
>CAJQOG010000106.1 GCA_905479875.1 uncultured Gammaproteobacteria bacterium
GCCGCACGCCAGCGATTCAAATTAGTATGTTTTTCCTGAGGCTTTACTTTCACTGCTCGGGCAAAGTCCACCACTACTAATGCTGTTATGTCTGCTATAGAGAAAGTATCTAAGGCAATAAACTCTCGTCCTTCCAATCGAGCATCTAACATATCCATAAAAGTATTAATTCTGGCTACACCTCGTTCAGCTAATTCAGGTATTTGTGCATAGTTAATTGGCCCAGGTAAGGCTCTATCTTTCATGGCAGGTGATGAGTTTCTTAGGGCATCGGCCACGGCCATTAGGCCTTGTTGTTCAATTTTTGAATTCCAACCCGCAACAAGACCTTTTTCTACAGCCGTTTCACCTAAAAGAGCAGGCTTGGGATAAGCGGCTTCTATGTAAGCCGCAATGCCGTTGTTTTCAGTCAGAATAGTTCCATTATCTAATTGTAAAGCTGGAACAGTACAGGCTGGGTTGATAGCTCTATACTCATCGCTCATCTGTTCGCCTTTGTACATGTCAATAAGCTTAACGGTATGCGGAACGTTTTTTTCAGCTAATAAAATTCTGGCTCGTCGTGGGCTAGGGGCAGTGAGGGTGTCGTAAAAAATCATATTGTTTATTCTCTTCTAAATTTACTTAATATAGTGATTGGTTCGATGACTTTTACAGCCACTCAAGTTTTTCTAATGGGTAACCTAAATACCATTTGGATCGTTCCAAAATAATACGGGTTTTGATTTTTTGCACACCCAGCCTTGCGTTACCACTTATTTCATCACACAAATCGTTCAGTCTCTGTGTATCAGAACAACAAGTAAAAGAGATGTAATCGATGTCTCCTGTTACTCGCAGACAGTCCATAAATTCAGGGATTATTTCAATCGCAATTTCAAATGCTTTCCTAGCCTTCGGATTATTGGATTCTAAGGTGAATTCGACGTAGGCCAAGACATGTTTAGCAATACGGTCTAGATCAAGGTCAGTGGTAAACGTTAGAAAATAACCAGCCTCTTTGAGTGCTTTGGTTCTTTGAAAACAGGCGCTTTTAGACAGGCCGACTCGGTCTGCCAATTCTTGGTTGGATATATCAGATTGCTTATGAGTAATGCTTAATATTTTTTTACTAATATCATCAAGTTTTAAGTTTTTTTTCATAGTATTGGGCGCTTTATGTCACAAACAAAATATAATTTTGTAAATTCCTGCCTGAGAAAAATATACTCTACAAATGAGGTGTTTCTTCAATCTAGTATTTCAAGACACTCAATATATACTATATTTGAAGCACAACACAATTAAATTGTAAGTCTAACAATTGGTATTCCAAGCTCAACGGGAGTGATTAAAATGTCTCATATTAATAAACTACTAGGTTTTCTGTCTTTTTCTAGCGTCTTATTGCTAGCTCCAACACAAACCTTATTTGCTCAGGAAGTTGCTGAAGCACGTGCGATTGAAGAAGTTGTTGTTACAGCACGTGGTCGAGAAGAGAACCTGCAAAGCGTTCCTGAATCAATTTCGGCGTTTAGTGCAGAACAAATAGAACGAGCTGGGATTAAGAATTTTCGCGATCTCGCGGATCTCACGCCAAACTTAAGTCAGTTGGATAATTTTCGCCCCGGCTTATCGCGTATTCAAATACGCGGCTTGATTACCCCTCAGGTGGGTGATCCTCCTTTGGCTTTTGTAGTAGATGGTATCACTGCATCAGACCTTGAGTTTATTAACCAAGAATTATTCGATATAGAACGCATTGAAGTATTGCGTGGTGCACAGGGAGCTTTGTATGGTCGTGGTGCAATTGGTGGTGCAGTAAATATTACTACTAAAAAACCAACAAATGAATTTGAAGGAAAAGTTTCGGCCTCGGTTGCCAGTGGCAGCGATGTGAGACTATCAGCCTTGGCTTCTGGAGCAATTACTGAAGATAAAACATTTTTCAGAGTTGGTGCTTACAGCCGCAGTTTCGATGGACAGTTAAATAATACTTTTTTAAATGAAAAAGTAGATTTTCTTGATGAAACATCAGTATTTGGCATGCTTGGTTTTGAATTATCAGATAGAACAAGTCTTGCATTAAAAGGACGTATCAGTAACACGGAATCAGGACTTGGCTATTACGAAAATGTAAGTGCAAATACGCTTGAAGATTTCTCTATTCAAACACAGCACAATGTACCCGGTCAAGATGAGCGCGACCTAACGGAGTTCAATGCGATTCTTTCTCATGATTTTGCTGCGTCAACTCTTGAACTGGTTGCGGGTTACAGCGAGTCTGACCAAACTGCATTTTCAGATGCTGATTATTCGGCTATTGATTTTATCGAAGATCCAGCAAATTTTATTTTTCATTACCCTGCCGCACAAGAGAATATTCTAAAAGTAGAATCAACAACATTTGAGGCGCGCCTTAAATCTTCTGGTGACACCCGCTTACGCTGGGCCTTGGGTGCGTTTTTGCAAGATCGTACGCGTGATAGTGTGTATAAAAATTACGATGATTTCTTTGGTGCAGAGCCACGCACACGAGCTGACTTTGATGATAGCGTATTGTTCTTTAGCATTTTAGATGACAATAGCAGTGATGCCTGGGCTTTATCAACACAGCTAAACTATGATATTACTGATCAATTAGAAATCACAGGTGCATTGCGTCATGATGAAGATACTCGTGAGTCATTTGATTCACGTGATAAGGCAGGTACTTTTGCCGAAGAAACATTTTCAGAGACTCAACCAAAAGTGTCATTGGCTTATCAGATGAGTCCTGAAACTTTATTGTATGCAGGTTACTCTCGCGGTTTTCGTAGTGGTGGCTTTAATGAGCCAAGTCCACTCACCAACCGTTCTTTTGAAGAGGAAATATCAGATAGTCTTGAGCTAGGTTTTAAAACTACCTTGTTCGATGGTAGAGGAACCTTGAATGGTGCATTGTTTAGTATTGATCAAGAAAATGCACAAATTACCCGTTTTAATATTGACAGCTTTACTCTAGAGAATATTTCTGTTGATGATGTGTCTTCTAAAGGTTTTGAAGTGGAATTTGCTTTTCAGGCCACTGACCAATTATCTTTAATGTTAAATGGCGGAAAAATTGATTCAGAAATCAATGCTTTTGGTGAGCGTCCTGATCTAATCGGTAGTTCACTGCCATATGTTGCAGAATACAATTTAAACGCAGCTGCAGAATATGAATTCCCACTGTCGGGTGCATTAGATATGGTGATGCGTGCAGATATACAGCACACTGGCCCAAGAATATTTAGTTTTGATGTACCAGACATTGAGTCAACTAAAAAAACCTTTGTTAATCTTAGAGTGGGTATTGAGGCTGAGAAATGGTCGCTTACTGCATTCGCCGATAATCTAACGGATGAGCGTCAAGTAGAAGATCTTTTCTTATTTGGTGATGGTGTAACAGACTTAGCTCGTTACCCTAATGCGAAATCTCAGTTTGGTTTAGAAGCTAAATACAAATTCTAAGTTAAGTCTTATAAGCAGAAAAATAAAAAATGACACAAGAAACTAATGAATTTGACGCCGTAAAAATAAAGGACGACAAACTCGTCCCGTGGCCGCGTGTTGCAGCGGTTGCGGCCATGGTGGCATTTTCTTTACCCACTTTTATTACGGGGCTTGAAGTCTCGCAAGCCCTAACTCCCACGAATGCACTTTTGGCATTGGTCATCGGTTCACTGATTATTTTTGTAATTGGTGGAGTGATGGGTGTAATTGGTGCAAAAACTCGAATGAGTTCCTACTTATTAGTTCGAGTCGCTTTTGGTGATAAAGGTGCGAGTCTAGTCAATATTGCTTTCGCTATTTCTTTACTCGGTTGGTTTGGTGTAAATATAAATTTATTTGCTGATGCCGTTTCACAATTAGCAAAAGACGTATTTGATTTGGAAATCCCGACATTAACTTTGGCCATCGTTGCGAGTTTTTGTATGACTGTGACCACTGTGGTCGGGTTCAAAGCCATTAACTGGTTAGCGACTTTGATGGTGCCTGTATTAGCAGGGGTGACATTATTGCTTGGCTATTCGGCATTGAGTGAGCAATCATTTCAACAAATTTTATCTGCAGAAAAAGTAGCTACACAATCACTAGGCTTTGGTATTTCATCGGTAGTTGGTGCAATTATTATTGGTGCAATTATCTTGCCTGACATCACACGATTTGTTAAGCATTGGTCAGGTGCGGTGTATACCGCATTCATCGGGTATGTAGTTGTACAATTATTGGTGATGGGTGCAGCGAGTTTGGCTGGAGCTACTTCAGGTAAGACTGACATTCTAGAAATTATGCTTGATCTTGGATTAGGCATAGGAGCATCGATTATTGTAATTGCAGGTAGTTGGGTATTGAACTCGCTTAACTTATACAGTGCAGTGCTTAGTGCCAAAGCTACCTTTCCAAAACTTAATAGCACCTTAGTAACTATTGCTTTGGGTTTAGCTGGAATTGCAGCCGCACTTTTGAATTTGCTGGATAATTTTATTACCTTTATTTTTTACCTATCTGTAATCTTTGTTCCTGTTGCTGGAGTCATCATGTGCGATTATTTATTTATTCGTCCACAAGCTTACAATATCGAAACTCTGTCTGATAATCGACAAATTGGAACTAAAGGATTTGTCGCTTGGATAGTTGGTGCGGTTTACGCAATTTTAAGTTCAGAAGGCATGATTCCTACACCTTCAGGAATTGCTGCCTTGGATGCTATTGTTCTTTCCGGACTTATCTATACAGCTTTATCTTGGAATGAACGCAGTAAAAAATCTACAGTTATTGCAAGATAAGGACA
>CAJQOG010000107.1 GCA_905479875.1 uncultured Gammaproteobacteria bacterium
AATTGTCGTTTAGAGCTGGTTCCTGGTGGCGGTCATTTATTCTTACTGCATAATGCAAAAGCTGTAACTCCAATCATTCGTGAGTTTTTAAATAAGCCTGAACCTAATTTAGATGCTTTAGAGTAATTTTAGGTCTATCAAATAATTCAGCCTACATGCCAACTAGCAGAATGAGTATTAATTTTTTCCGGAGGTATGACAATGACTGATGAACAACAGATACGAGATTTATTCAACAATTGGATAAAATCTACGACTGAGGGAAATTTGGAACTGGCTCGTCAATGCATTGCTGATGATGCTGTGTTTTTTGTACCCGGAGCTGGCGAGATGAATAAGGAAACCTTTGCTCAGGGTGCTGCGGGAGGATCACCTGAAGACTCCCCGATTGATTTTGACCTAGATAGCAAGCTTCGCGAACTAAAAGTGTTTGGTGACCAAGCCTATCTTTGGATTGAATCGACTCTTATATGTACTCCCAAAAATGGCGATCCATCCTCTAAAATGGCTGGACATTCCCTTTCGATTTTAGAAAAGCGAGAAGGTCGGTGGCAGATAATTCGAGATGCAAATACGATGACATCGGTTAAGGAATAAATTATTCCGAATGTGCGACATAACAAAACTATTATCTCAGAGATTGGATTGATCAAAATGAAACTATTAAAATACTTTATTGGATCACTAATTATAAGCTTTGGCATTTTGCTTGTATTAGGGGTAATGCTGAGAGCTGCTGGAGTTCAAGTGCCAGATGTTATAGGCGATTACTTACTTATAGTGTGGGTTGGATTTGCAATTGTGATTATGCCTTTTGCTAAAAATATTATTCGGGTTGAATAGAGGCAGCTTAATAGGCCGCCTTATAAATTGCTAAGGCATCTTCTAACAACACTTCTCTTGGGTTGTTAATTAGTAAGCGTTGTTGCTTCATACCTTCTGTTGCCAGCATCTCTAAATCACTCTCAGGAATATTCATTTCGCGAAGGCTCTTGGGAATGCCTAAATTCTTTGCTAAGTCTAAAAAATAATCTGCCAAAACATTCGCTGGCGATTCTGAATTATTTGGCAAATCAAAACACTCTAATAATTCTCTATACAAGTCATCAGCTTCACAAGCATTAAAACGTAATACATGTGGCAATACCAAAGAATTACTTAGGCCATGTGGGATGTGATACTGCCCGCCTAATGGATAAGCCAGAGCATGTACGGCCGCAACAGGTGCATTTGCAAAGGCCTGCCCTGCGTACATGGCGCCTAACAACATATTCTCGCGTGCTTTAAGATTCTTCCCATTGTGTACGGCTTCTTGGATCGAACCTGCCAGTAAACGTAATGCTTCTTTAGCAATAGCATCAGACATTGGGTTTTTTAATCGAGCACTGGTATACGCCTCAATAGCATGCACCATCGCATCAATACCAGTAGCTGCTGTAATATGCGGCGGAAGACCCAAAGACAATTCTGCATCTAGAATAATCGAGTCGGCCAATAAAGTTCGACTAACTACACCTGCTTTAGTAGTTGCACCCGTAGTAATAACTGCAACCATTGTGGCTTCAGAACCGGTACCTGCCGTTGTAGGAATTTGTATTAATGGTAAACGACTAGAGGTAATATTATCTACACCGTAAATCTCATCTAAGCATTGTTCGCCTTTGGCTAATACCGCAACTACTTTGGCCACATCCATTGAACTGCCGCCACCAAAGCCAATAACGGCATCACAATTATTTTGCACGCAAATTTTAGTCGCGTCTAGAATAAGTGTGTCGGCAGGATCAGCCTGCACATCCGAATATAAGGTATGAGAAATTCCCTCTAGCTCCAAGCTATTTAAAGCATCTTCAAGCAAACCAAGCTTAACTAAACCCTTGTCAGTCACGACTAAAGGTTTTTTAATATTACTCTTTTCACAAATATCGACTAAACGTAGTGACGAACCACAACCCACATGAATATCTGAAACGGTACTGAAAGAGTAATTTTGCATAGAATTTCCTACTTAATTAATTCGTACGTTGCGTAAGTAGGGTTATGCAAACTCCCTACATAAAGTTTATTACCATACTGATTGACACTTGTTATGGAGCTATAGTCATCTTTTTCGGTTTGTAAATTATATTTCACATTGCCGTTTATATCTAAACCAACAATAAAAGCTTGAGGTTCGGCGGTTTTAAACAGCTCAAGTGGAAGCCCTCCTAATACAGTTCGAAGGAAAGTTTTCTTAGCCATACCGTCTAATTTAGGATCACGTTTGGCCGCTATAGCAACCCAATAAGTATCCACGCCATTAAACGAAATATTGTCTGGACTGCCAGGCAAGGCATTCACAAAATAATCAGTTTTACCGCGTTTAGCCCCTTTTAACCATTTTCTATGTATTCGGCCTGTACCCGTTTCATTAACTAATACAAATCCGGCATTAGGCCCTAAAGCCACACCATTAGCAAAAAACAAACCATCAATCTCAACTTGTGTTTTTTGTGTTGCTGGATTATAACTAAGCAAACGCCCTGTCATACTGGCCTCAATAAAATCTCGCATAGTCTCATCAAAACCAAAACGCTGGCTGGCATCAGAAAACCAAATGGTACCATCTTCAGCGATATCTAAATCATCCACAAACTTCATTTTCTTACCATTTACTGAATCAGTAAGTACAGTAATTTCCCCTACAGGAGAAATTGAAAGCAAACCTTTTACAGAGTCGGCAACGATTAGATTGCTATTGGCATCAAACTGCATCCCTAAGGGTCGCCCTTGGGTATTTACAAATTCGCTAAAATCATTGTCTTTAGTAAATTTTAAAATACGCCCATCTTCCAGACCCGTATAGAAAAACTGTTGGCCATCATAAGCAATATCTTCTGCACCCACACCAGATGGCAGTTTATTAATGCTTAATGTGTCTAATGCCTTATTAGGAGCATAGTCACCACTTAGGCCAGGATTAGGAGCAGGCTCCCATTTAACCGGTTGAACCACTTTATTACCTTTAAACCATAAAACGCAAATCAAACCAACGGCAAATAACATCACGGCTAATAAAAGTTTGAATAAGATTCTAAGCATGCCAATTTCCTATATTAATTATTATTTTAATTATTTTAATCTATTTAGAATCACTAGATTATCTAGATTTGCCTAGCATCTGATTCAGATAAGCAATCCCTAATACCATTAGCTTTGCGCCAGAGCCAATAATTTAGCTCATAATTTTAAGCAGGATAAAAAGACTATTGTTGTTCAACATTATCTATACAACTCGAAAAACTAACTATTCATCTATAGCTGGTAGCAAAATATTTGCTAAAGCATTGCTAAGTCAGCTGCTTATTAAACTTGATTGAAAATTGATCTATAAATTAGGCGTCCCACTTAATTAAGCAAATAACTCGATAAGAAACTAATTTCAAACAAATACTTGAGCTTAAGCCCTCTTTAAGGGAAGATACCTTTTTTAAGAAAATATAGCCTGCTTTGAAAAACAAACTCACAATTAAAGAGATTCAAGATCTTATTAAAGAATCTCACTGGTTTAACTGTCTAGATGATGCTTCGGTTATCAATCTGAGTAAGCATGCACAACAAAAAAATATTAGTAAGAAAACCTACTTGTATTCTATTGGCGACTTTACCAATGAGATTTACTGTTTAGTCAGTGGCAGACTTAGAATCACTATGACTAGTAGTGAGGGACAAGTATTTGCCGTAACCGACATCGATAAACAGGTTTGGTTTGGTGAAGCTGCCTTAGTACATGACAAACATCGTTTATTAGATGCCGTAGCTAAAGACGATACATTAGTTTTGAGTTTCCCAAAGAATGTTGTATTAGATTTGTGTGAAAAATTTCCTCAAATTTACAAACAAATATTTAAAGTCAATGTTATGCGAACTAGGGGCTTGTATGAGCTACTCAGTGGAATGCTTTTCTACCCTCTACGTGCACGCTTAGCTGGCCGCCTGCTTGAACTAATTAAAGATCACGGCGACCACATCAATGAAGGCATACTTTTAGATGTAAAACTCAATCAAAACGACTTTGCTAGATTTAGTATGGGCTCTAGGCAAAGCGTTAATAAAATTTTTCGTGAATGGTTTAACGCTGATATAGTGGTTATGCATGAACAAAAATATTTGATTAAAGACCTTAAGGCATTACGTGCCGAATTATTTGGTTATACCGGCGATCTGTTTTAATTTTTTAAAATAATCATGACTAACAACACGGCAGACGTAATCATCATTGGAGCTGGCCTTTCTGGCATTGGTGCTGCATGTCATTTACGCCAACACAATCCTGAAGAATCCGTTTTAGTTTTAGAGTCTCGTCATGAGTTAGGTGGCACTTGGAGTTTATTTAAATACCCAGGCATTCGTTCTGATTCGGATATGTACACCTTTGGCTACTCATTTAAAACTTGGGATGATACTAAAACCTTAGCCAGCGGCGAATCCATCATGCAATACATTCGTGAAGCGGCGGATGAATATAAGGTGCATGAGTTAATTCGTTATCACCAAGAACTGTCTTCTTCTAATTTTGATACTGAAACTGGTCGTTGGACTTTACAGGTAATTAACCCTGAAACCAAAGAAGTTTCTGAATACAACTGTAAGTATTTATACATTTGTACAGGCTATTACAAATACGATAAAGGCTATACACCTGAGTTTGCAGGTAGCGAGAATTTCAAAGGGCCAATCATTCATCCACAGCAGTGGCCTGAAGATTGTGATTATACCAATAAGAAAGTTGTTGTTATTGGTAGTGGAGCAACTGCAGTTACCTTGTTGCCAGCCATGGTTGATAAAACCAAGCACATTACCATGTTACAACGTTCTCCTACATATATAGGCGCCTTACCCTCAGAAGATACTAAAGCTATATTTTTAAAAAAATGGCTCCCAAAAAAACTTTCTTACGGTTTAGTAAGAATAAAGAATATAAGTTTTAGTCTTTTCTTTTTTAATGCCTGTAGAAAATGGCCTAACTTTTTTAAAGGCTTATTAATAAGAGAGGCAAAAAATTCCTTAAACTCAAGAGTGCCTATTGATCCACATTTCATACCAAGCTATAAGCCATGGGACCAACGCTTTTGTGCCGCTCCTGATGGCGATTTATTTAAGGTTCTTCGAGATGGTCAAGCGTCAGTTGTTACTGATCACATTGAACGCTTTACAAATAATGGTATTTTGCTCAAATCAGGTAAAAGCTTAGATGCTGATATTATTGTTACTGCTACAGGCTTAGATTTAGTGGCAGCAGGTGGTACCACATTTTCTGTTGATGATGAACAATTCGATATTTCACAGCAAGTGATGTACAAAGGCATCATGTTAAGCAATCTACCCAATTCGGTAATTTTTTCAGGTTACACCAATGCCAGTTGGACATTAAAGGTTAATTTAACCAGTCAATATACTAGCCGTGTTTTAAAACATATGCGTAAAAACAAGCTTAAGTACTTCTCTCCTGAACTAAAAGACTTAAATATAGAGAAAGAACCCTTACTAAATTTAGACTCAGGCTATATAAATCGTAGTAAACATACTTTCCCCCAACAAGGCACTGCTCTACCGTGGAAAATGTATCAAAACTACTTTTACGATTATTTAACCCTTAATTACAAGAAACTTGATGATGGGAATTTGAAATTTCATAGCTAATAATTTCAATATTTAAGTCACATTCTGTTCAAATATTGACGCATGATGTTGCCTTTTACGGCTAAATTCAATAAATTTCCTTTTATTTACATTTCTTTCTAATCTCTAACTAATTGTTTTAATTGTAAAAAAATAGAAATTTTGCCAAAAAGTGTGCAAAAGGCTAGTTTTTTGAACAATGCTCTTGACGCGGTGCAACATTTTCTCTAATATCCTCTTCAAGAAATGTGCAAACGCACAAATAATTATTGGAGATTCCTATGAACTTAAATATAAATGCTTACACCAAGCAATTGAAAGACCTTCCTAAAGTTGCAGTTAAACAAACTCGTTTTGCTGCTGACTTTTCTGCTGACAAATTATTAGACAGTAAGAAAGTAGTAAGTAAAGCTGAAAAAGCGTCTTTAACTTTGAACAGCATTGCTTACGGTACTGCTAACAAGCTTATCGCTCAACAATTCACTATTGTTGAAGGCGTAGTTGAAGCTTCTGCTAAACGTTTAAAAGCAGCTTCTAAAGCAACGGACGCTAAGAAATTAGTTGAAGGCCAAACTAAATTAAACGACGCTACAGTAGCTCGTGTAACTACAAACCTTAAAAACACTGTTGCTATCTTAGTTGACGCGCGTGACAATGTTGTTGAGTTATTCAATAACACATATAACGTTAAGCCTGTTGCTAAAAAAGCAAAAGCAGCAAAGAAAACTATCAAAGCAAAAGCTAAGCCTGCTAAAAAAGCAGTAAAGAAAGTGGCTAAGAAAGCAGTTGCTAAAAAACCAGTTAAGAAAACAGCTAAAAAAGTTGCAAAAAAAGTGACTAAAAAAGTAGCTCGCAAGACATCTGCTAAAAAAGCAGCATGAAATAAAGAAAAACAGAATCAATTGAATCTGTTTTGAAAGAAGCCCACAAGTCGAAAGACTTTGTGGGTTTTTTTATTTCATGCTGTCCTCAATTTAATTGGGGACCCAGTGTTGTAATAAATAAAGATAAACAGAATCAATTGAGTCTGTTTTGAAAAAAGCCCGCAAGTTGAAAGACTTTGTGGGTTTTTTATTTCATGCTGTCCTCAATTTAATTGGGGGTCCTGTGTTGTAATAAATAAAGATAGAACTCAACTGATTTAAAAAAACCGCTGGTCGAAAGACTCAGCGGTTTTTTGTCATACTATAATCACTTCAATTATAATTAAGCGCTTAACAAACTCCATGAAAACTCATCCATATTATGTATCCATGGGTGTGCTTGACTAACTTCTTGGCCATCCCTAACCATTTGACATGTATTTATACCAATAGATTTAGCTGCATCAAGCTCTGCCTTATCATCCGATAAAAATAAAATTTCTTCGGGTTTATGTTGAAGATTTTTAAGAATTGCAACATATGAGTTTGCATCATGCTTACGACCAATACTCGTATCAAAAAACCCTTTAAACAAATTTTTTATATCACCAAATTCCGTATTTTCTAAAAGCAACTCTTGTGCAGATACAGGTTTTGATGAGAAAGTATAAAGTTCTTGCTTATTTTTATTGAGCTTACGTAAAAAATCAAAGGCATCTTCATAAATATGACCTTTAAAATCGTTTTGTTCATAACCACTTTTCCAAATCATCCCCAACAAGGCATTAAGCGCAGGCACTCTCTCTTCATTTTCTAGCCAATGAATTAATACTTCTATCACTCTATCTATACTTGCTTTTTCATCATCAATACTCTTACGCACAGCATTAATTTGCATTTTCACTTGCGAATCATGCTGATAGTAATCAACAAAGTCTGAGAGGTTATTCTTTGCATACGGATATAACACGTATTTCACAAAGGCAAAACGCGTAATCGTTCCTTCAAGGTCTGTTATTACAGCTTTGATCATGATTATTACTTACAGATATTTATAAAGAACAAGCAGTTTAGTGATTTTCAATCTAAGCAAAAGTCACAATTTGTCTCTTGCTTAATTATAGGCAAGCATTTAGTAAGCATAGAAACCTACTAATAGCTTTATACTGCGATGATTAAGTAAAAATGAAAATATGTTAAGAAATGTCAGACTCTTGATTAGTCGACATTTTAGGTTTTAATATCATAAAGCGAGCCATCGAAGCAGCGCTGAATTTTGTTTTTCTATATAACTTGCACTAATTGCTTATGCCTCAAATCTCAAATATTTCTGACCACTCAAAAATATGCTCACCGCTGGATAAATCAGCTATAGCACACTTCACAATTGCTCTAGCTAACTCTTTGCCCGATATTGGTTTAAATTTTTTCATGCCAGGAATCCAGCGAGAGGAAAATGATAATAGATGTTCACCTAACTTTTCAGCAAAGCGTGATTCTTCCCTATCACCATAGATAACAGAGGGTCGAAAATATACTTTCATTTCCAAGTTCAATGTATTTATATATTCTTCCAACTGAGCTTTTACACGATTATAAAATACTGGAGATTTGGTACTAACACCCGGAGCAGAAATCAAAAACAATCTAGCGGCGCCATTGTTCGCAGCAATTTCTATAAAGTTAGCCGGATATGTGTAATCCACTTTATAAAAGGCCTCTTTGCTGCCAGCTTGTTTAATGGTAGTACCCATTGCGGAAAAAATATCGTCACCTTTGATTAAGTCGCTCCAATCACTCATACGATCAAAATCAACGATATGCGTAAGTAATTTAGGATTATCTATACCCAAAGCGCGTCTTGAAAAAATCACAACCGATTGATAATTATCGCTTTCTAACAATAAATTAACGATGTGTTTACCTGTTAGTCCAGTTGCTCCAATCACAAGGGCTGTTTTCATATTTTGATATCTATCAAGTGTTATTATTAAATTTAGTATAGTCTAATTCGTACTGACTACAATAAATGTATGGAGCATATTATGGATATTCAAACACTCACTAGTTTTTTTGGATGGTGTTCAGTTATTAATGGCGGTTTATTTGCATTTATCGCTTTTTTTATGATGCTGGCACCTGATTTTGCCTATAAAGTTCAATCACAATTCTTTAAACTTGAAAGAGATTATTTTGACAAAGTAATTTATGCATTTTTAGCAGCATGGAAAATATTATTTGGCTTTTTTAATCTAGTGCCTTATATTGCATTAAAGCTCATTACATAAAGCAAAATATGCAATCAAAATTACCCAACGTTGGTACTACAATATTCACAAAAATGGCGCTACTTGCAAAAAAGCATAGCGCCATTAATCTAGCTCAAGGCTTTCCGGAATTTGGCATGCCTGAGTTCTTACAAGAACGTTTAGCCGCACACACCAAGCTAGGGCGTAATCAATATGCACCCTCGCCTGGTTTACCGATTTTACAAGAGCAAATAGCCGCCTTAGTTGAACGCTGTTACCAAAACACAGTTAATCCAAGTGAATCGGTGACCATTACATCAGGCGCCACTGAAGCTCTGTTTGTCGCCATTCAAGCCTTTGTAGAACAAGGTGATGAAGTTATCGTTTTTGATCCTGCATATGATTCCTATGCTCCTGCCATAAAACTTGCAGGTGGTAAAAGTATACATATTGCATTACGTTCACCAAACTTCAAAATAGACTGGGATGAAGTACGTAGCAAAGTTTCTAAAAAGACATCAGTCATCATGCTGAACACACCACACAACCCTTGCGGTTCAGTGATTGATGAAAATGATTTAAAAGAACTGAAAGACATCGTTCTAAAAAACGGCCTTATACTCATTAGTGACGAAGTGTATGAACATATTATTTTTGATAATAAAAAACATCTGAGCATTAATACAGACCCCGAACTATTTGAACACAGTGTTGTACTGTCGAGTTTTGGTAAGACCTTCCATTGCACTGGTTGGAAAATGGGATATTGTGTAGCTCCCAAAGAGTTAACCACTGAATTTAGAAAAGTACATCAGTTTGTCACTTTTTCTAGTTTTACACCGGCTCAATTTGCACTTGCAGAGATGTTAGAACAATATCCTGAACATATCTCCGCTTTAGGCGCTTTCTATCAAGACAAACGTGATGTTTTGGTTAATGCATTGCAAACCACTTCATTCAAGCCACTGCCCTGTTATGGGAGTTACTTTTTGAATGTGGATTATTCAGCCGTCTCTGATAAAAACGATATTGAATTCTCTGAAATTTTAACTGAAGAATTTGGTGTGGCAACTATCCCGATTAGCGTGTTTTATGACAAAGCACCCAACGATAAAATTCTTCGTTTATGTTTTGCTAAAAATGAGAACACACTATTGCAAGCAACTGAAAAACTTGCACAACTATGAATTCCGATAACACATTAAATCTAGCTTTAGTGCAATTTGATATTGCATGGTTAGATGCTGAAGAAAATTTCAAACGAATCGAAAGTTTGCTCTCTACGCATTCATTTGATGATGTTGATCTTTTATTATTACCCGAAACCTTTAGTTCTGGCTTTGCTGTAGAGATTGCAGACAGTGGTGAAGACTATTCTGAAACAAAGCCTGGTCCAGCTTTAAGTTGGATGATAGGCAAATCCAAAGAGTTAAATCTAATAGTTGCTGGCTCAATTTTAGTAAACACCGGGATAAAAAAAACCAACCGATTTTTTTGGGTATGGCCAAATGGTGAGTATCAATATTACGATAAGAAGCATTTATTTACTCCAGCCAAAGAAGACATGTACATCACCGCTGGTTCTGAACGAAAAATTATTAACATAAAGAGTTTTAGAATTTTGCCACAAGTTTGTTATGACTTACGTTTTCCAGTATGGAATAGAAATCTAGGTGATTATGATGTGATGGTTAA
>CAJQOG010000108.1 GCA_905479875.1 uncultured Gammaproteobacteria bacterium
CATGGACATAGTTTGTACCTTTTGATGATTCCGTCTATTTTGTTGCTAAATGCACCCATTTTCTTTAAATGTCTAGAAAATACGAGAATATTTAGCTAAAATTATACTTGATTGCTTCTATGTTGTTAGCAGCGAGTTAAAAGATGTTTAGTAAAAATCACTACAACTTCTTCGAAAATAAGCACAAATACCTGCTAGTTAGCATTCAACTCTTCAATAATTGCCTTGCCGTTGGTATAAATGTCTATATCTCCGGCTATTTGCAGCGACTTAGCCACTATCTGACCAGCATCTAAGTCTGTATTGTTTAATAAAGCTCTTGCCGCTGCTTGTGCAAAAGAGCCACCTGAACCAATAGCCAAAAGATCATCATCGTTTTCAATAACGTCTCCGTTACCTGAAATAATAAAGGATGACTCTGCATCTGCCACAATTAAAAGTGCCTCGAGTTTGCGTAGATATTTGTCTGAGCGCCAATCTTTAGCCATCTCAACCGCAGCTTTCATTAAACGGTTATGCTCTTTCATCTTGGACTCAAAGCGCTCAAACATGGTGAAAGCATCGGCAGTTCCGCCTGCAAACCCTGCTAAAACCTTATCATGATGCAATCGTCGCACTTTACGTACATTAGCTTTCATCACGGTATTGCCCATCGTTGCTTGGCCGTCTCCGCCAATAGCAACTTTGCCATTTCTTCGTACCGATACAATCGTTGTCATAAAATTATCTCTACTTTTTGTCTGGAATCACACTCTCAATAAAACAGTAAATTAAGACTCATCATCTTTGTTTTTCTTATGTGCTCTTGGATGTGTTTTATCGTAGATGGTGGCGAGATGCTGGAAATCAAGGTGTGTATAGATTTGGGTAGTGCTGATATCAGCGTGTCCGAGCAATTCTTGTACAGCACGTAAATCACTACTGGACTCGAGCATATGTGAAGCAAAAGAGTGCCTAAATTGATGTGGGTGTAAGTCGTGGTTAATGCCTTGCTTTTTAGCCCAGTATTTCACTCGTTGTTGCACATTGCGATGGCTAATACGAGTACCACGGTTACTCACAAAAATCGCTTGTTCATCCTTATTCTTAGCCCAATCTGAACGCACCGCTAGCCAGGCTTTAAGTGCATTAAGTGCCTGTTTACCTACTGGCAATACTCGTGTCTTATTACCCTTGCCAACAACTCGTACTAAATTTTCAGAATAATCAATGCTATTTATATTTAATGAAACCAGTTCAGCTAATCGCAAGCCCGAAGAATAAAACATTTCTAACATGGCTTTGTCGCGTAAAAAAACATGACCCTCACCTTGCATATTAAGGAGCTGATCCATTTGATCTACGTCTAAAGTTTTAGGCAACCGACGTGGAGCTTTGGGCGCTCGCACATCAAGCACCGGGTTTATTTCAACCTCCCCCTCAACGAGCAGATAATTAAAAAAACTACGGCAGGCTGATAAACGACGTTGGATACTGGTAGGGCCTAAACCTTTGCGAAAAGCCGATGCTGCAAAGAAACGCATCTGATTGGGTTGCATTTGTTTCCAGTTCCGAATATTTTGCTCAAGGCAAAAGTCTTGTAGTACCTTTAAGTCTCGAAGGTAATTGCTTTGTGTATGTGGAGAAAGTTGTTTTTCAAAACGAATATAGTTGAGAAATTTTTCTACAGGTACAGCCAGGTTTTCCGGATATGTCTTATCAACTTTTATTGGGGGTTGTTTCGCCATTTGATGACTACACAGTAGTTACTGAGTAGCAATAACCTGACTAACCATTTGACCCATACGTGTTAGAAAGTCTGTACTAGCGGATGGATTAAAGTGATCAGCATCACGTGACCCAACCGCCAGCATGCCAATTTCTCCTTTATCACCCAAAGGAATCAAGGCGGCAGAACCTACTTCTTTTTGCTGTTTTTCTGTAAAGAGTAAGCCATATTGTGCACTAGAAAGACGGCCACATTTTGGGTTGCCACTTTCCAATATGCTTTTAAACAAAACAGTGAATTCTGAATTAGTGCGTTCAATACTTTGAATGTAATTTCCAGGGAAGAGTTTTACACTATCTGATGTAACATCTTTATAAATCAACAGGCTATACATATCCACACCAAAATCATCACGCAGTGATGTTTCTATAACAGTAAATATTCCGGGAAGATGTCTAGCTTTAACCAAACGCAAACCCAGCCTATGAATTTTATCAATCAGCAAATCATTCTCTCGACCAATCTCAATAAAATCGGCAAGACGATGTTCTAAACGATAGTTTTTATCGCGTAATGCTACTAATTGGCGCTCAACAATTGAGACCGAATGTGTGCCATCGGGATGAGGTAAACGCAGTTCATTAAGTACACTTTCGTGTCTATCAAAAAAATCAAGGTGTTCGCGTAGATAGGCAGCAATCGCCGCTTCTTCCATGCGCTCTTCCTTAGTTAATGGCTCAGGCAGCCCCAAAGAACTTACGTTTGTAGGCGTTGTTTCAATATCGCTATTATTTGATCCTGAATCTGAACTCATGAGAACCTTTATTGGTGAAATTTGTGATTGTTTTTATCCACTGTAGTGTAACGGAATGCGCTGTTGAATGCGAGACATGAAGAAAATTTTGACGCAGCCTTAAAAAACAAATCAAGCCCACATTAAATGCCCAACAAAGACCTTGACGGCATCACCACGCAACCATATTTCATCGCCTTCGCCAGCCCAATTAATAATTGCTTCGCCACCAGGCATCTCCACAATCACTTGCTCATCTAACCAGCCCCAATGACGACCAACGGCAACACTTGCACAAGCACCACTACCGCAAGCTAACGTTTCACCTGCACCACGTTCGTAAACACGCAAACGTAAACGCCCTCTATCCAGAAATTCAACAAATTCAACATTTGTACTTTGCGGAAATAACTCATGCTCTTGAATGGCAATGCCTAAACCATGCACATCGGTGTCTAACACGTTTTTAACCGAAATTACCGCATGAGGATTACCAACTGAGACAGCGCCAAATTCTAATGTCCTGCCTGCGGCCTCTACGTGATATTGCGAAAGACGCTGCGAGACTTGCATAGGCAAATCACTGGGTTCAAAAGACGGGACGCCCAAAGCCACACTCACACTGTTATCGGCATGACAAATCACTTCAATATCATTACGCATAGCTCGCAATGTGAATTCAGATGCCAGATTATCTTTTTCAAATAAATAACGAGCAACACATCTAACGCCGTTACCGCACTGTTCAACCTCATTAGCATCAGGATTAAAAATTCGATAATTAGCAAGGATATTTGCTTCAGTGCTCACTTCAATTACCATGAGCTGATCACAACCAACACCTTTTTTGCGATCACACAAATGAGTAATAAGTTTTGGAGTTAATTCAAAGTCTTGGTCGCGATGATCTAAAACAATGACGTCATTGCCTAAGCCATGCATTTTTGTGAAATCTATACGCATCATGTTATGAATTTTAGCAGTATTTAATGAATCTCATGGTATTTTCATAGCTAAATGTGCCCTAAAGCTTTTCAGCAACAAGAAAAGCCGTTACATTAACCAGCTAGCAAGTTTTAATAACTCTTATTTTCAATCATTTAAATATAGGTTTGCCATGATTAAGCAACTAAAAAATTCTAAAAAATTATCTCTTATTTTTCTTTCCAGTTTGTTATTTCTAACTGCCTGTGATTCGCAAAGCAGTAGTACAGAGATTAATACATCACAAACTGTGTTAAATGAATCCGTAGAAAAAACTCAAGACACGAACAAAGAGACACTAAAAGAAGACACTATGAACAAATCCAAGTTATTAAGCGCCGAAGCATTACAGGCTCTAGAAGATTCTGATCAATATCGTTGGTTAGAAGAAGTACAAGGCGAAAAAGCTTTAGCCTGGGTTGAAGAAAAGAACAAAGCATCATTAGGATATTTAGAAGCATTACCAAAACACGCTGAACTCAGTGCAAAAAATTTAGCCGCTTATGATTCCAAAGAACGCATTGCTTATCCAAGCTTTAGTGGCGACTATGTTTACAACTTTTGGAAAGACGAAACGCATACTCGTGGCATCAGCCGCAGAACCAGCTTAAAAGACTACCTCACTGGAAATCCTAAATGGGAAACCGTTATTGATATTGACGCTATTTCTAAAGTGGAAAATAAAAACTGGGTTTATAAAGGTTCTAGCTGTTTATACCCCGAGTACACAAGGTGCATCTTAAATTTATCTGACGGCGGCACCGATGCGGTGGTGAGGCGCGAGTATGATTTAAATACACAAAAATTTGTTGATGGCGGCTTTGTACTTCCCGAATCAAAAGGAAGTATTGCGTGGCTAGATAAAGATACTTTGATGGTAGGTATTGACTTTGGGCCGGAGAGTATGACAGATTCAGGTTATCCAAAAATCACCAAACTCTGGAAACGCGGGACCGACATCAGCGAAGCCACAACTATTTTCACAGGCGAACAAACTGATGTTGGCGTATGGCCATTTGTAGGCAATACTCCTGAAGGTCAATACGCTTTTATCTCTCGTTCAACTTCTTTTTACACAGGTGAAGTTCATTATTTAAAAGATGGAAATTTAACTAAACTCGACTTACCAGAAGACATCGAATTTGATGGAATATTTAAAGATCAAATGATGCTTCAACTTAAATCCGATTGGGAAGTTGGCGGTCAAAACTTAAATCAAGGCGCACTCGTTAGCATTGGTTTTGAAAATTTCTTATCAGGAAAGCGTAACTTCACAGTGGTTCGCGAGCCTACCGAGCGTAGTAGTATTGCTGGCACGTCGACTACTCAAGACTTTTTATTCGTTAATGTTTTAAACAATGTACGCAGTGAACTTTATAAATATACTTATGCTCATGGCTCATGGACAAGTGAATTAGTTAGCACTCCTGAATTAGGTACACTCTCAGTTGTTGCTGCTAATGACAAAGCTAATGACTTTTTCTATACCTATAACGGATTTTTAAGCCCAACAACTATGTACTATGTAGATGATGCTGGCAAACAAAACAAAATTAAATCACTGCCCGACTTTTTTGATGCTTCAAAATATAAGGTTGAGCAATTTGAATCAACCTCAAAAGATGGCACACAAATACCTTACTTTATGATTAGCGCAAAAGACATAAAACTTGATGGCAAAAACCCAACGCTGATGTATGGTTATGGCGGCTTTGAAGTGTCAATTCGTCCTGGATATAAATCCACAGTTGGAATAGATTGGTTAGAGCAAGGTGGGGTGTACGTTTCAACCAATATCCGTGGCGGTGGTGAGTTTGGACCAAAATGGCATCAAAGTGCTTTGAACGAGAAACGTCCACGTGCTTTTGAAGATTTCATTTCAATCGCTGAAGATTTAATTGAACGTAAAGTTACCTCACCTAAACACCTTGGAATAGATGGCCGCTCAAACGGTGGTTTATTAGTGGGGGCTATTTACACAATGCGCCCTGACTTATTTAATGCAGCCGTTTGTGGCGTTCCATTATTAGACATGAAGCGCTATAACAAGCTTTTAGCAGGTGCAAGTTGGATGGCTGAATACGGCGACCCTGATATCGCAGAAGAATGGGATTTCATTAAAGACTATTCTCCATATCACAATCTAAAGAAAGATAAAGAATACCCTAAAGTCTTTTTCTATACATCAACTAAAGATGATCGCGTACACCCAGGGCATGCTCGCAAAATGGTGGCACTGATGGAAGAGTATGGACATGATTACTACTATTATGAAAATACTGAGGGCGGACACGCTGGTAGCTCAAACAACAAACAGACCGCACATTTAAATGCTCTCATTTATACTTACTTAATAGATCAATTAATGCCAAAGTCGACAGAATAAGGTTTTATAAGCTTGAACACGCCTTGATTTGTACGAATTACATACAAATCAAGGCGTTTATTATTCATGGCATTGGACACTGTGGGTTTTGTGCATTAGGATTTGGGTGATAAATTAATCATAATTCAATAATACATATAAAAAGAGAGACTCAGCATGCGACACATTTTGGTTATTAACCCCAAGGGCGGCAGTGGTAAAAGTACCGTCGCAACCAATCTCGCTGCACATTACTCACATAAAGTTGATCGCGTAGCCTTAGTAGACTTTGATTCACAAGAATCCAGCCTTGAGTGGTTAGAACGCCGACCTGAGCGTTATCCTGAGATAGTTGGCTTAGCCGGCCATAAAGATGGCATGCGCGGTGTTAACCGCAGCACAGATGTAGTCATTATTGATGCTCCAGCACGTACCCATAAAACGGAACTCACCGATTTAATCAACCGAGCAGAAACTATCATAATACCTGTACAACCTTCTCCGATTGATATGGATGCTACAGCAAAATTTATTGACGAATTGAGCGGCTATAAAAAAGTATCAAGTAAGCAATTAAAAATTGGCTTAGTGGCAAACCGCTTTAAAGAGAACACTCTCATTTGGGACAGACTCGATAATTTCCTTGAGAAACAAAAACCTCCTTATATTGCCGCTTTCCGTGAAGCGCAAAACTATATTCGTGCCTATACTCGTGGTTTAGGTGTGAATGAGTTACCTGAGTATTTAGCGTGGCCTGATCAGCAACAATGGGACCCACTAATTACTTGGCTGGATAGCAAACGCAGTCAACCAAAATAATAATCTCGGAGCGTAACAGGGAAGTACAGGCCGCCTTTTTGGCGGCCTTTTTATTGGCGTCTAATCTCACTTTATGTTCTTTCTTTAGTTAAAATACACCTATGAGTAATAGCAAACATTTCACCATCACCTTACAGCCATCAGGCGAAACTTATACGGTTCATGATAATGAAACCATACTCGACGCTGGTATTCGCAATGGTTTAAATCTACCGCACAGTTGTCGAGGTGGTAGTTGCCAGAGCTGCAAAAGTAAAATTACTCTTGGTGAGTTCGACTACCCAAACGGCAGACCTTGGAGTTTATCGGATGAAGATATTGAAGCTAAAGAGTGTTTAATTTGTTTAGCGCATGCAAAAAGTGATTGTCATGTTGTTACTAAGCCAATAGAAACGCCTAAAGATATCCAAGTAAAACGACTACCTTGCCGTATAGAAAAGAAAGAACTCTTGTGCCATGACGTAATGGCCTTACACCTGCGATTACCTAGAGTTGAAAAACTAAATTTTTTAGCCGGTCAATACATTGATATTTTAATGGCTGATGGCCGTAGACGAAGTTTTTCAATTGCCAACCCACCACATGATTCAGACTTAATCGAAATACATGTTCGTAAGGTCCCTGATGGTAATTTTACCAGTCAAGTTTTTGATGCCCTACCAGAGCGTTCCTTGATGCGTATAGAAGGGCCTATCGGTAATTTCTTTATTCGTAAGGAACAACGCAGACCCATTATTATGTTGGCAGGCGGCACAGGTATAGCTCCTCTCAAAGGCATGCTACGCGACCTACTAGAATCTGATGATGATCATGGTGTACATTTATTTTGGGG
>CAJQOG010000109.1 GCA_905479875.1 uncultured Gammaproteobacteria bacterium
AATGCAACGCATGGGTGCTGACATTCATCTAGATGGCAATACTGCAGTGATTAAAGGTGTTGATAAACTTCAGGCTGCTCCAGTTATGGCAACAGATTTACGTGCTTCGGCAAGTTTGGTTATTGCTGCTTTGATGACTGAGGGGTCTACGATTGTGGATAGAATTTATCATATTGATCGTGGTTACGAACGCATCGAAGAGAAGATGAATTTACTCGGCGCTGAGATTAAAAGAATTAACTAATTATTAAGTTTTAGCACTTTCTCAGATGTTTGGCGGACGCTCAGCGACTTCTAGTTTTACATCTTGAGTAATCTCACCACGCATTATACGAATAGTCACTAACTCACCAGGTTTTAAATTCGCAATAGCGTATTTAGCTTCTAAATCTGAGCTAACTTCAATATTGTTAATTGCAGTTAAAATATCAAAGCGCTGTATACCTGCATAAGCAGCGGGACTAGATTGGTAAACATTTGTAATTAATGCGCCTTTAATAGGAATATTAACTTGTTGAGTGGAATCTTCTTCAAAGCCCAGCCATCCACGTATTACTCGACCATTTTTAAGTATTTCTTCAACTACGCCTTTAGCTAAATCTGCTGGAATAGCTAAACCAATTCCTGAGTTTCCACCTTCTGGAGAAAAGACAGCGGTATTTATGCCAATTAGTTCGCCTTGAGTATTGATTAGAGCACCGCCTGAATTACCAGAGCTAATGGTTGCGTCGGTTTGAATGAAGTCCTCATAATTCGCCAAGTTTATATTCGCGCGTCCCGTCGCACTAATAATGCCTTGCGTCACTGTTTGACCAAAACCATATGGATTACCAATTGCTAAAACAACATCACCTATATGTTGATTGTCAGAGTTTGCAAAATTAAGAGTAGGCAAATTGATATTTACACCGCCATTATTTATTTGCAGTAGCCCTAAGTCGGTATCTTTGTCTACTCCAACAATGGTCGCTGGTGCACTGCCACCACTGGGTAAGGTTACAAAGATACTATCGACACCTTCAATTACGTGGTAATTAGTCAAAATAAGCCCATCAGATCTAACAATTACCCCTGAACCTAAGCCTTTTTGTCGAAGACGGCTTGGTCTCCAATTATTAGTTGAGCGGCGTTGACTTACGATTTTTGATGTTTGGATACTAACAACCGCAGGCTGCGCGCGTTCTACCGCATCTGCAAAACTGGCCACAGGATTAAAATGCTGACCATTTGAGCTTGAATTTGGCATTCCACGACCAGTAATTAATATCCATAAAAACGCAATTCCCAAGCCAGCTAGTATGGCTTGAGCTATAAATACAGATTTTTTTAGCCACTGTGGCGTACTTTTGAGCATATTAATTAGTTCTTACTGATTGAAAATATTAGATATTTTCATGTTGTTGTAGGCAATGCAGCATGCTTTATTGTATAATAGCGAATTGTATGGCTATCTAATGCTGCAAAGCGTCAAGTTTTGTTAGTTTACAACAGAGAATTCTTAAATATTTGAATCAATATAACCTCTTTTAGGCAGAAGGGCGGTTCGGGTACAAAGTATAAACTGAGATAGCTGGGTTAATTCGATCACTTCAATATCAGAGGCATAACGTGAGCGACGATAAGGTAGATACCGGACGACGTCATTTTCTTTCGGTTGCAACAACCGTAACAGGCGTAATTGGAGCAGCAGCGGCTGCTACACCATTCATTCTTTCTTTAAAACCAAGTGCTAGAACGCAAGCATTGGGTGCACCTGTAGAAGCGGATATTTCTAAGCTTGAAGTTGGTGCGCGCATGATTGTGGAATGGCGCGGTAAACCCGTGTGGATTATTCGCCGTTCGCCAGAAATGTTAAAGGCATTACCGGCTATGGATAAATATCTACGCGATCCGGGTTCAGAAGAATCAGATCAGCCGAGTTATGCTCAAAATGCAGATCGTGCGATTAATTCTGAATTTTTGGTATTAATTGGTGTGTGCACTCATTTAGGTTGCTCTCCAGAATTTAGGCCTGTGCCCGAAGCTGAATTAAGTGGTGGTGGTTTCTTATGTGCTTGCCACGGTTCTAAATTCGATTTATCTGGTCGTGTTTATAAAGGTGTGCCAGCTCCTAAAAACTTACCCGTGCCTGCTTATCGCTTTATTGGGCCAAATAATATACTTATTGGTGACGATACAGGGGCATCAGCATGAGCGGATTAAATACTTGGATTAACAAGCGTTTCCCGCTTGATAAAATGATGAAAGAGCATGTTACTGAGTACTATGCTTCTAAAAATTTAAACATATGGTATGCCTTTGGTGTACTTGCGCTGGTACTTTTTGTAAACCAAATCGTTACTGGTATTTTCTTAACGATGAACTACAAACCATCAGCAGCAGAAGCTTTTGCTTCGGTTGAATATATCATGCGTGATGTTGAATGGGGTTGGTTGATTCGTTATATGCATTCAACCGGCGCATCGTTGTTTTTTGTAGTTATCTATCTACATATGTTCCGCGCAATGATGTACGGCTCATACAAAGCACCTCGTGAATTGGTGTGGATTGTAGGCATGGTTATCTATTTAGTCTTAATGGCTGAAGCTTTCTTTGGTTATTTATTGCCATGGGGACAAATGTCCTATTGGGGTGCCAATGTAATCACCGAGTTATTTGGTGCAATACCTGTTATCGGTAGTGATATTGTTGAGTTAGTACGAGGAGATTTTGTTATCTCTGATGTGACGCTTAACCGATTCTTTGCATTCCATGTAATTGCATTACCTTTGGTATTGGCTTTATTAGTGGTTGTTCATATTTTAGCGCTTCATGAAGTTGGTTCAAATAACCCTGATGGCATTGAAATTAAAGAAAACAAGGACGCAAATGGTAATCCTGTAGATGGCATTACTTTCTCTCCTTACTTCACCAGTAAAGATGCAGTTATCACAATTGGTTTCTTAATTATTTTTGCAGCCATTATTTTCTTTGCTCCAACCTTTGGAGGCTTGTTCTTAGAGCCTGCTAACTTTGAGCCTGCAAATAATTTGAAAACACCAGAACATATTGCTCCGGTTTGGTATTTCACGCCTTTCTATGCAATTTTGCGTGCAGTACCAAGTAAAGGTTTAGGCGCCTTACTAATGGGTTTAGCAATTTTGGTTTTATTCTTCCTTCCATGGTTAGATAAAGCACAAGTGAAATCAGTTAAGTACCGTGGTTATTATTACAAAGGTGCATTAGCGTTGTTTGTAATTAGTTTTGTGGTACTAGGTTATCTAGGTCTACAGACACCTACACCAGTAGGTACATTAATGTCTAGAATCTTTAGTGTTATTTACTTTGCATTCTTCTTATTAATGCCTATCTACACTAAGTTGGATAAAAATAAACCAGTGCCCGAACGAGTAACGTTTGAACACTAAGTTGAATAGAATATTCAAAATTAATCTTAAATAAATTTTTGAGTCACTTATGTTAAAAATATCGAAATTACGTCTAATTAGTTTGTTCTGCTTAATGTTAGCAGTGCCAAGCATGGCATTTGCAGCGGGTGGTAGTGCATATATGCTTAAGGCTAAAAATGACCTTAACAATACCGAGTCACTACAACGTGGTGCTAAATATTACGTTAACTATTGTGCAAGTTGTCACTCCGCTAAGTATGTGCGTTATTCGCGTGTTGGTGCTGATTTAGAAATCAGCGATGATGAGCTAGTTAATAACTTGATGTTTAATGCTAGTAAGCCCTTTGAAACGATGCAGGCCTCTATGTCAACAGACGATGCTTTGCGTTGGTTTGGCGCACCAGCTCCTGATTTGTCTTTAATTAGTCGTAGTCGTAATCCGGACTGGTTATACACATACCTTAAGTCTTTCTATAAGGATTCAAGTCGTCCGCTTGGAAGTAATAATATATTGCTTCCTGGAGCGAGTATGCCAAATGTGTTTTGGGAGATACAAGGAGAGCAAACACCTATCTTCCATAATGTAGAAGTTTCTGGCACTGACGAAAATGGTAATGAAATAATGAGAACAGTTGAAGAGTTTTCACACTTTGCTACTGTTACAGAAGGTTCGCTAGAGCCGAAAGAGTTTGATCTTGTTGTGCGTGATATCGTTAACTTTTTAGATTATATTGGCGAGCCCGTAAAAGTGAAACGTAAAAAAATGGGTGTATGGGTCATTCTTTATCTCCTGATTTTATTTGGTTTTGCGTATTTCCTTAAAAAGGAAATTTGGAAAGATGTACATTAAGTTATTTTGTACTTCTTTTAATTATTTGTTGTTTTTGTAGGAGCTTGCCTTGTCAGATTTAGGTTTATTATCAAATCGTCGTTCTGTGATGACGTTGTTCACTCATCCCACGGCACCACATTGTCACCGTACTCGTTTAGTTTTGGCTGAAAAGCATATTCAAGCTGAATTAGTTATGGTACGTGATCATGAAGCGCCTGAAGATTTAGCCAATCTTAATCCATATAACAGTACCCCAACTTTGGTAGATCGTGATTTAACCTTATATGATTCTCGTGTAATTATCGATTATTTAGATGAGCGTTTTCCCCATCCTCCATTAATGCCAGTTGACCCAGTCTCACGTGCTCAATTTCGTTTAATGTTGTATCGCATTGAACGTGACTGGTATCAAATGTTAGCTGATATTCACAGTGCAAAAGATAAGCGTGCTGCGAATAAGGTTAGAAAAATTCTTACTGAGAGTTTGGTTAATTCTGCTGAAATGTTCACAATTAAAAAATTCTTCATGAGTGATGAATACACTTTGGTTGATGCAACTATTTTACCTGTACTCTGGCGTTTAAAAGAATATGAAATTGAATTACCTCCTGAAGGCCAGCCAATTCTTGAGTATGCTAAGCGTCATTTCATTCGTGCTGCTTTCAAAATGAGTCTCACTGAACTTGAAGCGGAAATGAATAATTAAATTTATTATGTCTCGAGTATTAAGAAATCCACATTTAGCTGTGGATTTTTTTATGCCCAAAGAGTTTTTTTATAATCATTTCGATTGCATCTAATAGTCGCTTAAACCATAATTGTACTTAACTAAAATCTAATTGCTTATGTCAGATATTATTTCTACTTCCCGCCGACCTTATTTACTGCGTGCTATGCATGAGTGGATTACAGATAATATGCAAACGCCTTATATAGTTGTTGATGCTAATGAAGAAGGTGTTGAAGTTCCTCATGAGCATGTGCAAGACGGGAAAATTATTTTAAATATTAGTTATTCTGCTGCCAATGTTTTAGAGTTAGGTAATGAGTGGGTAATGTTTCAAGCTCGTTTCTCAGGTATTTCTCAAAGTATTGCCGTACCCGTTTTTGCGATAATGGCTATTTATTCAAATGAAACTGGTGAAGGCTTAATTTTTGATGACGAACAGGAAATATCACCGCCACCAACTGGCAATGATGAGCCGCCTAATAGATTGAGTAGTGTGAAAACTGACAATAAAGTAACTAAAAAGCCAAGTTCTGATAAACCATCACATTTGCGAGTTGTTAAATGACAATAATTTAATGTATATTTATTTATTTTTGTCATCCTCACAAAAGTGGGGATCTATAGCTAGGCTTAATTTGGATAAAGCTCATTATCAATTTGATCACATAAGCAATGCAATACCAGCAGGTGAATTTCTTGAATTCGTGCCGTTGAATTTGCTGGGACTCGTATTTCAACGTCACCATCTTTTAGATGTTTAGCTATCTCGCCGCCATCTTTACCTGATAAAGCTACTACTTGTATTTCTTTTTTATGCGCTGCATGTATGGCTTGTAATACATTAGGTGAATTGCCAGATGTGCTAATAGCAAGTAACGTATCACCTGCAACTCCTAAGCCACGAACTTGTTTTGCGAATATTTCTATATACGCGTAATCGTTGGCAATTGAGGTTAAGGTTGATGAGTCAGTTGTTAATGCAAGTCCAGCAAGTTCTGGGCGTTCTCGTTCAAAGCGATTGAGTAATTCTGCTGCAAAGTGTTGTGCATCCGCTGCCGAACCGCCATTGCCGCAGGCCATGACTTTCTTTCCGCCCCGTAAAGAGCTAATCATTAATTGTCCTGCAGAAGCTATGCTATTAGGTAAGACAGCTTGAGCTTTTTGTTTTGCACTTATGCTGTTAGAGAATAATTCATTAATACGAATTATTTGATTGTCTGACGAAGAATTAGGTTTGGTACTCACTTTGACTATCCAATGAAAATGCACATGGGTGCCATTGTAGATTATTTTTGTTTGTTTCAATAGTAATTACATCGAATCTTGCGTAGTACTTGTTGAATTCAGGGTTTTGTTGCAAAAAATATCTTGCGGCATTAATGAGTTTGCGTTGTTTGTAAATATGTACACTCTGTGCTGCAGAGCCATATGAGGTTGAGGTTCGTTGGCGCACTTCAACAAATACTAATTCATCGGCTTTGAGCATAATGATATCTATTTCTCCAAAGCGTGAATACACATTGGTATCAATAGTATCAAAGCCACGATCTTCAAGGTGTTTTCGTGCACGTATTTCGGCTTCGGCGCCACTCTTTAAGTTGCGTTGTTTTTTTGAATTTGTTGTTGAATTGCCGAATAAAGCTTTTATTCTGTCGAGCATACCTGTCCTTGCTAATTTCCATTTGCATTAGGCATATGTTTATTTTGGTGAAACTAATGCCATCCATATAATTCTATTGTACTCGCAGTGTATGGCTTAGAAGTCGCCGACACCTGTAGGATTAATCATACAGGTGTCTAATAAGACATTATTAGTCAGACTCAATTTGACGTGTAAGAGTGTCTTGTGGTTCCGTAATAAAATCGTAAAGTCTTGGGCTCTTTAACTCAATTTGTCCGTTTCTGATCACGGCTAGAGGGAGATTTCGATGGATAATGCCGTACTCATCAATGCTTAATTCGCCACTTAAACCAGTAAATGGGAGTTGTGGGTCAGCTGTAAGATGGTCTAAATAATTTAAAGCATCAAAACCTAAACTAAATAGCTGCAGTTGTTGGCTATTTGGTACTTGGTCTTCACTCAGACCTAGCTCATCAGCTAAAAGGGCATCGCGTTGAATAGGGTTAATTAACCATTCACTAGCAGGCATTTGTAAAGTATCTATATCTTTATTTTTTACCGGGTCAGCGTTATAACTATGTGATGTGGTGAAAACCGGAATGCGGCTGGCATAATGGAATTTTAGTTGAGGTCGAATTAAACGGGCTTGATTGGCTTGCGCAGCTAGAAATATGAAATCAACATCCAAACGTCTTCGAGCTTCGTATTCAACCTCTGTGCCCAATAAATTTCGTACTTGTTGATATCGTTGTTTACTTTCATCTACGTTTAAAAGCCCAGTGATGGCAACAGAGTGATCATTGTCGCGTGTGGAGTATGTGGCTTGTTCAACAATAACGCCGCCTCCAGCTTCAAAGCTTTGTGAAAACGCATCTAAATTTCGTTGTCCCCATTCATTTTGAGATGTCAAAGTAAGGGCTTGGATAAAACCTTGAGATAAGGCAAATTGTGCCGCAAGTGCCGCTTCATCTTCAGGTGCTAAACCAAACTGTAATAAACCACTTATTCCTAAAGCATCATCAACGCGATTCAAAGCTAAGGTTGGAGTAGTGCCAATTCGTCCAGCAATATCAAGTATGTTGCTTTTGCTTAACGGCCCTATGACTGCATCAACTTGATATGACAAAGCCTCCTGATAAGCATTTAAGGCGCCTAATTCAGTGTCATGAAAGCTGATGTTTAGAGGTATAAGACGTCGACGATTTGCAGAATCAACCCCTTGTTTAATGATTTCACCAGCTCTGGCTAGTCTTCCAGAAAGAGGAAGCAATACACCAACACTTTTAATGTTGCCAAGTGGTGATATCACTCCAGCGATATAAGTGTTGGCATCTGTGTATAAGTTGTCCAAAGCTATTTGATATGCCGGATGGCTAGGATAATCTTCTCGCCATTGTTTAAGGGCCATTTTTTGAGCTCGAGGTGAAGATGAGTTGTTTATTTTTTCCGTTAATTCGACCCACCCAGCAACTAAGGCAGTTTCTTCTTCAGTATTGATACTGAAGCCTCTTATATATTTGTCATTAAGTTCAAACCAAAGAGTTTGTCGATTTAAGTCTAATTCTTGTTGGTTTCTTAAAAATCTCTCACGAGCTAAAAACTGTTTGGTACCATCAACCACTTCGCCCAGCTCAAATAGGGTTTGTCCTTTGAGTAAGTAGTACGGACGCGCAATATTGACAGAATCTAAAGGGTTTAAAGTGTTGATTGAAGTGAGTGCTTGAGGCGCTTGATCAAGTTCAAGCAAGACTCGTGTTTGAAGAAGTATCTTGCGTACTTGGCTATCAGAATCTAGTAGCGTTTTAATTCTTGCCAAATCATCTTGTGCCGTAGAATAACGCTGAAGAGCAAACCACTGGTGAGCTGATTCAAGTAAATACTTATCGCGTTGAACACCGGTGCTTTGATCAGCCAGTTTGCGATAAGCCCTACCAGCTGCTGCATGATTACCGCTTCGTGCATACTCGGCCGCAGAGACTGTAGCCGTTGTTGGATTGCTTCTTGGAGATGAAGGTCCGTAAACGCTAGGGTCACAAGCGCTGAGTAGCGTTATACTGAATAAAACAATGGCGATATTTCGAATTAAATATTTTGTTGAAGTCACGTGTCGTCTCAATTATTAATGTCTGATTTAAGCAAACAACCAAAAGAGTATTGTAACGTGAGCACCCTTTATCTGGTAGCAACTCCCATCGGAAATCGTGAAGATATTTCCAGTCGTGCCCTGAGGATACTTAAAGAGGTTGATATTGTGTATGCAGAAGATACCCGTCATAGTCGTCAGTTGCTGTTTTCTTATGGAATTGAGGCCGAATTGCGCTCTTTGCATCAGCATAATGAAAAAGCTCGAGCAGATGAAGTATTACAGTATCTAGAAGCTGGGAAAAATCTTGCGCTTATCTCAGATGCTGGAATGCCATCAATCAGTGATCCTGGCTTATTAGTGGTTTCTGC
>CAJQOG010000110.1 GCA_905479875.1 uncultured Gammaproteobacteria bacterium
TCAATAAATCCCAGCTTCAAGCCCAGCTGCAAAATTCATTCCCAATTCTTTAACATCATCCTCAAAAGATTTCTGATACTCACCATGCAATATCAAAGTCTCTTGAACAAGCTTCCATTTCAAACCTGTCAAAATCTTGCCAATAGCCACTTTACTGCCTTCGCCATCTAATCCAGCTCGAATATATAAAGCGCAGGGCAAAGCCTGTGTTTTCTCTAAACAGGGATAATAAATACGCTCGAAAAAGTCTTTCATGAGCCCAGCCATGTAGCCGAAGTTCTCGGTAGTTCCGAGAATAATTCCGTCACAAGCCATAAGGTCCTCTGCTGAGGCGGATAGATAATCACATGAAGTTACTTCTATATTATTAATTTCAGGATGTTGAATGCCCGTTAAGCACGCATCGCGTAAAGCTTTGGTATTTGGAGAAGGGCAATGACTAAGAAAGAGAAGTTTGACCATAGTCTTGAGTGTAAACAAAAGAAGGGATTATTGCACGTACCAACGGTCGTTTAGTTTTTTGAAAACTTTATTGGGATACTTAGCTTTACCTAAGCTGCCGTTATAACGACCCAGTGCTCGGAATAAATTACCTTTTTCTCTATCGATATAGTGCTTTAAAATAGTGCAACCGAAACGCACATTGGTATCTATATCAAAAAGATTATCATTAGGGCGACCAATTTCATCTAACCAAAAAGGCATTATTTGCATCAAGCCTCTGGCGCCTACACGAGAAATAGCGTATTTATTAAATGCACTCTCAACATCCATAACCGCAAGTACGAGTTCAGGTTGTAAGCCAGCAATTTTTGCTTCTCTGTGAACTGCAGTTAAAAGCTTAATGCGTTCGTCATGATCGTCAACTCGTTTGCCTAAACGATTACTCATATCGGTTAACCAGACTCGTGCATGAAACTCATCTTCAAAACTACTTTTGGTTTGCGACGCTTGTATCAAAAGCGCTTTGAGTTTTGGGTCAAATGCCTGGCGTGAGTTTTTATCAGCCGCATTACTACTCTGATTAATTGCAAAAGTAACACTTATTGCCAATACAAAAGCTAGAAACGACTTTAAAGTGTTTCCTAATTGCTTTTGTTTTGATTTCAATAACATAGAGGGCATTATGAATGTGGCTTAGAGGGGCTGTCAATCAACAAATCATCAAACCGATAAGTGGTTAACTATCTCAGATAAAGGCACATCAACGTTCTCTGATGCGGTTCTTGCACGATATTCAACACTGCCTTCTTTGAGTCCGCGCTCACTCATGGTGATGCGATGCGGAATACCAATCAGTTCGATATCAGCAAATTTGACGCCAGGCCTGGCCTTACGATCATCCAATACAACATCTATTCCTTGCAACTTAAGCTGCTCATAAAGCTTAATGGATTCGTCTCTTACCAACTCAGATTTATCAAAGTTAATGGTCACAATAGCTACTTGGAAAGGGGCAATATTCTTAGGCCAGATAATGCCATTGTCATCATGGTTTTGCTCAATAGCCGCGGCCACTAAGCGGCTTACACCAATTCCATAACAACCCATTAGTGGAGTTGCCGCTTTGCCATTTTCATCCAGAACTGTTAATTGCATAGATTTTGAATAGGTATCACCTAATTGGAATACGTGCCCAACTTCGATACCACGGCAAAGTTGTAATGTACCTTTGCCATCTGGACTTGGGTCGCCCGCTTGAACTTCACGTAAATCAGTAATCTCAGTGAACTCTGCATCACGGCCCCAATTAACACCAAAATGATGTTTTTTATCAATATTGGCTCCAGCAACAAAATCAGACATCACGGCAACAGTACGATCAACAATTATTGGCATGTCTAATTTTACTGGGCCTAAGAATCCTGACCATACTCCAACAACTGCCTTAATTTCTTCATCGCTGGCAAAGGTTAGTGGCTCAGCAACTAGTGGGTGATTATTCGCTTTAATCTCATTGAGTTTGTGATCACCGCGAACTAACAAAGCAATTAGTTTAGTCTCAGTAGAGTTCTCGTCATCTTGATGAGCATGGACCAATAATGTTTTCACAGTATTTTCTACTGATAAATCAAATTGCTCAACAAGCTGCTGAATGCTTTTAGCTTTAGGTGTATCGATAATTTCTAAGTCTTTGCTTGCAGCAGCACGTTCAGTATTTGGTGCTAGTGCTTCGGCTAGTTCAACATTGGCAGCGTATTCCGAGCCATCAGAGTAAGCAATAATATCTTCGCCGCTATCGGCTAGTACGTGGAACTCATGTGAGGCGTTACCACCAATTGAGCCAGTGTCTGCAGCAACAGGACGATACTCTAAGCCAATTCTTTGCATTATTTTGCAATAGGCACCAAACATATCGTCATAAGACGCTTGTAAGCTTTCTTGATCCATATGAAAGGAATAAGCATCTTTCATTATGAATTCTCGGGCACGCATTACTCCGTAACGAGGGCGAACTTCATCTCGAAACTTAGTTTGAATCTGAAAATAACTAATTGGTAATTGCTTATAGCTCTTTAATTCTCTACGAGCAATATCGGTAACCACTTCTTCGTGAGTAGGACCAAAGCAAAACTCATTATTATGCCTATCTTTAAAACGTAATAACTCAGGGCCATATTTAGACCAGCGCTTAGATTCTTCCCATAGCTCGGCTGGCTGAACGGCTGGCATGAGAATTTCTAGGGAATTAATATTTTCCATTTCTTCACGCACGATGGTTTCAATATTGCGTAAAACGCGTAAACCCAGAGGCAACCATGAATACAACCCCGAAGCGAGTTGACGAATTAATCCTGCACGTAACATGAGCTTATGACTGGCTACACTCGCATCAGCTGGGGTTTCTTTAACGGTATTGAGAGGAAAATTGCTTAAACGCATTGAAAATATCTTTTGTGGTTTGTGTGTATAGGAGAACTTTCTTTCTAAATACTCTGAAAATTCAATTAATTAGCAGTCTATTTTAGCTTGTTTACAAACCGTTCGCATCCATCTGCAAGTAAGAAAGGTAAGGAATTGTGTAAATGTCGTACGATTCGTCTAGTAGATCAATGGCAGAGTCCTATTCAATGTTAAAATAAATACCTACGAAAACGTTTTAAACGTTTCTTTTTACAGTTGTTTTAGGAATTAGATGAGCACTTTTTACGACTCGGACATCCAGTCCGACATTATTCAAAATAAGCGTGTTGCTATTGTAGGTTTTGGTGCTCAGGGGCGCAGTCATGCTCTGAACTTGCAAGACTCTGGTGTAGATGTTGTTGTAGCTTTACGTGAAGGCTCCGATTCTATGGTCTCGGCAATTTCCTTAGGATTGCAAGCACAAGAACTGAATGCCGCAATTCAATCTGCAGATATTGTCATGATGTTGAGTCCAGATAGCACTCATCCCAAAATTTACCGTGAGAGCATTGAACCCAATTTAAAAAAACACGGTATGTTGATGTTTGCCCATGGCTATAACATTCACTATGAAACTTTTGTACCGCGTGACGATATTGATGTAACCATGGTTGCACCATTAGGAATCGGTGATCAAGTACGTGCAATGTTTGTGACTGGTGCTGGTGTTCCAGCCTTATTGGCAATTCATCAAGATGCCAGTGGTAAATCTCAAGAAATCTGTCTAGCGTATGCCACTATGAATGGGCATGGGCGTGCTGGAATTATTGAAACGACCTTTAGCGAAGAAACTGAAACCGATCTTTTTGCTGAGCAAGCAATTTTGTGTGGTGGAATTACGCACCTTATTGAGGCGGGGTTTGATACTTTAGTTGATGCTGGTTATCAACCAGAACTGGCTTATTTTTCATGTTTGCACGAGCTTAAACTTATCATTGATTTGATTTATAGCCGTGGTGTTGCTGGAATGCGTCAATCTATATCACATACCGCAGAGTTTGGTGATTACACTCGTGGCCCAAGAGTTATTAATGATAAAACTCGCGAAGAAATGAAAGCCATGTTAAAAGAAATTCAAGCAGGCGATTTTGCAAAAGAACTGGCTAAAGAAGTTGATGAAAATTCACCAGTAATTGCTAATGGCCGAAAACGCAGTAATGCACATCTCATGACATCTGTTGGAGCGCGTTTGCGATCTAAGATGCCATGGATGAATGAGAGCGAACTGTAGGAATAATACGATGGCACAAACTAAACACCCAATATTAGCCAGTGATGGCTGGCCATTTTTCTTTGGAGGACTATTGGTTCTCTTGTTTGCTTTAAAGTTTCAGCAATGGTGGCTAGTTATTTTATGTGCACTTTATTTTGTAGCCGCATTTTTATTGTTTAGAGACCCTCACCGAACTGTTCCATCAATCCCCTTAGCGGTAGTAAGTCCAGTAGATGGCACAATAGAAATTATTGAATGTTTACAAGATGGGCTGCTTAAGCGTGAGGCTTTATACTTAAAAATTAAACTCGATAAAACCGGTGCCTACACAACGCGTAGTCCAACCGAAGGCAAGATAATGAGTTTAAGTGATGCTGAATCTGGTTCACGTCTGATTGAAACTCACGGCTTGTGGGTGCGTACTGATGAACAGGATGACGTGGTGATGTTATTGCGTGGAAGTGGCTATAAATCGCTTTATCCAGCTGTGGCAGATATACACTATGGCGAGCGCGTGGGACAGGGTGACCGCATAGGTTTAAATCGCTTGGCAGATTATGTAGAGCTGTATTTACCTGCTGGTGTGAAGTTATTGGTAGGTTTGGGCGATAAAGTATATGCCGCCTCAAGTGTTCTGGCAGAATATCAACATCAGTCATTAGAGACTGATATCACAGAATGAAATTATTTTATGAATGAAATTAAAAACAAAGTAAAAACCAAAATTCAAGATAACCGCCAACGTCGCGCTGATCGTAAACAGGCTGGTGAGCGTTCGCGTGGTGTTTACTTATTACCAAATTTATTTACTACAGCTGCACTCTTTGCAGGTTTTTATGCAGTAATTGCTTCTATGGATGGTAATTTTGAAAAAGCTGCTTTTGCAATTTTTATAGCAATGATACTGGATGGCATGGATGGGCGTGTTGCTAGAATGACAAGTACTGAATCTCAGTTTGGTAAAGAATACGATTCACTTTCCGATATGGTTTCATTCGGTATTGCTCCTTCATTGGTAATGTATCAATGGGGTGTAGATCACCTCACCTCGCTTAGTGGTTTCTGGGGAAGAGCGGGTTGGTTTGTAGCTTTTGCCTATTGTGTTTGCGCTGCACTACGATTAGCTCGCTTTAATACAACCGCAGGAACTGATAAAGCTGATAAACGCTATTTTGATGGCTTACCAAGTCCTGCAGCAGCTGGCGTGGTGGCAGGCTTTATATTATTTGATGATACGTTTGGTTTTGATCCAAATTTATCTTTTGTACCGGCTCTGATTTTAACCTTTGTTGCTGGTGTTTTGATGGTCAGTGATATTAAATTTAGAAGTTTTAAAGATTTAAACCTTGCCAGAAAAGTACCATTCCATATTATGATTTTGGTGCCCTTGTTAATCGCACTAATCGCTGTTGACCCACATAAAACTTTATTTGTGTTGTTTTTTATTTTTGCTGCTTCAGGCCCAGTTGGGCTAATTATGCGAAAAGTTAAAGGCGAGCAAACTGAGTCTCTTATTCCGGAAGATGTACAAGACAGCCTGATTTCGGATTTGGAAGAAGAGTAAGCAATGTCTTTGTCTGCTCGAAAAAAAGAATATTTGCGTTTAATGGGAATACCTGTTTATTCAGAACGTGTTGATGTAGCAGAAGCAACATTAGTTGAAGAGCCATTTGCAGAGTTTATACCAGAGTCTACGAATCCGCCTGAAGCCGTTTCTTCAGTTATTGATTCATCGCCAGTTCTCAAACAAGCATCGCAAGAAACTCCTGCTTCTGAAGTTGTTGAAGTTTCTATTCACGATGTTTTAAAGCGTGGTGAGCTTCCTGAAGACTGGTCTGATTTAATTGATCATGTTGCCAATTGTGAGCGCTGTGATTTACATAAAACCAGAACCCAAACCGTTTTTGGTACCGGTAATATACAAGCTGATTGGATGATTATTGGAGAAGCTCCAGGCTTTGAAGAAGATAAACAAGGTGAGCCTTTTCTTGGTAAAGCAGGGGATTTATTGAGTTCGATTTTAGAATCCATTGGTTTGGCAAGAAATAAAGTCTATATCGCAAATTCTTTAAAATGCAGTCCTCCAGGCAATCGTGACTCAAAAAAATCTGAACTAGCTCAGTGTAGAGCTTATTTAGAACAACAAATTGCTTTGGTTGACCCAAAGGTAATACTTTGTGTTGGCCGTGTCGCTAGTCAAAACTTACTTCAATCAGATGACCCGATTTCTCGCTTACGTGGCAAAGTGCATTCAATACAAAACCCAATTAAAGTCGAGAAGCAAATTCCGGTGATAGTAACTTATCATCCAGCTTATTTATTGCGTAGCCCAAGTCAAAAATTAAAAGTATGGCAAGATCTTAAACTTGCTTTTTCGGTTCTCACTGATTAGTTAAACATGCAAACTATACGACGCATGCTTGAAGATGATTTATTTGCCGTTTTGCAAATAGAAGCTCAAAGTTATCCTGTACCATGGACTGAAAGAGCCTTCCAAGATTGTTTGCGAGTTAACTATCCGTCATGGGTGTTAATCGAGGAAGAACATATCGTAGGCTATATTCTATTTTCAGTTGGAGCCGATGAGGCTCATCTTTTAAATATTTGCATTGCTCCTGAGAGTAGGCGTTCTGGTTTAGCGAGAACATTTTTATTGGATAGACTAGAATTACTTAGAGAGAAAAATGTTCACAC
>CAJQOG010000111.1 GCA_905479875.1 uncultured Gammaproteobacteria bacterium
CTTCACGAGTTTCAATACCGAAAACTGCTGAAACATTACTTTGACCATTAACTGAGAAACCAAGGTCACCAGTTACATAGGCATTGAAAATATCTTGTTCAACATTACCATTAATAATACCAGTACCACTTAAACCAGCTGCTTGTTCAGGTGTAACACCTTCAAATTGGAATACATTATATGCAGCATTATCAAGAGCTTCACTAATATTTGGTGCAAAGAAATCATTAATATATGTTGAGTTAGATGCAGTTTCTGCATGAGAGAATGAAACATCATAATCCCAAGAGTCTGTAAGCGCACCAGTAGTACCTAAAACTATACGAGCTGAATCAGTTTCAAGAATATTAGTACGCGGACCACCTTCAGTATTACGCTTACCAATATAAACTGAGAATAGACCATCATAAGGACTTGCTGGGTTAGCAATACCTGGGAACGCAGCAAGCAATTGAGCGCGCTGTGCATCATTCAATAATGGCGATGTAAGAGGCAAGTTGTATTGCTCTACAAAGAAAGTACCAGATTCTGCAATCTGAGCACGAGTAACATCACTCGTATACATAACTTCCATATATGGCTTAAACGACTCATTCAACTCATAATCAACGAAAGCACCTAATGAATAACGCTTATCAGGACGTTGGAAATGGTTAACTGGTGCATAGTTATAACGGTTAGTTCCATCAAAAGGAATAAAGTTACTACCAGAATCAAGTGTCCAAAGCGCATAACTATCTTGAATACCACTTACCGGATCAATATCACCAATAAAGAAGTTAGGAACGATAGCATTCAATGAACCACCACAAGAAGTACCAGCTGTATTTAAAGCACAAGATGCATAATCACGAGCGCCAGATAGTAACTCTTCATTTTTACGGTAAGTTGCATAGACTACAGCATGACCATTACCATCAGCAAATTCAGAACCCATACTAACGTCAACGTTATATGTCTTTCCGTCTAGACCTGAGCTTCCTGTAGGATAATCAAATCCACGAGCATCTAATAATGGAGCGAAAAAATCGCTATCATTATCATGTTGATAAGCTGAAGCACCAACGTTAACTTCAACGCCTTCGAAATCATTTTTCATCACGAAGTTAACAACACCAGCTACCGCATCAGCACCATAAGTTGCAGATGCACCACCAGTTAACACTTCAACACGCTCTACCATTGAAGAAGGTATTTGGTTGATATCTGGTGAGAATGTATTCAAGTTACCGTAATGAAGACGACGACCGTTAACAAGTACCAAAGTACGAGATGAACCGAGACCACGTAAATCAAGACTAGCTGTACCAGTTGAACCGTTTGAAATAGTCGATACTTGTGCTTGCTCAACTTGTGGCAAAGTATTAAGAACATCTTCTATTCGCGTGTAACCAGAAACTTTAATATCTTCTGAACTTGTAACTGTTACTGGACTTACACTATCAAATCCATCACGCTTAATACGTGAACCGGTTACAACAATTTCTTCTACTGAATCATCAGCGTCTGCTGCATATGCTGCTGGAAGAGCAACTGCAAGAGCCGCACCAGTAAACATTGCTGCTTTTACTGCCTTTTGTAAAGGATTGGTATTCATTTAATTTCCTCTGGGATTTCCCAAATTAGTTAAAACAATTATGGATTTACCAGGGGAAAACTGCCAACGATATTCTATATAAATTTGAATAATAACCGGCAGATTTACGCTAAGAAACCCGCTTAAAAAAACGCTTACAAAACTCGATAAGAGTCTATGTAATGTTCTCCAACTTTAACATAAATGTTGCTTTTTCGTCTCGAGAGGTGCTGTAGATTCACCCAGAGACTAGAGTTGTTTTCGTATCTTATTGATATTAATGCAAATAGTTAGAATGCAGACCCATTCTAACTATTTGATTCTTATGTCCAATATTGCCACATAAGCGCAACTATTTTTAACAATGTTGCAAAATAAATACATAATTCGCTCTGGATTAACATCCTTATTCTCTTATGAATATATATTTATATACTTAAATCAGAGATTATCTGCACATAAGCAATCAGCATAAACACCAACTGGGTCATTGAATCTATTCAAATTTTCAAATTGCTTATTAATAGTGTTTAACACGTTGCCGGCAATACCTTTTTGCCACTCTGGACGAGTATCAATATTTCTTGTAATTACAGATGCCTTAGCCGAAAAGTTAACAACTAATTGTTCTGTAAAACTCAACTCTGGCTTGATGTATTTAATTTGATAATCATCTAATCCAGCTAAGCCAGCAGCGGCCTCAATCGCTTCATCAAATGATCCCAGCTTATCGACTAAGCCAATTTCTAAAGCATCCTTAGCAAACCATACTCGACCACGGGCAATTTTATCGACCGCTTCTTTGGTCATATCTCTGCCCAGAGCAACTTTGCCAATAAAGTCATCGTAGCCATGTTCTATATTTGCCTGGAAAATTCTTGCCACTTCTGGATCAAGGGCACGTCCAGCAGTTAGTGCACCACTTAACTTGGTGGTACCAGTTCCATCAATGTTTAACCCTAATTTATTTAAAGATCTATCAAAGGTAGGAAGCATTCCAAAAATTCCGATTGAGCCAGTGATAGTTGTAGGTGTTGCCCAAATTTCATCTGCCGCCAAGGAAATCATATAACCACCAGATGCGGCAACCGAACCCATAGAGGTAATGATAGGACGGTCTGTTGCTTTGAACTCTTCAAGTGCTGTTAGAATAACATCAGAGGCAAATGCACTTCCACCACCCGAATCAACCTTTAAGACTAATGCTTTAACTGATTTATCGTTGGTCGCTTTACGAATTAATTTACTGGTTGAATCGCCGCCAATCGAGCCAGAAGGTTGGGTTCCATCAAGAATACTTCCAGCAGCAATTACTACAGCAACTTTATCTTTAGAAAGAGTGGCTTTTTTAGTGCTAACTTTATTTAGAGAGGCATAATTTTTAGACGACACTTGGTTGAAAGTGTTTTCTTTCTTTTGTTTGCCAACTTGTTCAATAATGATTTGTCTAAACTCACTGAGTTGCGATAACTTATCCACTAAACCAGCACTTAAGGCTGCATCAGCCATACTGCCACCATTTTGCTCTAAAGTATCTGCAAAATTATTAGAGTAATTAGTGATGGCACCCTTTTCCAAACCTCTAGCAGCTTCTATGTCGTTAGTATAAGCATCCCACATCCCACCCATCCAAACGGCTGAAGAATTTTTGTCTTCTTCAGACATATCATTACGTAAATACGGTTCAACAAATGACTTATATTCACCAACTTTAAATACATTCCAATCAATCAATAGCTTATCAAGTGCATCTTTATAAAACATCCTATAGCGACCAAAGCCTTCGATTAGCACAGCGCCTTGTGGGTGCAAATGAACTTCATCGGCTAAAGATGCTAAGTAATACTGATTTTGACTTAGAAAATTTGCATAGATATATACTTTTTTTCCAGACGCTTTAAAGTCTTTAATTGCATCGGCTAAAACCTGCATTTTACTAACGCCACCACCAGCAAGGTTATTTAAGTTCAAAACCATCAAGGGAATATTCGCATCGTCTTTAGCGGCTTTAAGTAAATCCACTAATTCTTTAACTGTAGTTTCTGGAATTGCACTACCGGTTGCCTCGGCATAAGCACGTTCTGTTGCATCGCCAGACAATTCTTCAACTAATTGTCCATTTGGATTGAAAACTAAAGCAACTGGTTGTGTTAATGACTTTACACCGGAACCAGAAAATCCAGCAAAAATAAATAAAAATATTATTAGCAATAAAAGCAAATGCAAAATACGTCTTAAAATATCAAAAGGCCTCCAGATACCCCTAAAGACTCGTCCAATAATTCCTGGTTTTGCGTTTTGTGTTGCATCATTCATTGTTTATACTCACTACATTTTAAAAATTAATTAATTGGTTTTTTATTCATCTACTTGAACTAACGGATGAAATATATTCTGATTACTACCATTCGCCGTGATTTGGCATTGATAACCATGGCTCTTGCAATGCTAAAGATTCACCTTTTTGTAACAGCTCTATGGAAATATTGTCTGGAGACCTTACAAAAGCCATGCGACCGTCTCGTGGTGGACGATTGATAACAACATCTGCATCACCTAAACGCTTACAAGTTGCATAAATATCATCAACCGCATAGGCAAGGTGTCCAAAATTTCGTCCGCCTGTGTAATTCTCTGTATTCCAATTATAGGTTAGCTCCAACATTGGCGTCGCCTTGGGTCCATATTTCTGAATATCATCAGCAGTAGCCAAAAATACTAAAGTGAATTCGCCCTGCGTGCTCTCCTTACGACTGAGCTCTTCAAGGCCTAAGGCATTACAGTAAAAGTCGAGTGATTTTGTTAGATCCTTGACCCTGACCATTGTATGTAAAAAATTCATTTAAATCTCGCATAAGAATAGGTAAAAAATTATTAATGGCTTGATGCTTATATTTTAGATATATTGACTTTTCTTACACTTACAGTGCAATAGGCAATCATTAAATATCGGTAAATTATACCCTTTAATTGCCCAAGTAATCTCTTCGACTGCATACTTAGAACTCTACCCTTGTGTAAGAAATATCTGACAGACTGATATGACCTTGTCTGATATAAATAAACTCAAGATTTAATTATCATAGGCCCTGCATATGGAGTTTGCCTAATCTAATTCAACTTTTGGAGAACATGGATGTTCAATAATAAAGCCAAACCACACACAGCCCGAATACAAGGTTATACACTAATAGAACTTATGACCGCCGTAGCATTGATATCAATAATAGTAGGTTTTTCAGCACCCATTTACTCTAATTTTTTGTCCAATCAATCTAGGTCAACAGCCTTATCTGCCTTTCATCACTTTGCCGTCACTGCAAGATCTGAAGCCATTACTCGCCTAAACTATGTCTCAATTTGTCCCTCTATAGATAAGAAATTTTGTGTTCAAGGCAGTTCTGACTACTCATATGGATGGATAATGTTTGTCAATAGTGACAAGGACTACCCTGTGATACGCGATAATAATGAAACACTATTACAATCATTCTCCTTGGATGCAAGAAACTATTCACTGGTAGCCAATAGAAATGCTTTTACATTTAGACCCAGACATAAACGTAATACCAATGGCACCTTGACGGTTTGCCCTGAAAGTATTTCCGATAAATTTCAATCACTTATCATTAGTTACACAGGAAGACCACGAATTGATAAGAACCCAAAATCAAGCCATATTGCAATATGTGATTAAACATCAGCTAGCAATTCTAGCCTCCTGTCGCTAGAAAAATACCCTCTATCAATAGAGCTAGTAATTTGCTCTCAATTGTAGAGAATGTTACTCATGAAAATAATTACCATAAGCCGTAAGTTTACCTCAGGCAAAAAGCACTCTGGATTTACCATTATCGAACTCATGGTTGTGGTTGCGATTGTAGGAATTACCGCTGCATTTGCTTTTCCGTCATTTCAAACCGTATTAAAAAACAGAACAATTGCCTCTACGGGTGCCAGTATTATTTCTATCCTCCAAACGGCTAGAACTGAAGCTATCACTCGAAGTACAAAAGTAACTACCTGTTTTTCTGCATCTAACTCAGCAGGTACCGCCGCATGTATCGAACCATCAAATGGTGCAACTTTATATTTATTGGCATTTATTGATACTGAAGTTGTTCCTAACAATAAATTCGACGCTGGCGACACTCTCATCAGTGCTACCAATGCATTTAACGATGACATCATATTTTACCAAAGCACTACTGACGCAACGATCACAACAGGCAACTACATTGAATTTAATCAACGTGGCAGTGCAAAATTTGAATCGGGTGCAACAAACGCTTCCGCCTATTTTTCAATTTGTGATGATAGAAATCAAAATAATTTTAGTCGCCTTATTTCTCTTTCTGCCTCTGGAAGAGTCTCCATAAGCGTTATCAACACAAACTCTGCAGTTAAATGTGAGTAATACAAAAAGCTTAATTGGGTTTTAAAAAATGCAAAAAACACAACAAACCATACCATTATCTTGTAAGAACTCCTCAGGGGGCTTTACATTAATTGAGATACTCGTGTCATTACTAATACTGACTATTGGCATCATCTCATTTGCACTTTTACAAGTCGAAAGCTTACGTGCAACCCACAATGCAATGCAAAGAACCAAAGCCATACATTTTTCAAACGATATGATGGAACGTATTTCAGCAAACACTTTAGCTGTTTCTGAATATGGAACGCTCACTGGAACATCTCCTGCTAGCTGTTCAGCATCACTGGCGACTCCTATCGACTGCACGGCTGTACAAATTGCAAATTATGATATTTGGCAGTGGAACCAAGCTCTTGCAAACGACACGTCTGGAATTGTAAACGGTACAGGAGCGATTACTGTAACTAATGCCAGTTCACCTTATAACGTTGATATAACCATATCTTGGAATGACCGAGACGAAACTAACTCCTACACTCTAAGCTCGGTGGTACTGAAATGAATAAGTCATTTAAAAACACACAACAAGGTTTTAACCTTATTGAATTAATGGTCTCTATTGCAATAGGTTTATTCATCATCATTGCAGCGGCTTATGCTTTTCAAGAAGCTCAACGTGCTTATACTGTTAATGAGAATATTGCTCGACTTCAAGAACAAGCTCAGTTTGTACTGGATACCTTAGAAGAAGACATTCGCATGTCGAGTTTTTGGGGACTACACAACCGCTTCAATGCTGTTTCATTTGATACCGCTTCTCTACCGGCTACCATTAATGGTGACTGCACAATACCTTGGGCCCTTAACGTCTCACGAGGCATGACAGGTACCAATAATGCAAACCCGTCTTTAGCTGCTTCTACCAATAACTGGGCAGACACAGGATGCATTGCTGCAACTAATACATGGCAAAATGGCACGGACTCTTTAGTTGTGCGTCATGCTGGTTCAGAAATAATTCCAGTGGGCTCCCTAGCCACTAATAAAATCTACGTTGCTTCTGTCGAAACTCCTCTTAGCATTGTTTTTAGTGGCAATGCCCTGCCTGCTGGCACAAACCCTGAGTCAAAAGTCTATGAACTTCAGTCACACGGCTATTATCTAAGAACTTTCTCATACACTGCAGGCGATGGAATTCCAATGATGCGTAAACTTGCTCTTGTTGGCGGCCCTGCAGTACAAGATCGCGAATTGGCTGTTGGCGTAGAAGACTTTCAAGTTGAATTCGGTATCGATACCTCGGGTTATGCTAGTGCTAACAGAGGGTCCATCAATCGTTACGTTCGACCTGACAGCGTAATCATTGATCCAACACAAGTTGGAACTGGATACAACCCAGAAGCTGAGATTCTATCAGCAAGAGTTTGGTTGTTAATGCGAACAGAAAACGAAGAACTAAATTACACCAATGATAAAACCTACAGCTTTGCAGGAAAAACCGTTACTCCAAATGATGCGTTTAGACGACTACTAGTGTCTAGTACCTTTTACATTAGAAATAGAGAACGCAACTAAAAAATTTAGAAATATTTAATTTCTTGGAAACATTATGAAAAAAATCACTCAACAAGGTTCAACCCTATTTATTAGCTTAATGCTTTTATTGGCAATCAGCATAGTAAGTTTAGCGGGCATGCGCACCTCATTATTAGAACTGGTTATTGCAAATAATAAACAACAATTTAGCAATACTTTTCAGGCTGCAGAAAAAGTTGCTAATGACAAATTAGCGGCTTTAAGCTTAAGTATAAATGGCACCGAAGTTGCTGATCAAACAATCGAAACATTTACAGAAGTTGATGTTTTCGCAGGAAAAGATCAAGATGCAGCCGCTATAAAAATAGCAAAAGTGAATTCAAAAATTCTTTATCGCTCACAAACACCTTCACTTGGCTGGGATTTAAATCAAGGGGTTGCTTATCATTTTCAAATGGAAGTTGAAGCTGAAGCACCCAGTGAAAAGTCAAAGTCTAAACATAAAACAGGGTTTTATATTATTGCCCCGTCTGCTAAATAAATTTAAAAATTAATTCAGCACATTGAACAAACTGTAAAAAAATTAAAAATTATTATATTTGTATTAACGGAATAACCTACGTTTCCATCGAGAAAAATTATGACTTCAATAAAATATACACCAATTCATACTTTAAAAAAGTTTTTTGAAAAGTCTTTATATCTGAGCCTATTTAGTGCTATTGCGTTTACGTCATCCAGCTATGCCGACGACACTGAAGTGTTCATTGCTGAAGGTGGATTAGAAGGCGGCCGACCGAATGTGTTACTCATGTTTGATAGCTCAGCCAGTATGAGCCAGAGTATCAGTTACATTGAAGGCTATGAGCAAACGCTCAGTGTTTCAGAAGCCGATGGTTGTCGAAATGATACTATTTATGTAAAAACAGGTACTAATAATCAGCTCCCTTCGTGTGGAAACAACACTGTAAATCCTGCAGCCTTTGCGTGTAAAGATATTAGCAGTATTCTTGTAGAAGTAGGCACCATTAATGCTCGTGTTCAACAATTAACGGAGCAAAATTTAGCAGGTCTAGAGGGTAAGTGGGGAAATTTTCAGAATGGATTTCCTAATTCACCTATTGATTGTCTCGCAGATCAAGGTGTGCATGGTGCTGGAGAACTCTTAACTATTGATGCTGGACAAGTAGCTTTAATTGAAGACCCAACAAGCGATGTGAGCAGAGCTTATGTTAGAAATACTTACACAGACTTAACTGACCGTGCAAGAGGTCAATGGCGTGAAACTGAAGATACATCTATTGTCTTTGGCGACGATACCTTTGTAACTTTTTATACTGGCCATTACTTGAACTATGCTAACAGCGGTGTAGCAACTGAGATAAAAGGAAGCGGTATCGATCTAGCAACTCTAGCCTTAACCAATGTGATTAATAGTTTTGATCAAATTAACTTGGGTATAGCCCGTTATAATAAAGGTGGTAATTCAGATGCTCAAATACTTGCACCAATTGTTTCTTTAGCCGATGAAAATAATCGCCAAGACCTTATCAAATATTATATTGGTTCTTTAAAAGGCACACTAAACGGCCAGCAACCAATGGCTGCTGGACAATATGAGGCTTATCGTTATTTTAAAGGTGAAGGAAGAACTTTAGGCTCTACTCCAGACCCTGCTGCACTACAAGGTGCAGGTACAGGAGTGTCAAGCCCCGATGACAACGACGGAAGAAACACTATTGGACTACCTTATGACCCAATCACAAACCTTTACAATACTCCTATCACTGAAGCAGGTGGGGCATGTCAAGGCAACTATGTTTTATATTTAACGGCCAGTGGTAGTTCAGGCACCAGCAATGCCACCGAATTACGAAGCAATAATGCAACCGGCAAAAAACAGTCTGCAGATGGTACTGTTGCAACTACTGAAACACCACTAAGCTCACAATTCGGTACCTGTGGCACGGGTAATGATGATTGTCTGGATGAACTAACGGCATTCATGTACACCAACGACTAATTGAATTGAAAACTAAAGGTTATATTGACGGTAAGGAAGTTATTCAAAATGTAGTAACTTACGGCATTTCAATTAATGCTGCTGCAGCTGATTTAGATGATGCCGCTATTGATGGAGGTGGCCGTTTTACTAAAGCAGAGAGTCCAGCCGCTATCGAAGCTGCTTTAAGAGACATACTGAGTGAAATTATAGGCAACAATACTACTTTTGTAGCCCCTTCTATTTCAGTGAATAACTTTAACCGCTTACAAAACTTAAACGATTTATATTATTCATTGTTTACTCCAACAGAATATCGTGTGTGGAATGGTAATCTTAAAAAATACAAACTGATTGATGGACAAATTAAAGATGCGCTTGGCAATTTAGCGGTTGACCCAGACACAGGTGCATTTAATAAAGCAGCCTTAAGTTATTGGACAGACCCAAGCGACCCAGACTTAGCTGCTAATAAAGACTCTAAAAACACAGATGGCGATGTAGCCGAGCTTGGTGGATTTGCTAGCCGTCGTAAGTGGAGTACTGGTAATCGAACTGCTT
>CAJQOG010000112.1 GCA_905479875.1 uncultured Gammaproteobacteria bacterium
TGGCCATTCGACCCGACGCCGCTGGATTCAAACTTGCTATTGGAGTACGCTCACCCATAGCCATGGCTTCACCAGTAAAGCCTGATAAGGCACTGGTAGTAACCGCTACATCAGCTATAGGTATTTGCCAAGGACCCACCATTTGGTCTCTTGCGGTATGACCCATTACCGCTCTATCGCCGATGGTCACTAAGAAGGTTTTGTCACCTACGGTTGGGTTACGTAAAACACGGCTAACCGCATCATTCAAGTCGATTTCAGACGTGTCGAATTCTTTAGGCTCATAAGTTGCATGCTCAGCAGTACGAGTCATTTTAGGCGCCTTACCTAAAAGCACATCCATTGGCATATCTACAGGTGAATTATCAAAAAGTTTATCGTTGATAATGAGTTGTTTTTCTTCAGTTAAATCACCAACCACACAATACAAGGCTCTTTCACGTTTACAAATCGCTTCGAACTCAGCGATTCGATTTGGTTCGACACATAAAACGAAACGCTCTTGAGCTTCATTACACCAAATTTCCATTGGCGACATGCTCGGCTCATCATTAAGTACATTGCGTAACTCAATTACGCCACCATGATCAGAGTGATCAATGAGTTCTGGTAAGGCATTGGAAATACCACCTGCACCAACATCATGAATTAATGCTATTGGACTGTTTTCACCCATTTGCCAACAACGGTCAATCACTTCTTGAGCACGGCGTTGCATTTCTGGATTGCCACGCTGAACCGAAGCAAAATCTAAATCTTCACTAGAACTACCACTTGCCATTGAAGACGCGGCTCCACCACCAAGACCAATCAACATGGCTGGTCCACCAAGAACCACCAATTTAAGTCCTGGATGAACGTCAGGCTTTACAGCATGCTCAGGCTTTATGTTACCCATACCACCAGCGATCATAATCGGCTTATGATACCCACGCTGCATTTCCCCACCATTTGGTCTTGGCGCTGTTTGTTCGTAACTACGGAAATAACCAGTTAAATTAGGACGACCAAATTCATTATTAAACGCTGCACCGCCTATTGGTCCTTCAAGCATGATGTCTAAAGCTGAAGCAATTCGATTGGGTTTTTGCAGCTTATCTTCCCAAGGCTTAGGCGCCTCAGGTAAATGTAAATTCGATACTGAAAAACCACTTAAGCCAGCTTTCGTTTTTGCCCCCAAACCTGTAGCGGCTTCATCACGAATTTCACCACCATTACCAGTGGATGCACCAGGAAAAGGCGAAATGGCAGTTGGATGATTATGGGTTTCGACTTTAATCATGATGTGAGCATCTTCTTGATGCCACTTATAATCTCCCGCCAGTTCAGTTGGGTAAAAACGCTTAGTGTTATAACCTTCAATCACAGCCGCGTTATCAGAGTAAGCAGATAAAACACCATCAGGATGATGTGCATGCGTATTTCTAATCATTGAGAACAAGGATTTTTCTTGCACCTCATCATCAAGAACCCAATCAGCATTAAATATCTTATGCCGACAGTGCTCAGAATTAGCTTGTGCAAACATCATTAACTCAGCATCACTAGGATTGCGTTTTAATTTTGTAAAGTTTTCTACCAGATAATCAATTTCGTCGTCTGACAAAGCCAAGCCTAATTCACTATTCGCCTTAAGCAGTTGCTCACGACCACCATGTAAAATATCTACCGTTTGAAGTTGACGAGGTTTAGCCGTATTGAATAATTTTTCAGACTCCTTGAGATTAAACAACACTGTTTCAGTCATTCGATCATGTAAAACTGGAGCCAAAGCGACCAATTCATCACTACTAAGTATTTTAGAGGCTTGAATTTCTAAAGCAATGCCTCGCTCAAGACGCTTAACCTTATCTAGGCCTGTGTTTTAAGCAATATCAGTGGCTTTACTTGCCCAAGGCGAAATGGTTCCAAAGCGTGGGAAAACCCACAAATTAGCAGCAACTTCAGCTACCTCAGTTTCTCCATAAGTAAGCAAAGCAGTAAGCGTATTTAATTCAACAGCGTTTAGTTCTTCTTTGACGTCTGCTAAATGCACAAAACGTGAAGAGATACTTTTAATACTTGGATTAATTACTTGCAATTGCATAAGTAATTTTTGAATTCGGAAATCAGAATAGGCTGACGTGCCAAGTAAAGTAATCATGCTTAACCTTGGGTTAAATTTATTTAAATAATGTTGGACTTACAGATAAAATTAATTTATCCGTTACTAGTTGGTGTATATATTGGTGAAGGAAAACGCGTTACATTATCCCCTTCGACTTTACTAATTTTACTAACACCGCGTTTTACAACTTCATCGATACGAATTATGTTATGCAACGGAATGTAAGAACGCAATACTCCAGAAAATTCTGTCTTAAGTTTTTCTTCAGATGGGTCAACAACCAAGCTTGTGTTTTCACCAAAAACCATTTCTTCAACTTCAAGAAACCCAAATAATCCACCCTCACTAATCTCGCGCGAATAAATTTCATAAACCTTACCTTGGCTCATAAAAATCACTTTAAATAAAGACTGAGTTTTAGCGTTCATAATGCTTTGGATACTGGCTGGAAAGAAGCACATTTTACCTTATGATGTGGTTCACTGCAGTTCAGCTCAGCATGTGCTACATTCTGACTGATGAAAGCTGAGAAAATTCAATATTGGCGAGCTTTCAAGCTAGTCGCTATTGTTAGCTTTTTTGCAGGCCTAAGCGCTAGTTTAAGCACATGCTCGCCAAATATAAGCCCTATAGAAGAAATTCTAGCCACAGGGGAGTTACGAGTAGTCACGCGCGAAAACCCGGCTACTTATTCTCCAAATAATGGAGACCCCATCGGCTTTGAATATGACTTAGCAAAACGATTTTCAGAATATTTAGGAGTTGAGTTAAATATTTATAGCACTTCAGTGTCTCAAGCATTACTAGATATAGAAAATGGGCGCGCGCATATTGCTGCTGCAGGTTTAAGTGTTACAGAAGCCAGAAAGTTAAGTGTAGATTTTGGACCAAATTATCAAGAAGTTACTCAGCAATTAATTGGACGCCGTGACAGAAAGCACCCCAAGGATCTCAATGAATTGCCCTATTACAAAATAGGAGTTTTAGCTGGCAGTAGTCATCTAGAACGCCTAATTCAATTACGGGCAAGTTTTCCAGATTTAAATTGGGACGCACAAAAAGCGGAGAGCACTATTGAGTTAATGGAGAGTGTTAGAAATGAAAATATCGAACTCACCATCGTTGACTCAAATGAGTTTGCTGTCACTCAGCGCTACTTTCCAAAATTAAATTCCCTAATAGAACTCAGTGACATTCAAGAAATTGCCTGGGCGATTCCGAAAAACTCAACTGAGTTACAAAATAAAGTTAACAGTTTTTTTACAGAAATTGAGACTAGTAGCGAATTAGATCAGCTCAAAGAATTACATTTTGGCTATATTAATAGTTTTGATTATTTTGAAGTAACCAGTTTTAAAAAAAATTATGAAAATTTATTGCCTGAGTTTCGTAATTTTTTCTTACAAGCTGGAATTGACTATGGTATTGATTGGAAATTATTAGCCGCTATTTCGTATCAGGAATCGCATTGGCGTAAAAATGCAGTATCGCCTACTGGTGTTAAAGGCTTGATGATGCTAACTAATAACACTGCGGCTGAAATGAATGTGGTTGATCGCACAGACCCTCAACAAAGCATTGACGGTGGTGCTCGATATTTATTAAAAATACAAGATAAAATTCCAGAACGCATTCTTTTCCCTGATCGCTTATGGTTTGCACTTGCAGGATATAACGTTGGTTTTGGACATCTAGAAGATGCGAGGATATTAACCCAACGCGCTGGGCGAAACGCTGATTTATGGAGTGATGTACGTGAATTTTTGCCCTTACTTTCTGAGAAAGAATATTATTCAACATTGCGTTTTGGTAAAGCGCGCGGCAGTGAACCAGTTAAATACGTAGAAAATATTCGTGATTATCATGATTTACTAATCTGGCTTACTCGCAATGAAAACATGCCCGTCATTAATGACGAAGAACTTTCAGAGCCTGAGCGTAAAACACTGTTTCAAATCCTTGATAACTAAATTCGAATGTCATTAAAAGCCTAAATCACTAGCTCAAATAAAACTACTGGTCAGTATATGTTATGCGATAGAATTTATGGCTTGATTACTTTTAGTAGCGATTGCACTTGATTTTACTCAAGATTTACTTGATGCTGTAACATCACACTCTGCACAAGCAATTAAACCAAACTAAAGTGAAACTGCAAGCAACTTTCAAATCAGAGTACTTTATGTGAAACATCAAAACTCACCCTTAACGTAAGGTGCAAACCAATATTTGCTCGATTTGAGGCAAAAGTTCACACTTTACATAATATTAATATATAAAATTACAAAATGAAAAATATTAAAATTTCTTTAATGGGCTGGATGCTTATTGGACTTACTCTGGTCGGCCTTCTTCCATTTGTAATTACCGCCTATCAAATTCAATCAGGTCGAGAAGGATTAGTTGAGCAAGTTCAACAAACTCATTTGGTTTCTGTTCTTGCAACAGCCGATAGAATCAGTTCATATTTTGAATTACTAAATTCAATAGCCGATTCTGCAGCGAAGAATCCAAATTTATTCCAAAAGCCAGATTCAATTGCTGCACAAGAAATATTAATCGGCATACTAAGAGCTAATAATAACGTGGTTGCAGCCAGCATAATTCAAAACACAGATGCTGAAATTAAGTTGGTGCAATCAGCACAAAGCAAAGAACACAGTTCTGCTGCAAGAGCCGCATTTATAAATAAAGACTTAAGTAAATTTCAATTAGTTACTTCCGACGAAAAACCATGGCTATTGGTCACGCAACAGCTTATTAGTAATCCCAGACTAAGTGTAAGATTATTAACAAAACGCCAAACCTTTGAAGACTTTTTAAACCCTCCCGAATTATCAGATGCGGATTTAGGAATTTTTACTCGTAATGGCCAACGCATTGCGGGACAAATGGGAACCATTGAAAATTTTCCAGACGCTTTAAGGCAGCAAATTAAGTCACCCAATATTCGTTCATCAGCCAATAACTTTAACTTCCGAAATGGCACTAGGGCCGTAGCTTCTTTTGCTCAAGTTAATTTAACTGACTGGGTTGTTGTCTCTCGTCAGCCTGCTAGTAAAGCCGAATTAGCAACTCAACAATATATTAAGCAAGCAGTAATTGCTTTTTCGTTCGTATTTTTGCTTGCACTTATACTAGCTTGGGCAGCTAGAAAAAAAATCATAAAACCAATTCAAGAATTGGTTGCGGCACAACAACAGTTAGCTGGGATTGATTTAAGTAATACCGGTGGTAGTGAAATTGAGCAATTGAAAATTAGTTTTGCACAATTAGAACAAAACATTAACGACCGACAGAAACTCAATAAAATGTTTCTTGGACGCTATCAAGTTATTGATGTCATTGCCAGTGGCGCTATGGGTACGGTATTTAAAGGTTACGATCCACGTCTAGAGAGAGATGTTGCCCTTAAAACTATTAAAATCGGAAAAATCAATAGTGAGTTTAATCGAGCTGAACTTGCCGAACAATTAGTAAAGGAAGCTAAATTAGTTGCCAAGCTTCCACACCCAAATATTGTGACCGTTTATGATGCCGTTGATGCTGATGAATCTGCATTAGTTGCAATGGAATTTATTGACGGCATGAGTCTTGCTGAATATCTATCAGCACGTAAATCTATGCCCGTTAGTCAGGTGACTGCACTTGCCATTGGAATGTTACGTGGCTTAGGGGCAGCGCACAAAGCTGGAATTATTCATCGAGATATCAAGCCCGGAAATATTCTTATTGGCTATGATGGTGGAATTAAATTAACAGATTTTGGTATTGCAGACTTACTCTCTCATTCTAATACAAACGAATCGGGGCAAGTTGTTGGAACACCTGGCTATGTTGCACCAGAGTTACTTGAAGGTGCAGCTTATTCTACTGCATCTGACTTATTTGCAATGGGTGTGCTACTCTATCGTTGTGCTACTCAAGTTAATCCTTTTTCTGGCAGAACTTTAAAACAAATTTTACAAAGCACACTGTCGGATGAACCAAAATCGCCACGAGCTATCAATGAAAGAATTCCAACCGCTTTATCAAATGCTATTTTGTATCTCTTGCAAAAAAATCCAATAGCAAGACCAAGTGACGCCGACTTAATTGCAGACGCTTTGGAAAAAGAATTTGGCGCTCAAAAATGGGTGCCACCTATAGCAGACAGAGCACCTAACAGTATTGATGCAAGTACAACTACCGAAACACGCATGTTACCCGAAACCATTATTCGTAAACATATGAAAAATCTAGAATGAATACTTTAACAATAAAGACAACTATCCTTCGTAGCCTGCTTGTTTCTTTAAGTGCTATATTCTTTAGTATTACTGTCAATGCTCAGGTTGATGAACCTCTTATACAAGAAATTTCTGAGTTAGCACAAGATCAAGAACTGGCGCAAGAGTCTGAGTCTGAGTCTGAGTCTGAGTCTGAGTCTGAGTCTGAGTCTGAGTCTGAGTCTGAGTCTGAGTCTGAGTCTGAGTCTGAGTCTGAGTCTGGGCAAAAACAACAAGCCATTATTATTGAACATAGTGTTCAGGAAGGTGACACGCTATCTTCTCTAACTGAACAATTCTTAGGTGATTCAAACTTATGGTCGTTAAACGCCGAAATTAATCCTCAGCTTAGTAACTTTAACTACTTAAAACCAGGTTCAATGATTCGCCTCATAACAGGCTATGAAATAATTGAACCTGAAGTAGAAGCTGCTCAGGCAAAAATTGAAATCATTGCCAATGAAGTTGGTAAAAGCTTACAGCGAAGCGATTGGTTAGATGCAAAAACTGGCGATGAACTACAGCCCAACGATGGTGTAAGAACCCAAGCTGCATCATCAGCAGTTTTAATTTTTGTGGAAGATACAGGCTCCGAATCAAGAATACAAATTAGTGAAAACTCTCGTCTATTTATCAGCAATGAAAAGCAAGAGTCAGGTATCACTAGAAACGAGATTGAAATTGAAAAAGGCGAAGCTGAATTAAAAATTGACAGCAGTGCTGCTACAGACCCAGCTACACTAAATGAATTTGAAATAATCATCGGTGAAGTAAGTACTAAACCAAGCTTTGATGCGTCCGGCCAGCTAAGCACTAAAGCTAGACTTGCCGAAGGCGACTCTTCACAAATTATGGTTTACTCGGGTAACTCGGCAGTTGAATCTGGTGGAGTCTCAGTGGATGTAGAAAAGGGGATGGGGACGATTGCAAAGTCTGGAGAAGCACCTTCTCCGCCTGAAAAACTACTCGAGGCCACTGTATTATCAACTGACAACCCACAAACAGCTATTCTTGGAGAGTCCCTTATCGTACAGTGGGGCATATTAGAAGGAGCAGCTGCTTATAAATTAGAACTCTGTAAAGACTCAAGCTGTTCTCAAGTATTTCGTTCAGAGAATGTTTCAGTAGAAGCAAAAAGAACACTTAGTGATTTACCTCTAGGAATAAGTCATTGGCGTGTGTCAGGGGTTAGCGCATCAGGTTTGGATGGTTTTGTCTCTAAGACTCAATCTATTAGTGTTACTGAACCCCTTCCAGAACCAGAGCCTACAAAAATTCCATGGTACATTTGGTTAATTGGTCTTATGTATGTAATTTATATAATCAATACGCTTGTTTGGTATATGTCTAGATAATTAAACATCAGAAAATATTACCATATAAATAATGTCTTGGATCTCCACAAACCTTAACCACTTTAAACGAAACCTTGGTTTTTTTAGTTTAATTATATTCAGTATCAATGGTTCTCTGTTCGCACAAGTGCAACCTTTACCCGCACCTACTATTAGTGTGGAAAATCCAATCGAAGTGAATACATCAAGTTTTTCACTCTCTTGGGACGCTTTAGATGAAACTAATTTTTATAATTTTGAACTATGTGCAGATGCCGCTTGTGTTATAAAAATTAAAGAAGTCCCAAAAGCAGGAAAACCAAGTGTATCTCTTAGCGATATTAGAAATGGTCAATTTTATTGGCGAGTCAGTGGTGTGGCTCCTAATAATCAACTAGGTAAATACTCAACACCACAGCCTCTTTTAGTTGCACTTTTGCCAATTCTTAATCAAGAAGAAGTAAATGAAGACAGCTCATCGGAGATTACAACTGATGGAACATTTCTAGAGATACTCTTCAGTCTGCCATGGTATATCCATTTAATTCTATTAGCGTATGTGGTTTATATTACAAGAACACTAATCTGGTATTTCAATAAATAAACTTAAATCTTGCTGTTTAATTATTTCTTCTTTTTCAGATTTAGTTAAGCTCTTAACCAAAGCTTCAACTTGAGATGCTAAAGATCTATCACCAATTGTTTGCTGGAAAACCAATTGCAAAGGACCTTTGCCACGTAAATACTTAGCCGTTTTCTTTCCCATATTCTGATGTTCTTTAAAACGGCGTTCTACATCATTGCTTATCCCGCAATAAACAGAATTATTTACACAACGTAGTAAATATACTGACCATTTTTTTAGTTGTAATTCTTTTGGCATGAATTTATAGATTGTATAAAAAAAGAGAGTATAAACTCTCTTTTAATAATTCTTTGTTTTTTTTACTTTAGGCTCGCTCGCTAGTATCTTCAAATTTTGCTAGCAGGCGATAAAGACTTGTGCGTGAAATACCAAGCTTTGCAGCAGCAAGTGTGTGATTATTACCAGTACTTTCCAAAGCATCTAAAATAGCTTTTTGCTCAGCCAACTGCCTAGCTGTACTTAAATCAACTATATTCGTATCATTGAGGTTTTCTAAACCTATATCTGATGAAAGTATCGCTTTATCTTTCGAGAGAACTACAGCACGTTTTATCTTATTCATTAACTCACGTACATTTCCGGGCCAGCTATAAGACTGCATCGATTGCAAACATTCACTTGCAAAGTATTTTTGCTCTTTTCCTTCACTGAACCGAGCAAGAAAATGTTCTGCCAATAAGCTAATATCAGATGGATGTTCACGTAAGGCAGGGATTTTAACGGGTATCACATTTATACGATGAAAGAGGTCTTCTCTAAAGCGACCTTCTTCTACCGCTTGTGGTAAATCAGTACCCGCAGCTAAAACTATACAACAATTAATTTCTAATTCTTGTATACCACCAAGACGTTGTATTTTTCGTGTTTCTAAAAATCTTAACAAACTTACTTGCACGCTCATTGGCATATCGCTAATTTTATCTAAAAACAGAGTACCAAAATCAGCCGATTCAATTTTACCAATAGTACGTTTATCAGCCCCTGGATAAGCTCCTTTTTCATGTCCAAACAAATCTTGATGTATTAAATTTTCTGGCATAGAGGCACAGTTAATTGCTACAAATGGGTGCTGGCTACGCGAAGATTGTAAATGTATATTCCTTGCCACTAGTTCTTTTCCAGAGCCGCTTTCACCCATGATCAGTACAGTGAGATTTTCATTGGAAACTAATTCAATCATGCGCCTAAGTTCACGCACAGGTTGAGATTTCCCTATGATTTCATCCACACTAGCGTCTGTCATTAAAACGCGATGTTGTGAAGTTGTGTCTAACTCCTTTTTAGCAAAAGTCGCCATTCCATAGGCATGACCAACGGTGTCTATGAAGCGCTCTGGAATTATTGGAACACGATGATAATCATAAAACACTTGGCTAAACCGTCTATTTGCGTGTCGCTTTAACCAACCATCATTTGGAATGATTGCAATCCACTTAGTCGAGTGTTTTGAAAGGGCATGATACTCAATGCTGCGTAACATTTCTTCGTCGTCAGAAAAGACCGTAACAACCACAGAGTAATTCTCGTTTTCTATTGATGTACTAAACTGATCTACAGTTTCAGCAATGTCGACCGCCCATGCATTATTAATTAGCAAACTCTCAACTTTTGCAGTCGTTAGTCCATTGCCTACTAATAACACTTTTCCTTTAGTGACAGCGAGTTCGCTAACATTATTGTTAGTAACTGAATCCTTTGAATCACTCATCAAAACGCCCTTTAGTTTTAAAATACTTATTTTATGTTTTAAAAACAGAAACTTATCAGTGTCATACCCCAAAATTATGGACAACTATGACAATTTTTACGTATTCTGTAATATTGTATTAGAAACTTAACACAATCCATGCTTTAATTGGTCTTACATGCATCCTACAGATAGTTAATTTTACATATTAATCAGTTAGTTAAACAAATAAAAATGTTGCTGATTTTCATCATAATAAGTCATATTTCCGAATAATCAATGTTTTTAAATATCATATAAATCAAATGTAAACCTTATGTTCATAAATAGCTCATTTTCAAAATCAGTATTTTTGCAAAAAAATTGGCAAAAAGAAGCGTTAGTAATCAAGAACGCCTTTCATTTTGACACGCCAATTATGACTGGAGAAGACCTGGCAGGCTTAGCTTGTGAAGAGTTTATTGAATCAAGAATAATTAAAACAATCGAAAACCAAAAAAATTGGACTTGTGATTATGGACCTTTTTCTGAAAAAGTCTTCAAAAACTTAACTAAGAAAAACTGGACATTGTTAGTTCAAAATGTTGACGATTTTGTTGACGATATCAAACCTTTAATTAAGGCTTTTGATTTTTTACCTGCATGGCGTCTAGACGATGTCATGTTTAGTTACGCCACTCCTGGTGGCGGTGTTGGACCACACTTTGATTATTACGATGTTTTCCTATTACAAACCTCTGGTTCACGAGAATGGATTATTGGTCAAGATTGCGATACTAAATCACCATTACGTAATCACCCTGACATGAAACTCTTAGAGAGTTTCATAGAAAAAGAAAGACATATACTTAACTCTGGTGACATGATTTATATTCCCGCTGGTGTTGCGCATTGGGGAACAGCACTAACAGATGATTGTATTACAGCATCAATTGGTTTTAGAGCGCCTGCATATAGTGAGTTACTTGCTGCAAGTATCAATAAAATTTCTCAAAATTTTTCGCCAGATCTACGTTATAAAGATTCAGACATTGCTGAAGATAAATATTTAATAACTGATTCAATTAAAAATCAATTTTCTGACATTCTTAACAAGTTAAACCATGTAGAACTGCTTGAAGAACTTAGTCATCAGTTTAGTTTACAGGTCACCGAAGTTCGACACCCAGATTTGTTAGAAGTAGATGATATAAATATTGAAAATTTAGATTTAACTGTTTTAGAGCAACACCCCAATAGTCGTTTCGCATATCGTTTAACAGATGATAAGGCTATTTTATATGTTAACGGAGAAGCCTTTACAACAGACCATGAAACGGCAAAAGCGATCTGTCACGGAAATTTCACAAGCGTTCAAGATACGCAAATACTCATCGAACTAATCCATTCAGGGGCTCTATTGAACGCTTAAATGTTTGTAAAAACCAAGTTTTGCGAAAACCTGGATTCTAAGAGTAGATTAATCTTGTCTTTTTTCTCAGTACTCAACCAAGCATCCCAATTTTCTTTATGCATTATTAAAGGCATACGAACACTACGATGAGTCTTAGACGCTTTTTTATTGTGACTTAATAACACCACCTGCATATTACCATCCACATTAAACTGATAAAGCGCAGCTAACATCATGCAAGCTTGATTGGTGTCTTGTACTTGATAAAACCTATACACATCAGAAACCGTTCTGGAATTTGAACGTACAGTAAAGCTGTTAACTGGGATTAAGGCTCGATAACGTGGAATTAAATTTTTATATGACACGCGTTCATAAAGTGTTTCAATTCTTGCTACTGTCAACGGCCGACTAATACGACGCTTGGTATCCCAATTAGGCAACATACCCCATTCAGCAGGAGCAATTTTAGCTTTATTAAAACTAGAATAGATCGACCACAGTGGCATTGGTGCTTGAACATTTTCACGAGGCGAAAAATGCTCAGGACGAATGAAAAGGTTTAATTCATTTAGGGCCGATCGAATGGCCAGGTGATTATTAATTGAAAGTGTAAAAGACAAAGTATTAACGTTTCTTTTTAAAGAACACCTTGAGTTGTTGACTGCATTCTTCTTGCAAAACTCCAGCAATACATTCCACTTTATGATTGAGAGTCTCACCGTTTAGTAAATCAAATGCACTACCAGCAGAGCCTGTGCGTGGATCTTTAGTGCCATAAAAAAGTGTAGGTAAACGCGCATGCACCATTAGTCCAGCACACATTGGGCATGGCTCTAAAGTCACGTAAAGAGTAATGTCTTCAGGCAGGCGGTAGTTCTCGAAATGTGTAGCTGCTTTACGTAATGCAATCATTTCAGCATGTGCAGATGGATCGTGTTTTGAGATTGGTTGATTGTAGCCTTCAGCAATGATTTCGCCTTGGTGAACGACTACTGCGCCTACCGGCACTTCGCCTTCTGACTCGGCTATTGCAGCGAGTTCAATGCAGCGTTGCATGAAGTGTTGGTGTGACTTATTTTCCATTCTGCATAACTTAGGGCTTGAGATTACAGCCTCGCTGCGTTCCTCGTAATGACTTAAATTCACTTGTCATTGCGAGCCGAAGGCGCGGCAATCTTTTTTGATTTATGTGCTCGAATCATTCCCACTCGATAGTCGCCGGTGGCTTTCCTGAAATATCGTAAACCACACGTGAAATACCATCGATTTCATTAATGATTCGACGTGAAACTAAATCCAAGAAATCGTAAGGAAGATGCGCCCATTGTGCCGTCATGAAATCAATAGTTTCAACTGCACGTAATGCAACAACCCAATCATACTTACGACCGTCACCCATTACGCCTACTGATTTAACTGGAATGAATACTGCGAAAGCTTGGCTAGTTTTAAGATAAAGATCATGATTCCACAGTTCTTTTAAGAAAATATCATCCGCTTTTCTTAGTATATCTGCATATTCTTTTTTAACTTCACCAAGAATACGCACACCCAAACCAGGACCAGGAAAAGGATGTCGCTGAATCATTTCTTTTGGCAAACCTAAAGTATGACCAATTTTTCGAACTTCATCTTTAAACAATTCACGTAATGGTTCAATTAATTCAAAATCCATATCATCCGGTAGGCCACCAACATTATGGTGTGATTTAATTACATGTGCTTTACCGGTTTTTGAACCCGCTGACTCGATAACGTCAGGGTAAATGGTTCCCTGAGCCAACCACTTAATGCCTTGCAGTTTAGTGGCCTCATCATCGAATACCTCGATAAATTCTTTACCAATAATTTTACGTTTTTTCTCAGGGTCAGTTTCGCCTTTAAGTGCTGTTAAGAAGCGTTCTTCTGCATCAACTCGTATAACTTTTACACCCATATTGTCAGCAAAAGTTTGCATGACTTGATCACCTTCGTTCTCGCGTAGTAAACCATGATCTACAAATACACAAGTGAGTTGGTCGCCAATAGCCTTATGCAAAAGCGCGGCAACCACTGATGAATCAACACCGCCAGACAAGCCTAAAAGCACTTGATCACTGCCGACCTTTTCTTTAACGCGTTTTAAGCTATCTTCAATAATATTTTCTGGATTCCAAAGTGCTTCACAGCCACAGATCTCGCGTACAAAACGATAAAGAATTTCATGTCCTTGTTTCGTGTGAGTAACTTCAGGGTGAAATTGCACAGCGTAAAAGCCACGTGCTTTATCTTCCATTGCAGCAATAGGTGCATTAGGTGAGCTACCAATTAAGGTAAAACCTGGTGGAATCTCATCAACTTTGTCACCATGACTCATCCACACATCAAAGAAACGCACACCATCGTCATCAATACGATCTCCCAAACCTTGAAACAACTGGCCAGGATTTGTCGCTTTAACCTCGGCGTAACCAAATTCTTTATGACTTGAAGTTGTAGTCTTACCACCCAACTGAGCAGCCATGGTCTGCATGCCGTAGCAAATGCCTAAAACTGGCACACCCAAAGTGAATACCACCTCAGGAGCAATCGGTGCATCATCACCTAATGTTGACTCAGGTCCGCCCGAAAGAATAATGCCAGTAGGTTTAAAATCCTTAACGTCTTGATCAGTTACATCCCAAGGGTGAATTTCAGAATACACACCCATCTCACGCACACGGCGAGCAATCAGCTGAGTGTATTGAGCACCAAAATCAAGAATTAAAATACGTTGTTGATGAATGTCTTGCATAAAATCACTTCTTATAAGTTTTTCTTAACGCTATTAATATAAATATATTCCTAGCCTAAATATTTTGTTCGCAGGTAAGGCAAAATTGATTTTTAAAAGCGGAGTTTACATTATGTAAATGAGCATTTTAAAAATCAATTTTAACGCAGCATGCGGACAAAAGATGACGGCTAGCGACGGTAATTGGGAGCGGCTTTAGTGATCGCAACATCATGCACATGCGATTCATTCATACCAGCACTAGTAATCTGTACAAACTCAGGTTTAGTTCGCATTTCTTCAATATTCTTACAGCCGGTGTAACCCATTGCAGAACGCACACCGCCCATCATTTGATGCACGATTGAAACCATGCTGCCTTTATAAGGAACACGGCCTTCAATACCTTCTGGAACTAATTTTTCAACTTCGTCTGTTTTGTCTTGGAAATATCTGTCTTTTGAACCATGGGTTTTAGCCATAGCGCCAATTGAACCCATACCACGATATGACTTATACGAACGCCCTTGATATAGCTCGACTTCACCAGGTGCTTCATCAGTACCAGCAAGCATGCTACCAACCATGATTGAATATGCGCCTGCTACTAAAGCTTTAGCAATATCACCAGAATAACGAATACCGCCATCAGCAATTAATGGAACCCCGCTTCCGGCTAGGGCCTGGGCTACATTTGCCACACCCGAGATTTGCGGAACACCAACACCAGCAACTATGCGAGTAGTACAAATTGAGCCTGGACCGATACCAACTTTCACACCATCAGCACCTGCTTCAACTAAGGCTAAAGCAGCTGAACCGGTAACAATATTGCCACCGATAATTTGCAAATCAGGAAAAGCTTTTTTAATTTCACGAACTTTATTGAGTACACCCAAAGAATGTCCATGAGATGTATCAACAATAATCACATCAACACCCGCTTTTTCTAGTGCAGTAACTCTGTCTAAAGTATCTGCTCCAGTACCTACCGCAGCACCTACACGTAAGCTACTGTGATGATCTTTACAAGCATTCGGGAAGTCGGTAGATTTTTGAATATCCTTAACTGTAATCATGCCGCGTAATTCAAACGCGTCATTAACGATTAGAATTTTTTCAATACGGTGTTTGTGTAATAAATGTAGAACTTCTTCGCGTTTAGTGTCTTCTTTAACCGTCACCAATTTTTCTTTTGGTGTCATCACTGTATGTACAGGAGCATCTAGCTTGGTTTCAAAACGCAAATCCCTATTGGTTACGATGCCCACCAAGTCTTTACCGTCTACTACAGGCATGCCTGAAATTTTATGACGACGACTTAGTTCTAATACATCACGAATAGAGGAATTTGGCGAAATCGTAATTGGATCTTTAATAATGCCACTTTCGTATTTCTTGACTTGTTGAACTTGTTCGGCCTGCTGTTCAACTGTCATACTCTTATGAATAATCCCGATACCACCTTCTTGAGCCAAAGCGATAGCTAAGCGGGCTTCGGTAACGGTATCCATAGCGGCTGAAATTAGCGGGATATTGAGTGAAATTTCACGGGTAAGTTGTGTTTTTAGATCAACATCACGCGGAAGAACTTCTGAGTATGCTGGTAATAACAAAACATCGTCAAAAGTTAGTGCTTGTTGGTTAATGCGCATGATAAGCTCGTCCTATTCTTGGCCCCAGAGTTGGAATTCAGGAGCGATTACTGTGTTTTGATAGGATGATCAAAAGATTAATGTAATCTTTCAGGTTAAGCTTTTGGGTCCCAAATCAGAACACTTGAAGTTAACCGCGCATTATACTTAGCTATAATCTTTGGGTAAATCATCATTTTGAGTCAAACTCATAAGTAAATTGACGCAAATCAGCAACTTATATAGGTAATTCTGCTTTAAAAGAAGGCAGAAAATTTAATTTAGGACAGGTTTTGGACACAACTTCTCGACATATTTACAGTGTTTCTGAACTGAATCGCGCAGCTAAGCAGATATTAGATATCGAATTGCCGTCATTATGGCTTGAAGGTGAAATTTCTAATCTTTCACGTCCAGCGTCGGGCCACTGGTATTTCAGCCTTAAAGATGAAAATGCTCAGATACGATGCGCCATGTTCAAACGAGCTAATTCCCGAGTAAAATTTAATGTTACTAATGGCGACAAAGTTCTAATTCGAGGAAAAGTTAGTCTTTACGAAGCCCGTGGTGATTACCAACTAATTGCCGATCAAATGGAAGACTCTGGCACAGGAGCCTTACAGCGTGCATATGAAGAATTACGCGACAAGCTAGCCAAAGAAGGACTGTTTGCAGCAGAGTATAAACAAGAGCTTCCTGAACTACCTTCTACAATTGGTGTAATCACATCAAGCACAGGTGCTGCTCTTCAAGATATCTTGCATGTTTTAGAACGTCGCTTGCCAATGGTCCAAATAAAAATCTATCCTGTATTAGTGCAAGGCGACTTAGCTCCAGCCGAGATAGCACATGCAATTAAGCAAGCGGATATTGAAAGTCTATGTGACTTACTTATCGTTGGTCGTGGTGGCGGCTCATTAGAAGACCTTTGGGCATTTAATGACGAACGAGTTGCTCGAGCTGCTTTTGCATCTAATACTCCAATTATTTCGGCCGTTGGGCATGAAGTAGATTTCACTATATTAGATTTTGTTGCAGACTTACGAGCACCAACTCCTTCAGCGGCGGCAGAAGTTGCCACACCAATTACACAAGATGATCTTGCAGCTCAAGTTCGATCTTTATTTCAATACATTTCTAAAGCAAGTTCAGAGCATTTACAAAAAAAGGCCCAGAAACTCGATTATTTAAGTAAACGTTTACAACTTGCTCATCCAGGACAAAAATTAAAACAGCAACAAGACCACCTACACTCCCAAAGCTTTCGTTTACACGAACTCATGCAAAGACTGTTAAAAGAACAAAAAAATGTTCTTGGTAATTTAAATATTCGCATTAAACGCCAAGATCCTGTGATTCGAGTAGCCAATGAAAAAGAAAAAATAATACGCCTGAAAAATCGTTTAAATTCCAGCTCGTCACATGCTTTACAGCTTAAAAAAGCCAGTTTAGGACAAGTCATTGGAAAACTAAATACCCTGAGTCCATTAGCAACCCTAGAACGTGGTTATGCTCTGGTTCAGCTTCAGGGTGATAAAGTAGGTAAAAATGTGGTGACTTCTGTTTCAGACGTGAACACAGGAGAGATTATTTCAACCAAGCTCAAAGATGGTGACATTCTCTCTACAGTAACTAAGATCAATAAATCAAAGAGTAAAAAATAAAATGTCAAAAAAATTTTCATCAATACTAAAAACCACCTCCTTAATTTTAGCATTGACAATAGGTCAAAGATTTTTTGCACAAGACTTACCTCAAGAGTCTTACGTACCAGGTGGGATTGCAATTATTCCAACCGGAATAAAAGCTGATAATAAAAAACCTGAATTAAAGTTTGGAAAACGCAAAGTCATCGCTGTTAAGAAAAACAATGAATGGCATGCTGTTGTAGGCATCCCACTAAAGCAAACCATTGGTGAAGCAAAATTATTAGTCACAGAAAACAAATTAGAAACAAGCAAAGTTCAGTTTGAAATTAATGACAAGAAATACCGGACTCAAGAACTCACCGTAAAACCAGGACAAGTTAATCTAAGCGAAGAAAACTTAGCTCGCTATCGTAAAGAAGCTAAACGCATTAACAAAGCCAAAGCATCTTGGACTGCAGTTGAGGAAGTTCCATTTAAATTCATTTATCCAGTTGAAGGACCGCGAAGCAGTTCTTTTGGTTTACGCCGTGTATTTAATGGTGAATCAAGAAATCCTCACAGCGGCATGGATATTGCTGCACCAACCGGCACTGCAATACTCTCAGCCGCTTCAGGTAAGGTTATCGAAACTGGTGACTACTTCTTTAATGGCAATACAGTATTTGTTGATCACGGCCAAGGCTTAATAAGCATGTACTGCCATATGAGCAAAATTGATGTCCAAGTGGGTGATTCACTCGTACAAGGTGAGAAACTTGGCGAAGTTGGAGCTACTGGTCGTGTAACAGGCCCGCATCTTCACTTCGGCGTGCAATTAAACCGTACATGGATTAATCCAGCCTTACTGCTTCCAAAAGAATTAGACTCCAAGAACAAATCGGAACCTGTAAAAGCAAAAACGGATTAAGCCTAACACTAAGGTGTATTCGTATGAATATTTACAATATTGGAAAATTAAATTTATTTAAATTTATAAGCTTTGTGTGTTTAGCATTAGTGATCCAAACAACTACAGCTAATGATTTAGAAAAATTCCAAACTGCATTCGATAAAAAAGAATTTGCACAGGCCTATGACATTTTAAAAGAACTAAAAGCAGAAACTCCAGATAATGCAAATCTTTATTATTTATCTGCTAAAGCTTGCATGGGTTTAAAAAACTATGAACTAGCTGTAGAGAATGCAGCTCAAGCCGTTATAAAAGATCCTAGTGTATCCGAACATCATAGTTTATTTGCTGACACCCAAGTTTTAAAATTTGTTGGCACCCAAAACACAAGCATAATCAAATTACCTGGTTTTGCCCGACGTGTTAAACGCAGCTATCAAACAGCGGTTAACCTCGACCCGAGTAATATTAAAGCTCGTGAAGGCTTAGCATTATTTTATTTAATGGCGCCTGGAATTATCGGTGGCAGTATCAAGAAAGCAGAGTTTCAAGCTCTCGAAATTGAGAAAATTAACCAAGAAAGTGCGTATCCATTAAAAATTGGTATCTTAAAAAAACGTAAGCGCTGGTCTCAGGCTTTGGAACTTGCTGAAGAATGGAAAGCTCTTGATGCGACAAAATGGGCACCTGTTGAAGCGGAATTTAGAATTTATTTAGAACAAGAAAATTATGCTACAGCGAGTAGAATTTTGACCGATTGGTTAGAAAAATATCCTACAGAAATGAATGCAAATTATCTTTTAGGCTTAACAGCCGCTCTTTCTGGAAACTACTTAGACCTAGGTAAAGAAGCACTATTAACTTATAACGCTTATACACCAGACATGGAACAAGCTGGTCATGAATGGTCTTATTATCGCTTAGCTAATATCTATGAGCACATGGGCGATTTAGATAAAGCAGTAACTGCTGCAAAAAAGGCTGAAGAACTGCAACCAAGTAATAAAAAAGTAGTCACACAAGTACGCCAATTATTAAGTAAAAATAATAAGGGCTAAAACCTTATAAAAAGGACCTGTTGTGAAAAAAACATTAGGATTAATACTGTTCAGTTTTTTCTATTCAGTTTATTTACAAGCAAATACTCTTGACTTAGCTAAAGCATCTCTAGAGGCTGAAAATTATTCCAAGTCACTCAAGACTTTACAAACTATAACCAAACAAGATCCGGCAAACATTGAAGCATTATATTACCTGTCACTAAACCATTATCTAGTTGGTAATTATGAAGAAATGATCAGGCTTGGTGTTAAGGCCTATACCAAAGATCACACCTTGGCAAAAAATGTTAGACAGTATGCAAATAATGAAAATTTTGGGGCTGATGTAAAAATAGGTTTATTCAGAAAAATTAGATTGGCCAGGCAAATACGCAATGAACTTTACTTTGTTTTACAAAGCGAGCCAGATAATGTTAATGCACATTATGCACTTGGCTATTACTATATTCTCACTCCCTATTTACTCAGTGGCAGTATTAAAAAATCCCTATATCATATTAACTATCTTGCGGATTTTGACATAAAGCGTGCTTACCCAATTTACAGCGCTTACTATAGAAAAACAAAAGACTCAGAGAATTTTCTTAATAATCTTACTCAGTGGTACAAAAAGTATCCAGATGATTGGAATGCTGTTGTAGAACTCTCAAGACATGAACAAACATCTAATCCTGAAAAATCCTATGAACTGCTAACAAATTGGCTGCAATCTAACACTAATGATGTTGATGATGCACAAGCCATTTATCAAATTGGGCGTTTAGCAGCAACTACAGGCGATTATCTTAAAGAAGGTGAAACGAGTTTACTTCAATACTTAGAACTCCCTGAAAATGTAGATAATCCAGAACATAAATGGGCACACTATAGGCTTTCAATGATTTACCAACATTTAAAAGAAATGTCCAAAGTCCAGGAACATATTACAAAAGCACTGGAAATTGATCCTAAAAATAGTGAGTTTTTAAAGTTCAAAGCAAAACTATAGGATTAAATCCAACATGGGTTTACAATAAGCCTATGGACACAAATAATAAAAATTTTATCGGTATTTATCCCGATTTTCTTAATCAAGATTTCTGCAATGGCTTAATTAAAAAGTTTGAATCTGATACTAGAAAAACTCAGGGTGAAACAGGCCAAGGCATAGATACAAAGAAAAAAGATAGCCTTGACTTAATGCTTGACCCACACAAAGACTGGCATCAAGAACTTTCTGCCGTTCAACAATTAACTTTTCATGGCTTGTTACGTTATGCACGTGAGTATCCACATTTTATAGTGGGCGCTTTAGCTTTAAATTGGACTCCTCCTAATTCTACTCAGGTTCAAGAAATTAAAGCCGAAGATATTGCTGGTATGGATGATAAATTACTGTTGTCATTTATTTCTGCTATTTATCGTTTAGGTACAACTAACTTACAAAAATACAATAAAGCCAAAGGTGGTTATCATCACTGGCATTCTGAATTTTATCCTCACCCTCATGACCCTGAGAATGGATCGCTACACAGAAACTTACTCTGGATGTATTACCTGAATGACGTTGAAGAAGGTGGTGGCACCTCCTTTTATTATCAAAATAAAACGATTAGCCCTAAAGCTGGAACCTTAGTGATTGCACCAGCAGGATTTACTCACACTCATCGAGGTGAAGTGCCTGTGTCGAATGATAAATATATATTGACGTCTTGGGTTAAGTATAAGACTAGGAAAGATTTGTACAGTTTGAAATAAAATCCAAAGAAACGGTAGGATGGGCAAAGCTTGCGTTCCCATCTTTAAGCAACTAGAAGATGGGCACATTGCATTTTGCCCATCCTACATCTATTTTCTCGCTATCAAAGTAGCCCTAACAGGCGCAGGATGCCCTTCCAAAGTCTTATTTCTATCTTCAGGATCTAAGTATTCCGCTAATGACTCAAACACCATCCAGTCAGTCACTCTTTGTTCTTCAACACTGGTTTGATTAACATCAACGATGTTTACATCAGAAAAACCACACTCCTCAACCCATTGCTTAACAACAGAGAGAGACGGGACTGCCCAAACGTTTCGCATTTTGGCATAACGTCCTTCAGGAATTAATACTTCATCTTCATGAGTATCTAAAACTAAAGTTTCTAAAACCAACTCGCCGCCATCACGTAAAAGACTTTTGAGTTTTTGAATATGTTCGAGATGAGACTTACGGTGATATAAAACACCCATTGAAAAAACAGTATCAAAGCCGGTTAAAGCTTCTGGCAAATCATCAATACCTAATGGCAATACAAAATTTGGTACATTTCCAGCAAATTCTCTGAGCGTTAGAAATTGTGAAATGAAGAGCCACATAGGATCAATTCCAACGACAGCTTTGGCGCCGGCACCAAGCATTTGGTAGCCGAAGTAACCGTTGCCACAACCCACATCCAATACTGCACGATTAGTCATATCAGAAAGATGAGGTTTTACCCGCTGCCATTTCCAATCCGAACGCCACTCAGTATCAACAAATACATCGCCTAAATTAAAAGGCCCTTTGCGCCACGGCATAAGTTGTTTGAGATGTGGAATAAGATCTTCGGGATGTGAAGCGCTATACCCAAGATTCAAATACTCATCAATCTCACATAAGGGTGAAGCAAATTTTTGTATTTCTTGAATTGCGGCTAACCACTTAGGCATGTCTCCATGCTGGCATTCATTGATTTTTTCTTGCACCAAGGCCAGTAATTGTTTCTGCCCTTGTAAAGCAGTTGTGTTAAGTAAATACTCTAAATCGCTTGAAGGGTATATATCTGATAATTGCATAGCGTTATTTTACGGCTAGATAAGAAACGAAATTATAAGCTTGATGCCAC
>CAJQOG010000113.1 GCA_905479875.1 uncultured Gammaproteobacteria bacterium
AGTTCGTGCTGCTTCAACTCGTATTGAAACAGTTCCTGCTGTATACAAAACTGAAACTGAGCAACGTTTAGTTCGTGAAGCTCGCACAGAATGGAAACGTTCTACTGGTGTTAGTTCTAACGCTGGTTCTGGTGCTGGTGAAGCAAATACTAACGTTCGCGTTGGTGACTTCGTAGAGCGCTTTGGCGGTAAAGTTGTTGAAACAAAAACTAATTCAACTGGTGAAGTAATGTGTTTAGTAGAAATTCCTGCTGAATACCGTACTGTTACTCGTCAAGTATTAGTTACTCCTGCTTCTTCACGTACTATTGAGATTCCTGCTGAGTATGCAAACGTTGATACAACTAAGCTAATCACTCCTGAATCAACTCGTGAAATCCCAGTACCAGCTGAGTACACAACAGTAACTAAACAAGTTTTAGTTAAGCCTGCTTCAGTGCGTAGCATTGCGATTCCTGCTGAGTATGCAAATGTTGATACTACAATTGTTGTAACACCTGCAAGTACTCGTGAGATTGAAATTCCAGCAGTATACAAAACTGTAACTAAGCAAGTTATTGATACTCCTGCGTCTTCACGCACTATCACTATCCCTGCTGAGTACAAGTCTGTATCTCGTCGTGTTGTAACTACACCTGCTAGCTTCCGTGAAGAAACAGTTCCTGCTGTTTACAAAACAGTGAGCAAGCAAATTGTTGATACACCTGCGTCTACACGTACTATTGCCATCCCAGCTGAATTCCAAACTGTTACTCGTAACGTTAAAGTTACTGATGATCGTTCAGAATGGCGTCCAGTTCTTTGTGATGTAAACATGACTAACGCAAACATCCGTAAATTACAAACTGCACTTAAAGCGGTAGGTTGTTACGAATGTCGTATCGATGGCCAAATCGGTCCTTGTACATATCGTGGCGTTAACCAATGTTATGCTCGCAAAAAAGGTCTTCCTTTAACTAACGACAAGTACATTACACTTCGTGTAATCCAAGAGTTAGGTATTGAGCTAGACTAATAGCGTTGTTTACATAAAACGTTTAAAATTACAGCCTCGCAATTGCGGGGCTGTTTTTTTATATACAGAAAATATTTTGCAATAAATCCACATCAAAACTGTTCTCTGTAACAACTGAATTAAGCGTATAAACGCATACACAAATAAAATATTTAATTATGTTAAAAATTTATCGTTTCACCCTACTCAGTTTTATTCTTGCTATCACTATTGCCTGTGTACCAGTCAATCAGAATAAAATTGAAACTGATAAGCAAGGTCAGCTCATCGGCATTAATCTTGAAGACACCTCAGAAAAACATCGTCAAAAAACAGATGAACTTTTTCAAATGGTTATGCAATTAGATGGCAACATCGACCCAGTTGAAGCACGCGATTTAGCCAATTCTACGGTCTACCGTGGTTTATCTTTAGCAAATGAATTTGAATTAACCTGGCCTCCAGTTTGGCATAATGTATTAGTCAATTATGGTTATAGACCTCGCGGTCTATGTATACATTTCTGCTATGACATTTTAACAATGCTGCGTGAAAAAAATTACAAAACTATGCAATTTCATTGGGGCATTGCGAACGAAGGTAGTAGCTATCCTCTTGAGCATAGCTCACCAGTTGTTACTGCAATTGGCCAAGACTTTTATGCAGGAGTTGTTTTAGATGCTTGGAGAAAGTCAGGTGACTTGGTTTATACACCAGTACTTGGTGATAAATATGAATGGCATCCATTTGATGAGAGCAAGTTAAATGTGCCAAAAGCTAGTAGAGAAAGTGTGCCTAAGAAACTTAAGGGCGGTCAACAGACCATAATGAACGCCGAATAAATTATTGAGAAAAGCCATTAATAAATTCTTCGATAGCAGCTAGTCTTTCTTTTGTTCCTGCATCAAACCAAGGCGCTGAGTCGTAAAAGCCATTTACTTTTTTTTGAGTAATGGCTTTTTTTAATAATGGTACAACCGAATAAAAGCCTGGTTCAGAGTGCTCAAACAAATCTTGACTATAAACTCCAATACCGCTGTAGGTATAGCTTTGACGTCCAGAACTACTTTTCAAATGCACTAAATCATTTTGTAATTCAAAATCGCCAGACTCAGCGTAGTCAGGTTTTTCTACCAAAAGCAATTGAACTAACGCAGCTTGCGAATTCTTTTGCGAAAAACTAATAAATTCTTTTAAGTTTATTGCATGATAAATATCAGCATTGCATAACAGAAAAGGCATTGAACCCAATAAAGTTAGCGCTTGATAAATACCCCCGCCAGTTTCTAAACCTTCAATCGGCTCTATAGAGTACTCTAGCTGAACTCCATAGCGACTACCATTGCCAAGATAGTCCATAATCATTTGCCCTAACCAACCAGTATTAATTACGATTTCATTAATACCAGCCTTTTTAATAGCTGCAATTTGATGCTCAATCAGTGTTTTACCAGCGACTTTGATTAATGGCTTAGGTGTTTTGTCGGTGAGTGGACTGAGACGTGAACCCCGTCCTGCTGCCAATATCATGGCTCGCATCACTGATTACTCTCTATCAAGGACAAACACTTTACCAATATTTCATTGATTGGTATCAATACAGAATAGCTATTTCCTAACTCAGTAATATAACTGGCAGTTAAAGGAATATCCTCTAAATAGTTTTCTTTTCCATCACGATGAAACAAACGACAAAATATTCCTATGGCTTTTAAATGTCTCTGCACGCCCATTAACTCAAACCTTTCTTTAAAAGAGATTAAATCAGATGCATCAACAAGCTTAGCCCTTGTTGCCTGCTGCAAATAGTAACCGAGTAAAACATCTCTTTTTGAATCGCACAACTTAAAATAACAGTCTTTCAACAACGAAACCAAATCATAGCTTAATGGACCGCGGACAGCATCTTGAAAATCTATAACACCAAGTCTTTCTTCTGTGGACAACATTAAATTTCTTGAATGATAATCTCTATGCACCGTAACTTGTTTTTGTTGATAAGCTGATTGCATCAACTCATAAAAACTATTTTCTAAGGCTTGTCTTTCTTTTTTTGAAATCTGATATCGACAATGCTTAACAACAAACCAATCAACAAACAGGCCCATCTCAGATAATAACAATTCCCGTGTGTAGTCAGGCAAAGCAAACTCAGCCTTATGCTTTTGTATCTTAATTAGCTCGTCAATCGCAACTCGGTATTGAGATTCAATATTGTCTTGCGACAACTTCTTAAGAAATGTAATGTTACCGAAATCCTCTAATATCAAAAAACCTAAGTCTCTAGAATAATCATAAATTTGGGGGACTGATATTGTAGAAGTAGACCAATCAGCAGCTATTTCCATAAAAGGACTTAAAGACTCATTAGCGGGAGGCGCATCCATAAGAATTAAACTTTTTCCTGCTTTACGAGTCAAACGAAAATAACGTCGAAAACTAGCGTCTTGCGATGCTGGCTCCAACAAATAATCTGTAAAACCAATTCCTAATAACCACTGATTAAGAGATTCAAGTCGCGCATCTACTGCTGTAGTCGTGTTTGAGTTAGTAGTTTCTTTCACAATGCATATATCTTAGATAAATTGATAGTAGGTGCAAAACAGACTAGCCTAAAAAGGAAGCAAGCAACTGTATAACCCTGACCTATAAAAAGGTATTATATGCTTTTATTTAGTGTTTTTACCTAGCTAATTACACAAATAATGACCGTTTATCTGTAAAACTAAAATATAAATTTTAAAATAGTCGATTCTATTAAATGTTAAAGCCTATCCTTTTTTCAGTATTGTCACTCTTAAGTCTAAGCAGCAACTTAGGCTCAGAATGCCCTGCGCCTAGTTTAAGCACACAAGTAACAAAACAAACAGAAGCTGACTCCGATAAAGTATCTATATACGCGAAAGAAGTAGATGGAACAAAAAATATATTTAGTCTGAAAAAGAATGTTGAACTAGAATATCGTGGACAAGTAATTAAAACCGACATTGCTGAGTATGATGCTGATGAGGGTGTTTTTACAACTCCGAATGAAGTTAGCTTATCCAGTGCGCAAGGTGAGATTACGGGTCTAACTGCAGATTTTGATTTACAAGCACGCACGGCAAATTTCAAAAATGCTGAATTCACCTTTAACGATGGCACGCGAGGCTCTGCAGATGAGCTAGACTTTACAGAGACAGGTCAACAGTCACTGACCAATGTTATTTTTAGCAGTTGTCCCAAAAACCATACAGGTTGGCAATTGGTTGCTCCTAAAATTGTTTTAGACCAAGAAGAATCACGTGGCTATGCAAAAAATATGCGTTTAGAATTTGCCAATGTTCCAATTTTATATTTGCCATATTTCACTTTCCCATTAAACAACCAACGTAAGTCCGGTTTTTTAATTCCTAATATCTCAACATCAGATAAAAGTGGCTTAGAAATATCTATACCCTATTATTGGAATTTTCGAGAAAATATGGATATAACGGCTACCCCCTTATATTTAACCGACAGAGGCGTACAATTTCAGAATGAATTTCGCCATCTTTCTAACTTTTCTAATAGCAGCTTAAATTACGATATTTTATTTAAGGATTCTAAAAGAAATGCAACGCGTAGTTACTTAAATTTTGATAACCGATTAGAGTTTGGCGAGAACTGGGATATTAATGTTGATATCAGTGATGTTTCTGACGAAGACTACTTTATTGATTTTGGAGGCAGCTTAACCAATACAGCGATAACAAATTTAAATAGAGAAATTGCTATTAGCTATTTTGGTGAACGTTGGACTACTCAAGCCGTGTTTCAAGATTACCAAGTTTTAAGTCCTAGTATTAATAATTTTCAAGAACCGTATCAACGACTTCCACAAATCACCAGCAATGCTTCATGGTCAAACTTGGGTTTTGATGGTTTAAAATTAAATCTTGAAACAGAATTGGCCTATTTCAGACGTAAAGCTGGAATTCAAGGTTTAAGAGCAAGTGCATACCCTCAGCTAGAACATTCATGGTCTAATAATGCCTTGAGTATTACAAGTAGTGCAGGATTAAATCTAACTCAATACTCATTAGAAAACGTTGCTCTAGCTGATAAAAACAGTCCTAGTCGAAGTTTGCCGATATTCAATGTTGATGCTCGCTTATTCTTAGAACGAGAAGTTGCTGGAGGCCTACTGCCACAAACCTTAGAACCACGCATTCAATACACCTATATTCCTTTTCGCGATCAAAGTAATTTACCTATTTTTGATACTGCACTACCGGATTTAACCCAGAACCAACTTTTCAGTCCGTGGCGCTTTAGTGGTTTAGACAGAATTGGGGATACTCATCAGATTGCGCTAGGTCTTAGCTCTCGCTTATTAGGTAATGCAAGCGGCCAAAGCCTACGTTTTGATCTTGGCCAAATCTATTACCTCAGTGATCGTAAAGTCAGTCTCAGTAGTACTCAAATAGATGAACAAGCATCATCGCTGCTAGTCGGAGAAGGCTTTTGGCGCATAAATGATAAATGGTCACTCCAAAGTGGCCTAAGCTGGAACAGTGAGAGCAATCAACACGCAAAACGTAATTTTGCTTTCAGTTATACACCTAATGAACGGACTCTGATAAACATGGGCTATCGGTCAGTAGCCGGAAGCCTAGATCAGACCGATATTGCCCTGAAATACCCAATTAATGACAGAATTAATCTGGTTGGCCGCTTGAATTATGATCGTTTAAATAGCGTAACATTAGATCGTTATTGGGGACTAGAATATGACACCTGCTGTTGGAGCATACGCACTATCTCTCGACGGTATATTTCAGATCGCGAGGGTAACTCAGATAACGCTTTCCTGATACAATTGGAACTCAAAGGCTTATCCAGTGTCGGAGCACGAGCAGATAAACTATTACAGCAAAATATCTTTAATCTAGACCAATAAATTTATAAAAATCGTCTTATAGAGAATTTGTATAGCCTTTCGCCTCAAAACTACCAATCAAGAAAAAAGATAGCACTATGAAATTCACAAAACTTCTCACCCTCCTCCTTATTACCATCGTTGCCTCACAATCAGCTAAAGCTGAACTGCTAGATAGAATTGTGGCTGTAGTAAATGATGACATTATTCTTCAAAGCGAATTTGAATCAGAAATGAGTCTAGTTATTGGTCGCTTACAATCACAACAACAGCAACTACCACCACGCATCCAAATTGCACAACAAGTTTTAGAACAGCTTATTGTTAAAAAAATTCAAAGCCAACGTGCACGCCAAGCGGGCTTACGCATACCTGACCAAATGGTAAATCAAGCCCTTGTAAATATTGCTAACAGAAACGGTACTAGTCTTAATGAGCTACCCGCCGCACTTGAAGCAGATGGTGTTGATTACGCAAGTTTTCGTGAAGAAATTCGTGAGCAACTTACAATTCAACAATTAAGTCAAAGAGAATTAGGTGGAGATATTCGAGTTTCGGATTCTGAGATAGATCGTTTAATTAACAGTGGCAGTAATGATAAAGAGTTTCGCATTAAACAAATTTTAATTGCTGTTGAACAAAACGCTACGCAGGAATTAATTGCAATCAAAAAAGAACAAGCCGACAAAATTCGAGAGCGCATTCTCGCAGGCGAAGATTTCTCAAAACTTGCAATAGCCTATTCAAATGGAACAAAGTCATTAGAGGGTGGTGATTTAGGCTGGAGAAGCTTAGCTCAAATGCCCAGTATTTTCTCAGACCGTGTTCGTAGCATGGACAAAAGTGATGTAAGTGAAGTTATACGTAGCGCTAGCGGTTTCCACATAATGCTTTTAGATGAAATACGTGGCAATGAATTACCGGAACAAGTTGTAACACAATACTCTGCTCGACACATTTTGATTCGTGACTCTGATTTAAGTTCGGACTCAGAAAATAAAGAGAAACTGAATAAAATAAAAGAAAAAATTCTTGCTGGTGATAATTTTACTGAATCTGCAAGAATGAACTCTGAAGACCCTGGTACAGCTACCAAGGGTGGCGAATTAGGTTGGTCAGTACCTGATGTCTACGATGCAAGCTTTGCGGCCGTTATAAAAAACTCTCCAATTGGTGAAATTTCGGAACCATTTAAATCTCAATTTGGCTGGCATATTCTTGAAGTTACTGATAAACGTGAATATGACATGGCCGAAGAGGTTCTCCGCAACAGAGCTCGTACGGCGATAAGTGAACAAAAATTTGAACAAGAATCAATTCTTTGGATGCAACGTCTACGTGATGAAGCTTATGTTGAGTATCGTCTCTAAATACCCTTCTGTTAAATAATTAACATTAACTAGATGCTTTCCAGTGAAATAACTATTCAATCCTTTTTGTAGAATTTAAAGCCTCAGACTGTTAATCTATGCCTATGAGCAGTTTTATACCAAAACTAATTGTTACCTCAGGTGAACCTTCAGGCATTGGACCTGATGCTTGTTTACATCTATTAAGAGCCAAACTTCCTGCACAAATTACAATTTTGGGCGATTCGGTAGTGTTTGGACAACGTGCTGAACAACTGGGCTTACAAGATGCATTAAAAGATTTAAATTTAATCAGTGTACCGACAAAATTTCCAGTTATTGCAGGACGACTAGATGTTAACAATGTTCCTATGGTACTTGAGCAATTAGACATTGCCATAAAGTCTTGCATGCAAAAAAAATATCACGCCATGGTAACTGCACCGCTACACAAAGGCATAATTAACGAAGCAGGCCATGCTTTCACTGGACACACTGAATACTTAGCCCAAAAAACCATGGCTGAAAAACCTGTCATGATGTTAGCGTGTGAAGCCATGCGTGTTGCTCTAGTAACCACTCACTTACCACTAGAAAAAGTACCTGCCGCAATTACACAAGAAAACATACTAAAAGTTCTTGAAATTTTATACAATGATTTAAAGTTACGATTTGGTATAAAAGCTCCAGTAATTGGAGTGTGCGGTCTAAATCCACACGCTGGTGAACAAGGGCACTTGGGTCGTACTGAAATAGATATTATAGAACCTAGCCTGAAACTTGCTCGTGAATCAGGCTTAGAAATAATAGGTCCACTTCCTGCAGATACTGCATTCACACCTAAAATACTTGACCAAGTTGACGCCGTACTGTGTATGTATCATGATCAAGGATTACCGGTATTGAAGTACGCAAGCTTTGGTCGCGGCACTAATATTACACTTGGTTTACCAATAATCCGTACATCAGTTGATCACGGCACAGCTCTAGACCTAGCTGGCACGGGAAGAATTGATCCAGGAAGCATGATTGCTGCTGCTGAAATTGCCATTGAGATGGCTCATGTAAACCACACACGTAAACATCGAGCTAAAAAACCTGCCAAAGACCATTCAAAGACCAGCAATACAAATGAGTCAGCAATTAATCTAAGTGATGAAGATATCCAAAAAATGTTTGATCTTAGTATTGAAGCAAATCAAAATGCAATGGAACGTTCAATGCCTATAGAAAGCGAAAAAGAAAACCCTGACTTTCGTGAAAAAGTCGACAAAGAAATGGAATTAGAATCTACCATGGGCTCTAGTCTTGATGAAGCCATTAAAAGCATGAAAAACGTGCTAACCTAGGTTTTCATTTTTATCTGATAAGCAGACAATTCACAATGGCTCATCCTATTCGCAAACGCTTTGGTCAGCACTTTTTAACCGATAGCAACATTATTCAACGCATTGTTTCTGCAATAAATATTCAGCCAGATGACAATATTATTGAAATTGGTCCTGGCCTTGGCGCTATGACTCTACCACTGCTAAGAGACTATAACTTTCAAAACTACCTCGCACTTGAAATTGACCGTGACGCTATTCAGAGCTTAAGCCATAGCACAAAGGGAATTGAAAAATTCTCAATTCAAGAAGCTGATGCACTAAAAACTAATTTTTTGGAGTTATTAAAATCGGTTAACAAAGTTCGAGTAATTGGCAATCTTCCTTACAATATCTCTACTCCATTAATTTTTCATTTGCTCAACTACCAGCAACGCATTAGCGATATGGTATTTATGTTGCAAAAAGAAGTTGTTGTTCGAATGTGTGCCGAGCCTAATTCAAAAACTTATGGTCGTTTATCGGTAATGGTTCAAGCACATTGTCAGGCTGAGAATCTTTTTGAAGTACCCCCAAGTGCATTTAACCCACCACCTAAAGTTGATTCTGCAATTGTTAAACTGACTCCGCTAAACGAAAAACTCGAGCTAAAAGATTCGATCCTATTTGCAAATATAGTACGAGAAGCATTTGGACAAAGGCGTAAAACTATACGTAACAGTATGCGTAATTTTCTAGAACAAGATGATTTTAATGAATTAGGTTTAGATGCTAAAGCTCGCGCAGAAAACCTAAGCGTTGGAGAATTCATTAAAGCTTCAAACTATGTTTTCCAGAAACAAAAAACACTTTAATCATGTCTAATTTAAATATACAAATCGAAGTGACATCTAATTTTTTGGGCAATCAATCTAATCCTGAAGAATCATTATTCGCATTTGCTTACCATATAAGCGTACACAACAACTCAGATGAGACTGTTCAATTGCTTAACAGAAAATGGATAATCACCGATGCTAATGGCATAGTGAATGAAGTAAAAGGAAAAGGAGTTATAGGCGAGCAACCCCACATACCTGCTGGTGAGAGTTATCACTACAGTAGCGGTGCAATCTTGAAAACTCCCTTAGGTTGCATGCAGGGTCATTATGGAATGCGTACTGAGGATGGTGATAAATTTAAAGTTAGCATTCCTGTCTTTACATTATCAGTACCAGGCCTGGTCAATTAAATAGGTTTTAAAAAGATAATATGGCTATTTACGCAATTGGTGATATTCAAGGTTGTTTTGATGCTTTGCGAACAAAGCTTAATGAAGTTGAATTTGACACAAATAAAGACACTCTTTGGCTAACTGGTGACCTGGTGGCACGCGGTCCAAAGTCCTTAAAAACCTTACGTTATCTTTTTTCAATTCGCGATTCTGTGGTTAGTGTTCTTGGTAACCATGATTTACATTTACTAGCCCTTGCTCATAGCAAAGAACATAGAAAAAATTTTGGTGTATCTGAAGATTTTCAAAAGATATTAGACGCAGAAGATAAAATTGATTTACTTGATTGGTTACTACATCTGCCATTAATGCATTACGATTTAGTCCAAGACACTATTTTAAGTCATGCAGGTGTTTACCCACTTTGGTCTCTAAAAAAAGCTTTCAAATGTGCCCAAGAAGTAGAAGCCGCATTATTAAAAGAAAAAAATCGTAATAGTTTTTTTGCCAATATGTATGGCAATCAGCCCAATCTATGGGACAACACCTTAGAAGGTGCTGAACGCTTACGTTTTATCACTAATGCATTCACACGTATGCGTTATGTAAGTAAAAAAGCAAGATTAGATTTGAAATTCAAAGGGCAGCCGCGCCGCAAGCCACGCACTTTACTAGCATGGTTTGATTACCCAAATAGACAATTGGCAGATACTAAAATTGTCTTTGGACACTGGGCATCTCTAGGGCACTATAAAAAAGATAATATACATTGCATTGACAGCGGTTGCGTTTGGGGCAATGAATTAACTCTAATTAAAATCAGTGATTAGAGCGCTTTCTTTGTACCCATTTTCGAGTAATACCAATTTTATATTCACGATAAAAATGAGAGAAGAAACTTCTTAATAAACCTATTTTAGGGTTAAGTGCTTTATTTTCAGAGAGCTTTAATATTTGATGATAATACCAAGCAACATCTCCGAATATATTAACCATGCGAAATATTTTATTTTTGCTTGCAGGACCGAAAGCACCTGACCAAAGTTTTGGAGCATATTGTTGTGCATTATCCATTTCACCACTAATTAGTTTTTTTGGAACATCTGGATCAAAACACAAGGGGCGAGCAATACCAATCATATCTAGTTCATTATTTGCCAGAGCTTCTTGCATTCCATCTCTCGCTCTAAAGCCACCGGTTACCATTAGTGGAATATCAATGACGTCTTGAATCGTTTTAGCATACTCTAGGAAATAGGCTTCTCTTTGTTTAGTACTCTCACGAACATCTTTATCTACTTCAGGATTTTCAATATCTGATTGTTCGCCAGTATGCCCTAAGAGCTTAATTTGCTCATACGTACCACCAGAAATTTCAAGTACATCAATTTTTTCATCACTTAACCATTTAGCAACTTGAGCGCTCTCAGTTAAGGTAAAGCCACCTTTTTGAAAATCTGCCGAATTGAGCTTTACCCCTATAGGAAAACTTGCTCCTAATGCTTGGCGTACTTTCTTAACAATAGTTAACAAGAAGCGGGCTCTATTTTCTAATGTCCCACCCCACTGATCTTTACGCTGGTTAGTAACAGGAGAAAGAAACTGGCTAATTAAATAGCCATGTGCCCCATGAATTTGCACACCAGTAAAACCCGCTTCTTTGACAATAACTGCAGTATTTATATACCGCTGAATGACATCTTGTATATCTTCTTCAGTCATTGCTCTGGGTTGAGCGAAGGTTGCTAACATCTTTAACTGAACATCTGAAGGAGATAAAGGCTGTCCAGAAGATATACGTGCACATTGTCTACCAGGATGTGAAATTTGTGCCCAAAAATGATTACCAAATTCTGTTGCGGCGGCTGCCCAATCTTGCAATTGTTCAAAGCCCGTTTTATCTTGCACAACCACGTTGCCGGGACGTTCAAGATAACGATAATCAACCATGATATTTCCTGATATTTGTAATCCAGCTCCTCCATTAGACCAAGTTCGATACAGATTGATATGTTTATCAGTTGCATGGTCATATGAATCTGCAATACCTTCAGTCATAGCTGATTTGCAAATTCTATTTGGTAGTATGGCACCGCAAGGGAGTGTTAATGGGGTAGCTAATGTTGTAGTCATTATTGTTTTACTTTATTTATTAAATGAGAAAACTATTCTCTCTATTGCATAAATGCAATCATAAAAATTCAACTGGCAAATAGTTCAGTTTCTATATTTTTAAAGCCTTTAATTTCTAAGGCATTACCTGAAGGATCATAGAAAAACATCGTAGCCTGTTCTCCTACTTCACCTTTAAAACGAATGTAAGGTTCTATAGCAAATTCAACTTTGTCCGTTAAGTGTTTTGCAAGTTCTTGCCATTGCTCCATAGTCAAAACAACGCCAAAATGCGGAATTGGAACTGGATGTTCATCTACAGGATTAATCAAATGTTTAATGCGTCCATCTTTACCTAATGATTCATCTAAATGGCAAACTATTTGATGCCCAAAAAAGTTCAAATCTAACCACTCATCAGTAAAACGCCCTTCTTCACATTTAAGTATTTGAGTATAGAACTCTCGCGATTCTTGAATATCTCTCACCGCAAAAGCCAAATGAAATAGTGTACTAGTATTTATCACTACTTCTCTCCACAATCGGGTGATTTACAAGATGATAAAAAATCGCACATGATAGGTCTGAATCTATCCATATCGACTAAAAATGAATCGTGTCCTTGAATAGAGTCTAAAGCTTTAAAAATTACCTTATCACACACATGTCCAAGAGCATCAGCTACTTCTTTTTGTTGATGTACTGGGAATAAAGAATCACTCATCACCCCAATAACTAGCGCACGTTCTATTTCAACCTTCTTAAGAGCAGCAGCAACAGAACCTCCATGCTCAGCAACATCAAATAAATCTAAAGCACGGGATAAATATAAATAACAATTAGCATCAAATTGCCCTGTGAATTTTTTTGCATGAGCTTCAAGATATGACTCCACATCAAACTCAATTCCAAACGCACCGCCTTGACGCTCACTGGCACGTTCACGACCAAAACGTTGTCGCCATTCTGTAGCTGAACGATAGGTAATCATGCCCAGTTTCCTAGCTAACTGCATTCCTGATACAGGCTGTTCATCATCGGCATATTCACCATCTGCCCAAATCTTATCAGCACGTATTAGTTCACGTTGCAACGAACGTAATGCTATCGCATATGGTTCGGCTCTTAGGGCTGAGGAAATGCTTATAAAATTTCTAGCTTTCTTAGGAAATTGCACCAAATATGCCAGTGCGGACATGCCTCCCATGGATGAGCCCATAACAGTATGCAAACTCTCTATACCAAAAAACTTCACAACTTCATTTGTGGAAATAGCAATATCTTCTAAGGTTAATACAGGAAAATCTAAGCCATAGCGCTTCTTAGTACCTGGATTAATGGATGCGGGGCCTGTTGTTCCATAACAACTACCTAAAGAATTCACACAAATAATAAAATATTTATCTGAATCTAATGGGTACTCGGAACCCAACATACCTTCCCACCAACCCGGGCTTTGGTTTTTGGGAGAAGAGGAAACATGCGCTGATGGGGATAAGCCTGTAAATAATAAAATAGCATTATCTTTATCAGTATTTAACTCGCCCCATGTTTCATACGCAAGTTGTAATTCTTTGAGCTCACCACCTTTTCTTAAACGGAAAGGTGAATCAAGTTTGAGATATTGGGTCGCTGGCATGTTAATCCTTTCAATATTGATGCTGTATTATAACTAACAAAATCACATTACCGTATACAAAAAACCCTAAGACTAGCTTAGGGTTTTAAAACTAAATTCTAAAGAAATTATAAAAACTTTTTAGCCATATTCATAATATCATCTAAAGAATTACCGTCACCATCTTGATCCAACATTTTACTTAAAATAGAACGAGTATGATCTTGAACTTGTGGAGGTAATTGCTGAGCCGATTTACCACCTAAGAGCCCACCAAGTAGGCCGCCTAAATCTGGCATTTGCTGAGTCTGCTGTGTTTGGCGCTTGCGCCCACCACCCAGTAAGCCACCTAATAAACTGCCAAGTAAGCCGCCGCGTTTTTGAGGAGTTGCTTGACCACCGCCCATCACCTGTCCAAGAATATTACCAAGTACATCACTACCCTGACCACTTTGGCCAGCGACCTTAGTAAGTGCATCCAGTAGGCCGCCAGAATCGCGAGTATTCACTCGTTTACTCATCCCTCCCATACTTGCACCAGCCACTTGTGGAAGAATTTTTTTAAGAATATCAAAGTCAATACCGGTTTTTTCTGCTGCTTGTCTGGCCACTTCTCGACTACGGTCTTTGCTTCCTAAGATATGACCTAAAATACTATTGCCATCTTCGGTTGCTTGCTGCGTTGTAATTTGCGATGGATCATCTATATACTTTTGGTGACTACCCTTATTTAGTGCATCCAATAAACCACCTAAACCGCCTTCTTTTTGAATATTTTGATTCATACCTTGAGTAATACTCGGTAATAAATTACGAATCGCATCAAAAGCCTGACTTGGCTCTAAACCATGTTGTTTGCCAATTTGTTTAACTAAGCCACCATTTTGTGACTTTAGAATCATTTCTAATAAACCGCCCATATCATTCTCCTTAATACACTATTTCAGTAAAATCATAATAAAATCAATATTTTAAAACAGTGATTCGGACAAGCGCTACCGATTAGAAAGTCGTTCAAATCGAATAATGTTTAAATATTGGACATGCAGTATAACGCGAACACTAGCGCTATAAAAGGCATAGTATGTGAAGTTTTATGTTCGGGAATTAACGTTTAAACAGCGCTTATTTTTTCTTTTTTACATGCTGGCGTAAGCGTTGGCGTTTTTTAACTTGGCGGTCTGTGAGTTTATTTTTTCGACCTGCAAATGGGTTAGCTGAAGACTTAAGCTCCAGGCGTAAAGGTGTGCCCTTTAGCTTGAATGCTTTTCTAAAAGTATTTATTAGATAACGCTTGTAATCCATAGGCAAACGTTCAACTTGAGTACCGTGAATAACTAAAACTTGTGGATTACGCCCACCTTGATGCACGTAGCGCAAACGTACACGACGGCCACGCACCAGTGGAGGCTGATGCTGTTGTACAGCTTGTTCTAAAACATTGGTTAACTCTGACGTTTGCAAGTTTTTCATTGCTGCAGTGTAAGCGTTTTGAACAGACTCAAATAAGTCACCAACACCGGTTCCATGTAGTGCAGAGATGAAGTGTAAATCAGCAAAATTCATAAATTCAAGTTTGAGATCAAGTTGACGTTGAATAGTTTGGCGTTGATCTGCACTAAGGTGATCCCACTTATTAATCGCAATTACCATTGAGCGACCACGATGAACGGCAAGTCCCATTAAGGTAGCATCTTGATCGGTAATGGCTTCTCTTGCATCCAAGACACCAATCACTACATGAGCTTTATCAATAGCTTGCAGAGTTTTAATAATTGAAAATTTTTCAATACCCTCATCAACTCTAGAACGCCTTCTCACACCAGCAGTATCGATGAGAGTGTAATCTTGTTCTTCACGTGTAAAAGGTACTGAAATGCTGTCCCTAGTTGTACCAGGCATGTCAAAAGCGACTAAGCGTTCTTCGCCAATCATTCTATTAATTAGTGTTGATTTACCAACATTAGGCCTTCCAATAACAGCAACTTTAATTCGCTCAGGCTTACGTTCGCCAGTGAATGAGTATTTCCCCTCTTCCTCATCTGATACATCTTCAGCAGCTTCATCAATCTCTATAGCTGGCTGTGGTTCAATTAAGTCTTCAAGTAAAAAATCCATCAGGGCATTAATACGATGACCATGAGCGGCAGAAATTGGAACTAAATTTTCAAAACCTAATACATGAAAATCTATCGACGCTTGATCGGCATTAATACCTTCTGTTTTATTAATTACAGCCGTTATTGGTTTGCCCATTCGACGTAACTGAATTGCAATGGTTTCATCTGCAGCAGTTAAACCATCTCTGGCATCTAAAAGAAAAATTACATGGTCAGCTTCGTCAATAGCAAACTGTACTTGTTTCTCCATGAGCATATCAAGGCGCTCAGGATCCCCACTTAAACCGCCAGTATCAACAACAATATAAGATTCAGGACCAACTTTGCCATAACCATACTGTCGATCACGAGTTAAGCCAGGAAAGTCAGCAACTAATGCATCGCGAGTACGTGTAAGATAATTAAAGAGAGTGGATTTTCCAACGTTTGGTCTGCCGACTAAAGCAATAACGGGAAGTAAGGAGTCACCTGATTGGCCTTGCATTTTGATTCATCCTACTTTGTGCATTTACGGCGATATACAGGTGATTAACCTGTAATTTTATAGGCAAACAATTGACCATTATCAGCAATAACATAAACCATGTCATTTGCATAAATCGGTGCTTGTTTAATTGCAGCCTTACTAATTTTAGTACGCGCTATAGTTTTACCATCAGAGGGTGAAATAAAATGTACAAAGCCTTCTGAATCCCCAACCACAAGCGCTTGTCCAGTTGGAGTTGGAGCAGTTAATTGTCGGTATTGATACTCTTCACTTTTCCAAACTTGTGAGCCTGATTCTTGGCTAAAGGCAACTAAATGATCATCACTATTAGTAACAAAAACATTGCTAAGCCCTAAGCCTACACCAGTATTACTTGAAACTGTCTTGCCCCAAATTACACTGCCATTTCGAGCATCAATTTTTGCTAGTCGAGAATTGTAACCAACAGCAAATAAATTAGTTTCACTAACACCAATTTTGCCGTCAATATCAATTAAACGCTCAAGTTCAGTTGAACCACGTGGTAAACCTAATAAACGTTCCCAAAGCACTCCACCATCAACGGCATTAAACGAAATTAACTTACCAGCATCTGTGCCAGTAATTACTACACCACTTGTAACTAATGGTGTTGAAGAACCTCTTAAACTTAAAGTTGGAACTACTTGTTCGTCATACCATAACTGTGTGCCACTACTCGCGCTTAAGACATGTAAGGTACCATTAGCAGCACGAACAGCTATCTGTTCAATGCCTACTCCAGGCGCAGCAATTACTTCGCCACTAACTTTAGAGCGCCAAAGTTCATCACCAGATTTTGCTTCTAATGCAATCACATCACCATTATTACTGGCAACAATAACTTGGTCTGAGCTTACACCAGGGCCAGCACTTAATATCACGCCAGTATTCACAGTCCAAATATTTGTACCTGTAGAAGCATTCAAAGCGCTCACTGTCCCATTGGAACTAGCGAGATACAGTGTTTCATCTTGCACACTAGGTCTAAGATTAAAACTTAAACCTTCCGCGCCATCGCCAATTGAAGTTTTCCATACTGTTTTAAGAGTCAAGCCACTTTCAAAAGCCTGCAATTCAGCAGGTTGACGACTATCTTCCGCACCCTGATTGAAAATACTACATCCCGATAAAGTTAACAAAGCAAGAATAAAGAATGCTTGCGAAATTTTATTTATAAAAGTTTTAACTGGGGCTATTGAAGATGTAATCATTTGCTTTCCTAGAATCATTGACTGGCTTAATTTATATTTATTCTTGCGCTGACGGTTGCGCATCACCCAAGTCAGACAATTTCATTTGTAATAGGTTCGGGTCGCCAATAGGTGTTTCTTGCATAGCAATTTGAGCAGCCTCATAAGCCGCTTTGGCTTTTACAATATCGCCTTGGGCAATATGGATATCACCCTGAAGCTCAGCTACTAAAGGCGCATAAGACTTACTATCCACTTTTTTGAGACTTGCTAAGGCTCCAGCATAATCTTGCGTAGCCAAATATAACTTAGCCAAGCGGAAGTTTGCCACTTCAGTTAATTGTGAGTCATTACTTGTTGCTATAGCCGACTCAAGCGATTTAATCGCTTGAGTTAAATCTTTTGACTCAACATCGTTACGAGCTTTAAGCAAATAAGCTTGAGCCGCATAACTTGTATTTTTAAAGTCTGTGGTTATTTTTGTTAATAGCTCATTAGCTTTGGCATCATCGTCGCTATTAAAAGCCGTTGCCATTTCTTCATAAACTACTGCAGCTTGACCCGCCTGTGTATCCAAATGACCAGTCCAAGCTCTCCACGCGAAAATCCCAACTAAGCCAAGCGCTACGCCTGTAACGATGAATCGACCGTTCTCTTTCCACCACTCAATGAGTTTTTCTTTCTCTTCATCGCTACTTAAATATTCGCTCATACTAACTTTCCGTTTTCTTTGATTGTTTCAACGTGTTTACTAAGACGTAAACAAAATTAATTTTCTTTTTTTCTAACTAAATATTTTTATGATTCTTCGCTTGCTAAGCGCTCACTTAAAACTTTGACTAAGTCTGCTCGTCGAATAGTTTCTTGAGCTTCGCGCTGACGAAGGTCTTTAAACACCACATGAGATGAAGCCGACTCTTCTTCGCCTAAAATCAATGCAAAACGAGCACCGCTTTTATCAGCCTTCTTCATTTGAGACTTGATACCAGCTTCGCCACAATAAACCGCTAATTTTACCCCATTTAAAGCATCCCGTAGCTCCTCTGATAAACGGAAAGCCTCCCGCTTGAGTTCAGTAGTATTTCCAGAGACTAGGAAGAGGTCTAATTGTGAGATATTAATAGCTGTATTTGCTTGTTTCATGAGCTCAATTACTCGCTCAATACCCAAAGCCCAACCCACGGCTCTGGTCGGTTTACCGCCTAATTGCTCAACTAAACCATCGTAACGACCACCAGAGCAAATGGCATTCTGAGCGCCTAATTTATCTGTTAACCACTCAAATACGGTCAACGAATAATAATCCAATCCTCTTACCAATCGTGGATTAACTTGATATTTAATCCCAGCATCATCTAGGAAATTTCTAAGCCCTGTAAAATGAACTTTCTCTTCCTCCGAAAGGTAATCACTCATGATTGGCGCATCTTTAACCAAGTCTTGAGTTTGTGGCACTTTACTATCTAAAATGCGCAAGGGATTACGTTCAAGCCTACGCAAGCTGTCTGCATCTAACTTATCTTTATGCTGCTTAAAGTAACTTAAGAGAGCCTCACGATAATTACTACGAGTCTCAATCGAACCGATGGAGTTAATCTCTAGACTTGGGTTCAATCCAAGTTTTTTCCATAACCTAGCAGATAAAATAATTAATTCGGCGTCAACATCCGGACCACCATAACCAAAAACTTCAGCGCCAATCTGATGAAACTGGCGATAACGACCTTTCTGAGGACGCTCATGCCTAAACATCGGCCCCATATACCAGAGTTTTTGAGTTTGATTGTAGAACAAGCCATTACTTATACCAGCTCTAACACAAGCCGCTGTGCCTTCTGGACGCAATGAATATTTAAGATTATCCTCGCCGCCAAAAGAGTACATTTCTTTTTCAACAATATCGGTTACTTCACCAATGGAACGTTTAAATAACTCAGTATGTTCAACAATTGGAAACCTAATTTCATCATAGCCGTAGCTAGACAAAGTTTCACGAACAGCTTTTTCAAGAAACTGCCAATATGGTGTTTCATCTGGCAGGATGTCGTTCATGCCACGGATAGATTGAATTACTTTAGACACGCTACACTCGCTTTCAAATCAGCAATAACTGAATTAAAAATTTATTAAAGAATTGAAATTATGGCTCAAGAACAAAACGAGCTGTATTGCCGGCTTTTGCACTAGATGGGATATTATAAGTTGAACCATTAAAATTAAGTTTTACACCAGGGTAATTTCCAAAGAAAATACTTGTTGGGCCAGTAATTGTTAACTCTGCTATAGAGCCAGGTTTTTTATTATCGTAAATTAATTGTTTATTATTTACGTCAAAGACTTCGACCCAACTCTCTTGAGTAAACTCGAATCGGAGTACATTATTATTAATAATTGGTCTAGGATTATTAGCAACTGGAGCAGACTCTACTGTAATAGGATTACTTACTTCATTGTCTTCAACTGAGCCTGATGATGAGCTATTTGGACTCAGATCGGCATCCGAAGCGTAATTAATCGAGTTAGCTGGTAAAGCTATTTCACCAATATTTGCTTGCTGATTAGAGGATGTTTGTGGAGCTAAATTTATTTCTGTCGTGCCTTGATTTTCTTGATCTGAATCTTTTAGCCATTTAGTCCCAAAAATATATGTGCCATATGCCAGACCAGCAATAACTATGAACATGATTAAACGGGATACCCACTTAACTAGAGAAGCATAGTTCTTCTTTTGTGTAGTAGAACTTATATGGCGGTTTATAACAGGCGTCGTTTCTTTGCGCTCAGCGACCTGATAATAAGCAAATAAGACATCATCAGGATTTAGGCCTAAATGCTCTGCATAATGCTTTAAATGCCCTTTAGCAAAAACCTGAGCACCAAACTTAGAGAAATCATCTTCTTCTAATGCCGTTAACATCCAAGGGTCTAAGTTTAACTCTCGGGCAATAAGTGCGAGTTCAGCATTAGTCTGCTCTCGCCGCGCTCGTAGAATTGCACCAGGAGTAAGTACATTACGAATTTGACTGTCAGTTTGACTCAGTGGTTCGTTGATCGGGCCAGATGAGTCACTTAATGGTAATTCTTTATTATTTTCTATCATATAAAACTCGTATTAACGACGCTCTAACAATTCTTTTGTTTGATCTGAGCTTGGAAAATTTTGTTGTAATTGCAAAGCGTACTGTCCAGCTTGGTCTGGATTATTCATTGCCTTACTTAAACGATAAGCCAAATATAAATATTCAGGATTCTCTGTTCCGTTAGTAGTCAAGCTTTTATATGTTTTGAAAAAACCATTAGCAATAACTAAATTTTCCAACTCTAAATTTACGTCAGTTAAATGATAATATGCTTGAGTATTTCTAGGGTTCATTCTAATGGCATCGCGAAAATATTTATCGGCCCTAATGTAATCAGGAATTTTTTTAGCACAAACACCCGCATTGGTCATTGCCGCATCAGGGGTTTGATAACGACGGTTTCCAGCGGCTCTTTCAAAATATTTTAATGATTCAAGAGCATCATTTTGTCTACATAAAAAGGTACCATAATTATTTAAAGATATAGGATCATTTGGGTCTAATTTAACTGCCCTACTATAATGCGTAGATGCTTTTTCAGTTTCGCCATAACGCTCGTATGCAAACGCTAAATAAGTATGCGCAAGGGCTAATGTAGGTTGTTGCTCAACCGCTTTTTCAAGTTTAACAATCGCTTGCCCAAGATTATTTTGTTTTAAATACTGAGCACCTAGTGTCATATTAAAACTTGCGGCCTCTTCAAGAGATACTTTCTTCTGAGCAGATGTCTTTTCAACCTGTTGTGGAGGAGCTTGATTTTGAGTTTTTTTAACACCTTGGCCAGTGTCTATTGAGACACATGCACATAAAGTAAAACTAAGGACAGATAATGAAAGAACTTGTCCCATTTTACTCTGCTTAGATTTCATTTTTAAAAACATGCTCTCACTCCATCTCATTTATTTTTTTATTGGTATATCAACTGCTTAGTATAGCCATTTATGATGAAATTTTGTGATTCCCAGGCTCAAGAGAACTGTTTTTCGCCCAAGCGCTTTTTAACTCGATTCTTGACTTGACCCGCAAGTTGACCACATGCTGCGTCAATATCATCTCCGCGAGTACGGCGTGTAGTAGCAATAATCCCATTTTCTCGCAATATTTGGCGAAAACGCTCAATACGGTTTCCGCTCGAACGAGTGTATTCCGTACCAGGAAATGGGTTAAATGGAATAAGATTAATTTTTACTGCATAAGTTTTATTTTTAAGCAACTCAACTAACTCATGCGCATGTTCAGGGGCATCATTCACCTCTTGCAACATAACATACTCAAAGGTCACATTACGGCCTTGTGTCTTTTGCAAATAATCCCAACACGCTGGTAGCAATTCTTCGATAGGGTGTTTTTTGTTAATTGGCACCAAAATATCGCGTAATGGATTATTGGTAGCGTGTAATGAAACAGCTAAAGCTACATCCACTTCTTCAGCTAATTTCTTAAGTTGGGGGACCAGGCCAGACGTACTTAAAGTCACTCGGCGACGTGATAAGTCAAAACCAATATCATCGCGAAGAATTTTCATTGCGGGAACCACTTCACGATAATTTGCAAGCGGCTCGCCCATTCCCATAAACACAACATTAGTAATAATGCGTTCTTGAGTAGTTGAATTGAGCATATCAATTCCGCGATCAGCAGCAAGTTCACGTTGCGCTAACCACACCTGGCCAACAATTTCTGCAGCACTTAAATTTCGGTTAAAACCTTGCGCGCCTGTTGAGCAAAATGAGCAATCTAAAGCACAACCCACTTGTGAAGAAACGCATAATGTGCCACGTTTTCCATCAGGTATAAAAACGGTTTCAATCCCCTGACTAGAACCCATACTTAATAACCATTTACGCGTTCCATCTTCTGAATGCTGCGAAGTCATAATTTCAGGTACACGTAAGTCAGCATGTTCACCTAAAGTTGCACGCAGTTTTTTAGATAAGTCTGTCATATCTAAAAAATCTGCGGCACCTTTTTTATAAATCCATTTCATTATTTGTCTTGCACGAAATGGTTTTTCTCCTAAGCCTTTAAAAAACTCTTCTAAACCTTCACGAGTCATACCTAACAAATTAGCCTTAGGGCTAACGTAAGTAGGCACTAGCTCACTAGTGTTTGTAGTTGGAGTTTCAATAGTCATAACGATTATTTAAATTAAAGAGACTTAAGAGAAGTTCTTAAATTAACGCGGGCAAAGCTCTGTAGCTGAGAAAAAATACGCAGCTTCGATTGCTGCATTTTCAACACTATCAGAACCATGCACTGCGTTTGCATCAATACTTTCAGCAAAGTCTGCACGAATTGTTCCAGCATCAGCTTCTTTCGGATTAGTTGCGCCCATAAGGTCACGATTCACTTGCATCGCATTTTCGCCTTCCAATACTTGAATCATTACTGGTCCAGAAGTCATAAACTCAACTAAATCCTTAAAGAAAGGTCGTTCACTATGTACCGCATAGAAACCTTCAGCTTCTTTTTTGCTTAAGTGCTTCATTTTTGCAGCTACAACTTTTAAGCCAGCTTTTTCAAAACGAGCATAGATTTCGCCGATTACATTTTTTGCTACAGCGTCAGGTTTAATGATTGAAATAGTACGTTCTACAGACATGATGTCTCCATTCAAATAGATAAGTTTAAAGAAAATGATACATACAAACGACTCTAGTCGAATCGATTGAAAAATGAACAATTAAGGGGCGCTATTTTACCCTAATGAGGATTATTTATTGCTAAATATTAGGGAATACGCGTAAAAATTGAGATTGTCCCGGTTCGCTGACATTGACAGGTTTTTTATGCGGCCATTGTGACGAACTTAAAAGCGACACGGCAATCTGCTAATACTTAGGATACCCAGAATCGAGTACAGGACTGCGCGCTTAATTAAAACGATTAAGCGCTTGTCTAGATACTAAAACTCTCGCCACATCCGCACTCGCCTTTAACTTTAGGGTTACGGAATTGGAAAGACTCATTTAACCCCTGTTTAACAAAATCAATTTCTGTACCTGCTAGATAGCTAATACTCTCTTGGTTTACAAAAATTTTAACGCCTCGGTCTTCAAAAACTTTATCTTCATCAGAGGCTTTTGAAGCAATATTAACAACGTAAGCATAGCCATTACAGCCTGTTTTCTTAACCCCTAAACGCAAGCCAATGCTATCGACTTCTTGTTGCATAAAGCCTAAAACACGTTCTGCGGCGGCTGGTGTTAGAGTAATTGGTTCTTGATTTTGCATAGGTATATTTTAACGCGAAGGGTTTAGAGATATCAAAGATAATTGGGGTTAAATTGTAAAATTTCAATACTAGCCAGTTGATAATCCCATCCAAGCATCTTCCAACTTAATTAATACGTTCATATACGGATATGGCATATTTAATTGTTGGCGCAAGCTTTCGGCATCAAAAGCCTGGCCAATACTTAAATTTCCATCTGCAACTAAGCGAGCCAAGGTTTCAACCGCTGCAATTGCATAAGGACTTCCGTAAACCTTATAGTAAAGCTTGGTAGCGTTGCAATCAAAATACAACGCAAACCACACGCCATGTGGACGCGCTCCAGCCTGAGAGTGCTGTAACAAGTCTAAAGAAATATTATTTGGTAAAACAAACTGAGGATGCATAAAAGCATTCTCAACAAGAGCGTTATATTCAAGCATGGCTAGTAGTCTACAGGCGATTTATTTAAGCTGCAAAAGCTCGTATTCGTTTCACTTGCTGATGAATCACTTCGATAGCTCTATCAATGTCTGATTCGCTCGTGAAGCGTCCTATACTAAAACGTATAGAACTTTGTGCTGCTTGATCATCACGCCCCAAAGCACGTAATACATAGGATGGTTCTGCATTCGCTGAAGTGCAAGCAGACCCAGAAGAAACTGCCAGTTCTGATAAAGCGTAAAGAAGACTCTCTCCTTCTATGCCTTCAAAACTGACATTCAAAATTCCTGCAACTTGTTGAGCTTTACCATCTTCTCTATAAATTTCATCAAACCCATTGAGTTGCACTCCACCTAAGGGTTTAATGCTTGACCATAACTTTTCACGTAAATTTGAGATGTGTAAACTATCACTTTCAAGTTCAGCTTGAGCTAATGCAAAAGCCTCACCCATACCAACAATCTGATGAGTCGCTAAGGTTCCGGAGCGTAGACCAGATTCATGACCGCCTCCATGTATCATCGGCTCAACTTGAACGCGCTGAGTTTCTCGTACATACAAAACACCAATGCCTTTAGGACCATAAATTTTGTGTCCTGAGAAAGACATCAAATCAACTGGTGTTTTACTTACATCAATGGCAATTTTCCCAGCACTTTGGGCCGCATCAACATGAAAAACTATATCTCTATCAGAACAAATTTGAGCAATAGCCTCAATATCTTGGACCACTCCAATTTCATTATTTACATGCATTATTGAAACCAGAACGGTATCTTCTCTCAAAGCATCGTTCAATTGTTGCATACAAATTTGCCCATTACACTCAGGAGTCAGATAAGTAACCTCATAGCCTTCTTTTTCTAAAAATTTACAGGTATCAAGAACAGCTTTGTGTTCAGTGCGACAAGTAACAATATGTTTACGTTCAGTTACCTGCTTAGTATTAGGATCAACTTTGGTGTGGTAATGCGCAACACCTTTTAAAGCTAAGTTATTAGATTCAGTTGCGCCTGATGTCCAGATTATTTCCTCTGGCTTGGCATTAATTAAAGCAGATACCTGGCGCCTAGCCACTTCCACTTTTCCACGCGCTTCACGCCCGAGATGATGGCTGCTTGACGCAGGGTTTGCAAAACAGCCCTCATTGGTCATGCAGTCCACCATTTTTTCAGCAACTCGTTTGTCAACTGGTGTTGTGGCGGCATAATCTAAGTAAATGGTTTTATTCATAGTCTAGGTTTTCGAATAAGTAATTTGATAACTAAAGTAACATTATACAAGTAAATTTTTTAATTAAAAAACTAAAAAATAGTTTACTCAATTAATCGATTTTTTTCGATAAGCTCTTTATTTTATTCTCAATTGATGTAAATATCCCTTGGATAATATTGACTTCTTTGTGTTCTAACTGTGCTTTGTAAACTACTCGCTTTAGTTTGCGCAGCATGTACTGGGGGTCTTGTTGAAATAAGAATTCAGCCTTTGCCAACACGCTTTCTAAGCGTTGAAATAAAAAATTCAATTCACCTGCTGTAGCAGGTTTATCAGCAGATACGGCTTTTTCGATAGAATTAACAATATTATCAACTTTTCTATCACACTCAAGAGCCGTGCAACGTATTTGATAAGCAAACACTTGAACTGCCATTGCCAAATTTAATGAACTGTACTCAGGATTGGCATCAATACAGGCATGATACTGGCAATGCGCCAATTCTTCATTAGTAAGTCCCGTTCTTTCCCTTCCAAACACCATTGCAACTGGGTATTGTTTTGCTGTCTCTACTATTAACTTAGCAGCTTCCTGCGGATCAAGCATGGGCCACGGCATAGTACGTGAGCGAGCGCTGGAACCAATAACCAAAGTACACTCATCAATGGCAGAGCTCAGGTCTGCAACATTATGCGCAGACGCCACAATATCGGTGGCTCCTGAGGCTAAGGCACAGGCATCACCTTGTACAGCTGAATACTCACAAGGTTCTACCAAACGTAGATCAGACAGGCCCATGGTTTTCATAGCTCTGGCTGCAGAGCCTATATTTCCAGCATGACTGGTTCCGACTAATACCACTCGAACGTTCTTTAAGACGCTTTTTAAATTAAATTCCGACACTTTTGTACTCTAGATTTAGTTTTAAGACCCAATTGATAAGGACGTGAAATAAGAATTTTGGTATTCTACCGTCCGCGTTGTAAGGCGTCTGCTTTTAATCAATAAAAAGCTGGCTGCTGGCTTACAACAGTTCTTTTACAGCCCAAATTCATTAATGAGTGCTTACCTCAACAATCGGTAAGCGCTGGAGATAGTCATGAGTTCAAGTCTTAATATCGGCACATTAAACATCGCAACCCAAGCTGCACGTGCAGCGGGCAAAGTGCTACACAAATTTAGCAAAAAACTCGATCGCATCAAAATCTCTGATAAAGGTATTAATGAGTTTGTTTCTGACGCTGATCAACAAGCCGAATATGCGATTATTGAAATTATCCGTCAAAATTACCCAGATCACGCCATTCTTGCCGAAGAAAGCGGTGACCATCAAGCCAAAGAAGGCAGTGAAGGTGCCAAGCACCGATGGATCATTGATCCCTTAGATGGCACAACAAACTTCTTGCATGGTGTACCCGAATATTGTGTCTCAATCGCATTGGAAGTAGACGGCAAACTCCAAGACGGTGTTATCTATAACCCTGTCTCAGAAGAACTTTATACAGCTTCACGAGGTCAAGGTGCATTCTTAAATGATCGACGTTTACGTGCTAGCCAAAATACTAAACTCGGCCTTTCCCTTATAGGAACTGGTTTTCCATATAGCGCCAATCGTGTGCATTTAGATAACTACCTTAAAATGCTTAAGGCTGTTATCAATAAAACCTCAGGGGTTCGGCGTGCAGGTTCAGCAGCATTAGATTTAGCATATGTTGCCTCAGGTCGTTTTGATGCATTCTGGGAAGCTGGTCTTAAACCATGGGATATAGCAGCAGGAATTGTCCTGATACGAGAAGCTGGGGGAATGGTCACAGATCTTGAAGGTCGTGATAGTTTTATGGAAACCGGGAATATTCTAGCCGGTGGTTTAAAAATCCATAGAGACATAGAAGAACTTATACGCCCCTACCTTTATTAAATTTATACCAAGGTGCTGAGATGAAACTAGCAACCATCACTTATAAAAACACTCAGTGCGTCGCACGCATTGAAGATGAGGCCGCATATATACAAAGTGTGGGTCACTATATTGATGTTTTGGAGTTTTTAGATAATAAGAAAATAGCTTTCGAAACATTCTCAGAACTCTCTTTACTACAAAAAATTGATACAAAAGAAATTTGCTTTTTAGCTCCCATTCCAAGACCAAGAAGTAACGTGATGTGCTTAGGTTTAAATTACCTAGAACACGTTCAAGAAAATACAAAATTGATGGGGCGTGAAATTTCACCACCAGAGTTTCCAATTGTATTTACCAAGGCACCTAGCGCAGTCAACTCTCCATTTGGAGATATTGAATTAGATAGTTCCATTACAAAAAAATTAGATTGGGAAGTTGAACTCGGCGTAATCATTGGCAAAGGCGGCAAAGGCATTAAGTCAAAGGACGCTATGCAGCACGTTTTTGGATATACGGTATTAAATGATGTCACTGCACGTGATTTACAACGTCAACATAAACAATTTTTTATTGGCAAAAGTTTAGATGGAGCATGTCCAATGGGGCCTGTTATCGTTAGCGCTGACGAACTAAAAGATCCGCATAACTTACGAATTACTTCTAGGGTAAATGGTGAAACACAGCAAGACTCTAACACTCAGCACATGATATTCAATATTCCGCAAATTATTGAAATTTTATCTCGCTCTCGTACTCTTGAGGTTGGTGATGTAATTGCTACAGGAACACCCAGCGGAGTGGGAGCAGCACAAGATCCAGCACGCTTTTTAATGCCTGGAGACATCTTAGAAAGCGAAATTGAGAGCATTGGCGTTCTGAGAAACAAGATTATTTCTTGCTAAATTAATAGTATAGCTACCCAAAGAGCTACAAGCTTGATACTATCTTTGAACACGATTTACTCAGCGCCATTAGATTGAATAAATCCATTTTTTACAAAACCAAACACACAAATCAAGAAGTGACAGGTAATGGATAAACCACTCTATAACCCACAACGAAAAGTAACAACCATCATGGCTGCCGATGTGGTTGATTATAGCCGTCTAATGGGAGAAAACGATAATACAACTTTACGTAATTTAAAGATACGTCGTGTGGCTTTTGAACACTTTGTTAAATCTTTTGGTGGACGAGTATTTGGTACAGTTGGCGATAGCTTTATGGCTGAGTTCCCAAGTGCGTTAAACAGTGTTCGCTGTGCCATTAATCTACAAGAAGCCATACGTCAATTGAATATCGAATTACCCGAAAAGCAGCGAATGCGTTTACGCATTGGCTTGAACTTAGGTGATGTGATACAACAAGGCTCTGACTTATTTGGAGACGGCGTAAATATTGCGTCTCGGATTGAACCATTGTCTGACCCAGGCGGCGTATGCCTTGCCGGTAATGTATATGAACAAGTCCACAGAAAATTAGATTTACACTACCATTTTCTAGGCGCGCAAAAAGTTAAAAACATTGATATGCCAATTACAGCGTTTAAAGTACTTGGACATGCTGCAGCCCAATCGTCTGGCTTGAGCGACTTTAGTCGCGCCATTAGAATTAATCAGGGCTTTCGCTATCAGCTTTTATTAATTGTGGTACTAGCATTAATTGCTGCAAACAAAATTACCGGATTAATTAGTAGCCAAGCTTATAGTTATATAGCACAAGTCCTTATTGTCACTATTGCAGCAGTTGTTAGTTTTACACTCTATAAAAAAATTCAAGCTCCAGTATCCAACAAAGCACCCGAACAAATTCTAGATAAAAATCTTCTTGAGATCTCACTCATTTTAATTAGAAGTAAAAGTTTAGCTAAAAACATTAATGATAAACCAGCTCAAAAAAAACTTATCCCCAGTATAGCCATTTTACGTTTTTCAGATTTGAGCCCAGAAAGCGATCAAGGATATTTTTCTGATGGATTGAGTGAAGAATTAATCAATGTACTTACTAAAGTAAATAACTTAAACGTGAGTTCACGTAATTCGTCTTTTGCACACAATCCTGATGTAATAAATTCTCAAAACTTTGCAAAACGTTTAGGCACAGATTACTTCATAGAAGGCACCGTTCGTAAAGCCGAAAATCGTGTTCGTATTAACGTACAACTTATAGAAACCGAAAGCAACTTAAATCTATGGTCTGATTCTTACGACCGGGTCTTGAAAGATATTTTCGAGATACAGGATGATATCTCGCAAAGAATTGCAGAAGCACTTAGCGTGCAATTCACTACCGACCTAGACAGAAACTCCTTAACTACTGATTCTCGCGCCTATGATTTTTATTTACGTGGACGAGCTTTTTTTATGCATAAAGGGATAGAGAACATTCGCTCTGCCATTCAAATGTATACCATGGCCTTCAAACTAGACCCTAACTTCATCAGAGCCGGTACTAATTTAGCAGAAACTTATGCAATTCAAGCAATTTTCTATGATGGTGGCGATGAGTCGTTAGACAATGCCAAGTTTTTTGCCAATAAAATACTATTACTGGCACCAGAACGTGCAGAAACCTATGTTGCATTGGGAATGACTCATTTAGCTCACAAAGAGCATATCCTTGCTGCTGGGCGGTTTGAAAAAGCTATCAGTATTAATTCTAATTTATTTGAAGCTCAACATAACTATGCACGTGTACATTACCATCAAGGCAATCTGAAAGAAGCAATTATGCATTTTGAAAAAGCCGCAGAGATTGAAAAAAGTGATTTTGAAAGTTATGCAATTGCTGCACCACTCTATACAGCCTTAGGTCAAAATGAAAATGCCTTAAGCACTTACCGAAAAGCCTTTGACAGAATTTCTAAATACATAGAACATTACCCTGAAAACCAACGCGCTTTTCAATTTGGAGCCATTGCTTTGTTAAAACTTGATGAAAGAAAAAAAGCATATGAATGGGCTGAACAAGCGCTTGATATGAATAAAGATGAACCTGCAACACTTTACAATACTGCGTGTTTTTATGCACAAGCCGGTGAAATTGAAAAATCACTAGACTGCTTGTCAAATTCAATTACCTCACTAAGTTGGATTGAAAATGATCCTGAATTAGATCCCATACGTGAACACCCACGCTACAAAGAAATTATTGCCAAGCTTAGTTCTTAGTTCTTATAAAGCTTCTATTTTTTTCAAGAAGTCTAAATGTTCTAAGACTTAGAATTAAAAATAAAGCAATTAAAACCAGTAGACTAAGGCTTCCTCCACCTGAATAAGAAGGCTTATAAGATACAGTCGCTATATTTTCATTTTTTATCCTATCCTTGAAAGTATTTAATTCAGAATCAAGATTAAGCAACATCTCCTGCAAGGCAAGTTCAAAACTATTGTGTGACATCATATCTTGCACAAACTCTTTGTCATTCAAGGTCGAATTTTTTCTTGCTTTATGGGTTCCTGGTGCCCTAAATAAAAGAGTTTCTGTTTTCACATCAAATACGGCCGTATCCACAAAACTTTGTGTATGATTATCATCACCTTTAAACAAATAAGCACCTACAACCGTTAAATACAGCAAGGACACGTCTTTAGAATAAGACTTTTGCACCTGGTCATAAGAAACCAATGCCATTAAGTCCACGTTATATAAACTTGCAACCTGTTTAAGGTTCGTAAAACCTCCTTTTCTTTGTAAGTAATTAGCAGGAATCATTTCAATGTGTTCAATGAATTGATATTCCGAAAATTGCTCCTTTGCTTTGTGCAATAAATCTAATTGATGAGCTGGTGTTAAAGCTATTTGTGAATACCCCGAACTCCTGGGTACAAATGCAATGCCTATTCTAACCGGCAATTCTATATGTGGTATTGATGCTTGTCGCTCTCCTTGTTTACTCTTTTCAATATGCTTTCCACTGGGGTAAAGATAATCAAGCAAACTACTGGACACATGCTTGTCACTTTCAAAATCTAAAACACCACAGCCCACGACACTCAATAGTGCAAGAAAAAGAACAAGGCTTTTCATTATTTTATTAATCATAGTTCAGTCTTAAAATTCAAATATACAAGTAAGCAGACTACTAAATACGCGATTCATCACTACTTTTAAATTTCAAGACATGTTATATTTAACTAACAGTATCATTTTACGATACTTTTTAATGGAAAAGAACATCATGCAACAAACATCAGCGCTTATTTCAGTTTTGAAAAGAAGCTTAAAAGAACACGGTGTCACTTATGCCGATTTAGCCAAACCCCTAGATTTAAGCGAGGCCAGTATTAAAAGGCTATTCGCAGATGAAAGCTTTTCTCTAAAACGCTTAGATATGATCTGTGCCCACATCGGCATGAACATGAGCGAGCTATTTACCAAACTTGAACAACTGCAAGACTACATCAGTGAATTAACAGAAGAACAAGAACGAACTATAGTGACCGATGAAAGATTAATTGTAGTGATGCAGTTAGTTTTCAGTGATTGGAAATTTGATGACATTCTAAAAAAATTCACCTTAAGCAAACCCGAGCTAATTAATGCTCTAGTGAAATTAGATAAGATTGGCTTAATCGAACTACTACCCAATAATCGTATTAAATTATTAACTGCTCACAATTTCAAGTGGCGCAAAGATGGTCCTCTGCAAGCATTTTTTAGAGAGAATGTACAAAATGAATTTTTTCAAAGTGACTTCAAAGAACATAACTCATCATTAATTTACATGAATGGAATGCTAAGCGCTGATGCCTACAAAGAATTTCAAAAGAAACTCAATGAATTCAGTAAAGATTTTGACTTACTTTGCAAAAGCGATTCCAAAACGCCTTTAGAACAACGTTTAGGCTATGGTGTAGTACTAGCAATACGCCCTTGGGCTGTAACGTTCTCAAAAAGGTATGTACGAAATACTTTAAAAAATTAAAAATTACAATTCAGCGAAAGCCTGACGAGTAAAATTTTCTACAGAGTTTTCCGTGATAAACACATTATCTTCGATACGAATTCCACCAAACGGCAAAAACTCATCAACAACAGACCAATTAATTGAAGATGAATGACTACCTTCTTTTAAATCGGCCAATAACTGGGGAATAAAATATAAGCCAGGTTCGATAGTCAGATAATTACCCACCTCAATCTCACGGGTATTCCGTAAAAAATTGTGTGGCGAAGGGGGAGCATTATGCCCACCTATCGGTGAGGCTTGGTGACCACCCGCATCGTGAACATGCAAACCTAAATGATGACCCAATCCATGCGGTAAAAAGGTAGAAGTAATTTGCGACTCAATTGCCTCGTCAACAGAAACATTAATCACATTGAATTCTTTTAGCACTTCAGCAACTTTAACATGAGCAAGTTTATGTAATTCAACATAGGAATCGCCAGGCTTAATTGCCGAAATGATTTCTAACTGTTTGTCATCCATGCTTTGAATCATGTCAGCAAATGCATCATCTCGATATGAATATGTTCGAGTAATATCCGAAGCATAATCATTATGTCGACCACCAGCATCAATTAAAAAACTACGTAAATCATTCTCTGAAAATTTGATTGTTTGCATTTCAGTGTAATGCAAAACAGCGGCATGTTCATTTAAAGCTACAATATTCCCATAGGGTAAGTCCGACTCTTTAGTGCCAATCGCTTGCACGTATGCATGATGAATATCTAACTCACTCTTACCTGCATAAAATGCATTTTTTGCCGCATTATGAGCACGCGCACCATTTAATGAAGCTTGATACAAACAGGCTTTTTCATAGTCAGTTTTGTAAGCTCGTAACCAATGCAATTCACTTAACAATGGCTCAGGAAGTATTTGTGTATTAGAAGACAATTCAAATGAACCTGGAGCTTCACCTAAGTAAGCAACTTTTGCAGATGTACTTGGTAATAAATTTTTAGCTTGTTCAGACTTAGTAATTATATGAATATCAAATTGAGCAAATAACTTTTCATCCGGTAAATCTGGAACGGCATGCCAATAATCCTTTGGCACGTAATAAATGAGCAGAGGTCTACCACTTTGAGGAATACTTAAAAAACAATTTGGATGATTCGTAAAAGGCACAAACCATTTAAAGTAGGCATTAGACTTAAATGGATAAGTCATGTCATCTTGAAAAACATATCTCAATTCACCAGAAGGAACCACAATATGATCAAAATCATACTTCTGCATGAGTTGTTGATGCTGCTCTAATAAGATAGTCACATGCCGAGTAAAAAGCGGCTGCAGTTCTGATGTCATAGTTTGCATAGTAAATGCCTAAAATTTATTGAATGATGATTGTACTTGATATTAATTCTTAATTTTTAGTTCATTTTAATCAATTAAATCAATGAGATATGTACCAACTCGCTCAAAGATAGAGGCAAAAAAACGTTCGTCAATTACTAAGAGGACGCTTTGCTTAAAAATAGTATCAATTGAGTCTTAACAAAAAATTGGGAATTAGTCTCAGTAGCTTTTTTATTGTCTAGCAATACGACACGAAAATTATAAATTACCTACGCATCTATATAAAGCACACCTTGTATTTCTCCATGTTTGAGAACAAAGATATCTTTACAAATTTGCGATAATTTACCATCATCGCCTTTTTGATCAAGCCAGATGTACATATGTAAATTCATAAACGTTTGACGCATATCACCTTGTAAATCATTAGAAGCGGCCAGTATGACCCCGCGACGAGGTATAGCTATCATGATTTCATCAGCATCTAACATGACATGAGCTTTAAGCATTTGCTCTTCAGATAGAATGGTCTCACATGTAAATAGAGGACCTTGTGCTACGATAATTTCCTGATTGTATTCAGGATGAAACTGGAACTCTAGTTCGTATTCACTAATATTAACTTTCGCTTGTTTGTCGATAGAATCTAACATCTCTTCACTCATTTCTGAATTATCCATGAGTGCAAGGCCTTCATCATCTTGCAATACAACTGTTTGTAACACTACTGGCTTTTCATCTTGTGCATAATGAAAGACTGAAGCTAATTGTCCTTCGCTTAAATCATGGTGTTCGTAACGCATAAAATAGGGATAAGCTTTATTGTCACCAAAATCAATGGCAAGAGGAACAAGGCCTTGTGCAGAATCGTCTTCATCCTCACTTTCATCTTTGAATACAGATACATCTTTGCTTTTATTTTTTGAAAACAGTTTCTTAAAAAAATTCATAAAAATCTCAATTTAAATCAGTAAATTTTAAATAATAAAAAACCGCCTTTAGACACTCTCCAAAGACGGTTTTTAAACAATCAAATTACATCTTGCTTATGGCATCTCTTCCATTTCTTCATCTACAACAGGAATAAGATCTTCTTGAGTGATTCCTAATGCTAATGCCGTAGCACTCGCTATATAAATAGATGAATAAGTACCTACAACAATACCAATAATTAGTGCCAAAGCAAATGACTTAATCGCTTCTCCACCCAATACAAAAAGTGAGGTCACAACTAAAAGTGTTGTAAAACTAGTAACAAAAGTACGTGCTAGCATCTCGTTAATCGATAAATTCATAACCTCTTCGGGTTCGGTATTACGTATACCTAATAAATTTTCACGAATTCTATCAAAAACAACGATAGTATCGTTGAGTGAATAACCAATCACCGCCATGAGAGCTGCTAACACATTCATATCAAAAGCAATTTGAAACCATGAAAACACACCCAAAGTTAAAATTACATCGTGTATCAATGCAGCACTAGCGCCTAAGGAAAAGTGCCATTTAAAACGAAACCAAATATACAAAAAGATTAAACTTAATGCAGTCATCGCCGCAATACCGCCATTCTCTTTTAGTTCTTTACCCACTGACGGCCCAACAAATGATAGGCCACGTAACTGGGCTTCACTATTTTGAGCAGTAAGAACACTAAGGATATTGTCACGCACTTCTGCATCATTACGTCCTTCCGTAGGTAATAAGCGGATTAAAACATCTTTGGTTGTACCATAATGCTGCACAACTGCATCAGCGTAACCATCAGCATTAAGCGCCAGTCTAATTGGCTGTAACTCAACATTGTTGGTGTAACCCACTTCAACCAAAACACCGCCAGTAAAGTCAATACCTAGATTAAAGCCTCGGGTAGCAAAAGAAAATATTGAAAACGCAATCAAAAGCAATGACACTGCCATCGCAATAGTGCGTTTACTCATAAATTTAAAATCAGGTGTTTTACTAAAAATTCTCATAATGCGTTTTCCGCTTTAATTATTTATTTATATTTTTTATCTAAAACTTAGATAGATAAATCAGCCAATCTTGGCTTTTTACCGTAAAGGAAATTAACCAAAGCACGTGTACCCACAATCGCAGTAAACATTGAGGTTGCAATACCCAACATTAATGTAACGGCAAAACCTTTAACAGGGCCTGTGCCTAAAGCAAAGAGTACAACCGCAGCAATAAAGGTCGTTACGTTAGCATCTGCAATTGAACTAAAGGCCTTGTCATAACCTGAATAAATCGCTTGTTGCACATCAGTGCCAACATCGAGCTCTTCACGTATACGCTCAAATATCAGCACGTTGGCATCCACCGCCATACCTACTGTTAAAACAATACCAGCAATGCCAGGAAGCGTTAATGATGTTGGGATAATCGATAGTAAGGCAACAATTAATACCAGGTTAACAATCAAGGCTATGTTTGCATACAAACCAAATTTTTTGTAGTACAAGAGCATGAATATGAAGATTCCTATGAAGCCATAAATAATAGCCTTCATACCACTATCGATATTATCCTGACCTAAGCTAGGACCAATTGTGCGTTCTTCAACCTTATACAACGGAGCAGCTAAAGCACCAGCTCTAAGCAACAAAGCTGTATTGGTTGCACGTTCCATAGTACCCATGCCTGAAATTCTAAAGCTAGAACTAAACACACCGTTAATGGTAGCTACATTAATAACTTCTTGTTTCTCAGTGACGATAGGTTTAGTAAGTTTCTGATTATTTTCATCATAAAACTCTTGTTCTTGGCTAATAAATACCACAGCCATTGGTTTACCTAAATTTGCTTTAGTGGTTTGCAACATATTCTCTGCACCAATGCCGGATAAGTCCACAAACACAGCAGGAGACCCACTTTCAGTATCTATACCCGAACTGGCGCCACTTAAATGTTCACCACTAGCTATGACTTGTCTTTTTAATAGAATTGGTTGACCATCTGTTTCATAAAATAATTTTGTACCTAGAGGAGCACGCCCTGTTTGAGCTGCTTTATAAGGATCATTATCTTGGTCAACTAAGCGAAATTCTAAAGTAGCTGTTGAACCAAGAATTGCGTCCGCTTGGCCTGGGTCTTGTACACCTGGTAACTGTACAACAATACGGTTAAGTCCTTGACGTTGCACTAAAGGCTCAGATACGCCCAATTCTTCTACACGTGAACGTAAGGTCGTTATATTTTGTGTAAGAGCAAAATCTTGACGTGCTTTAAGTTGGTCTTCGTTCAAAGTAACCGTAAAACTTGGATTTGAAGTATTGTTTAGGTTGGTAAAAGTTCTACCTGTATCGTCTTTGCTTAATGCATTCATTGCTGCATCGCGAGTAGCAATGTCTTTAAATTCCAAAATTACTGAAGTATCAGTTGCTTTAATAGTTTCAGAACGAATTTTAGTGGTACGTAAACGCTTTCGAGCGGATGCTTCATATTTCTCAAATTCAGTTTTAACAAAACTATCCAAATCTACTTCATATAGAAAATGTACACCGCCGCGTAAATCCAATCCCAAACCGACTGTACCCATACCTAAACTTTTCATCCAATTTGGTGATCTTGCTGCAAACGCTAAGGCTGCACTATTATCCTTAAATCGTGGACGGATAACATCAATAGATTCTAGTTGGTCCGCAACAGAATTCATGCGTATAACCATTTGACCTTTATCAAGTTCTATACTACGTGGGGTAATTCCTGCATCATTTAAAACCGAATTTACAGCAGTAACATCTGTTTCGGTTAATTCAATGTCTGAACTGGCCGCTTTAAATTGAATCGCAGGATCTTCACCAAATAAATTTGGTAAGGCAAAGAAAATGCCTAAGGCTACAATAATTACAACTAACCAGTTCTTCCAATTAGGATAGATATTCATAATGATCTCTTATATTGATCTTAATTTTTATTCTTTAAATATTGAACAGCTAACAACTCTACCTAGGCGTTTTTCATTGAGCCTTTAGGTAGTACTCTTGCTACATGATGGCGTTGAAGCTTGATTTCAACTCCATCAGCAATTTTTACGCTTAAAAACTGTTCATCTAGCTTTGTTACTTTGCCAAGAATTCCACCATTAGTAACAATTTCATCGCCAACAGTCATAGCTTCAACCATTTGTTTATGCGCTTTATGCTGTTTTTGTTGTGGGCGTAAAATAAGGAAATAAAACACCGCAAAAATTCCCACAATCATGAAAAGACTTCCAAATGGGTTTTGTGGCGAAGCACCTGCAGCTGCAGCATAAATGGCGTTATCAAAAAAATTCATAATGACCTCAAACTGTAAAAAGTGATGTAATTTTGCCAATATCTCTTAATGGCAAAAACTGACGAGCACAGCCCGCAAAAGACCGCGTATTATGCCATAAAGTCTGAGTTTTCTCAGGCTAGATTAACTGCTTAAGATTTGCGCAGAGCATAGAATCTCTCTTTAAATGCAGCAAATTGACCCTTTTCAATAGCATCGCGCATGTCTTGCATCAACTCTTGATAGTAATACAAATTATGTATTGTGTTCAAACGCGAACCCAACATCTCATTACATTTATCTAAATGACGCAAATACGAACGCGAATAATTTTTGCAGGTGAAACATCCACAATCTGGATCAATTGGTTGTGTGTCCAGTTGATGCTGAGCATTACGAATTCTAACCACGCCAAATCTTGTAAATAAATGACCATTACGAGCATTACGGGTAGGCATCACACAATCAAACATATCGATACCACGACTCACAGCTTCAACAAGATCTTCAGGTGTACCAACACCCATTAAATAACGTGGTTTGTCTTCTGGCATTTGATGAGCAATGGCGTCTAGTACCATATGACATTCTTCTTCGGTTTCACCAACTGACAAACCACCCAATGCATAACCTTCAAAACCAATATTAACTAAACCATCCAACGACTCTTTACGAAGCTTTGGATGCATACCACCTTGAACAATTCCAAAAAGTGCAGCATCTTGATTAGTTTTAACTTTATCGTATTCGGTACGGCTACGTTGCGCCCAACGTAAAGACAACTCCATTGAATCTCTGGCTTGTTTTTCAGTGGCAGGATAAGGAGTGCATTCATCAAAAATCATTACGATGTCAGAACCTAAGTCGGCCTGAACTTGCATAGACTTTTCTGGTGACAGCATAATTTTGTCGCCATTAACCGGAGAACGAAAACTTGCACCCTCTTCGGTGATTTTTCGCATCTCGGCCAAACTCCACACTTGGAAACCACCTGAATCAGTAAGAATAGGTTTATTCCAATTCATAAAACCATGCAAACTACCATGTGCTTTAATCACTTCAGTTCCTGGACGAAGCATTAAATGAAAAGTATTTCCAAGAATGATTTGCGCACCAAGGTCTTCAACCTCATCAGGACTCAAGCTCTTAACCGAGCCATAGGTTCCCACAGGCATAAAGGCAGGCGTATCAATATTGCCGCGCTCAAATTGTAATTGTCCACGTCGAGCAAGACCATCGGTAGTGTGTAAATCAAATTTCATATAATTAATTCTATTGTAGGGTGTATTAGCCATAGCGTAATACACCGTTGTTTGAGGTGTAATACGAAGTTCATTCTATTACACCCTACCTAACTTGTTCTATCCACTTATTCTCTAGTCAAAAACATGGCATCGCCATAACTAAAAAACCGATAACGCTCTTGAATTGCATGTTGATAAGCGGCCTGCATTTTATCGTATCCTGCAAAGGCAGAAACCAACATCAACAAAGTGGATTCTGGAAGGTGAAAATTAGTGAGCATGGCATCGATGACTTTAAAGTCAAAACCCGGTGTAATAAATAACTGACTATCACCCTTGAATGGCTCTAACTGTCCAGCTTTTGCGGCAGTTTCTAAGGAGCGTACAACCGTAGTACCAACTGCAATAATTCGGCCACCCTGCTTTTTCGTTTGTAAAATTTCATCAACCACTGATTGTGGAACGTCTAAGTATTCACTATGCATGATGTGCTCGGATAAATCATCACAACGAACTGGCTGTAAAGTCCCCGCTCCCACATGCAATGTAATTTCAGAAATATCTATGCCTGATGAAGCAATATCTTTAAGCATCGCTTCATCAAAATGCAAACTGGCTGTGGGTGCCGCAACCGCTCCTAATTCTTTAGCAAAGACAGTTTGGTAACGCGTTTGGTCTTGCTCAGTATCTTCACGTTCAATATAGGGAGGCAAAGGCATATGCCCAAAGTTTTGCAAGTAATCTACTACATCTCTATCAAAACGCACTTTATATAGATTTTCAATTTTCTCTAGAA
>CAJQOG010000114.1 GCA_905479875.1 uncultured Gammaproteobacteria bacterium
AAAAGCAACAGCCATATATTCTGGTTTTTGACGCTCAAGAATATCGCCTAAGAATCTACAAAAGCCATATAAGGCATTAATCGGTGTTCCATCCGGCGCCTGCATATCAGGCGGGATAGTGTAGTAAGCACGAAATACGAACACGCTGGCGTCGATGAGATAGATCATTGCATTAGTGTACACATATCTTTGAAAGCTTGCTCAATCGATAAGAGCCTCACGATGACAACTACGTACTCTCAAGAAATACGATACATTTTAGCTCATTGCAAAACCCTAATGCTCCGCTCAGAAGTTTCAGAAAGAAATGACAATTACGAGAACGCCACTCAATCAACAAGATTCTTTTCACCTTCATGTTAAACAAGACATTCACCTGAGTTTCTTTTATGCTTAGGTTTGAAACAATTTTGTAAATTAGTGCTGAAGCAAAATAAAAAAAATTATTGCAAGTTTTTTATTTGCGCCTAATTTAAAAAATCCTTTAAGCTGATGTATCAAATCTATGACAGTTTCTGAAATGTGCTGTCAATTAAAAAATACTTTGCTGATTTTTTTTACAAATAAGCATCTCAAATTTGATTATTGGCGATTAAATACGCGCTTTTAAAGGCGTCTAAAATTGGTATATTGTTCTTGCTTACAAAGGCAACACATACAATTCATCCACAGGATAAGAGAAAGACGCCATAAGCTAATAAATCACTTTAAGTGTTCTCAATAAAAAAGGATTTATTTTTAGTTAAGTAACTGTTTTATATAGAAAAATAACAAAAGTTGAAAAAATGTTCAATCTGTTTAAAAGCCTAGGATTTATAGCATGGAACCCTAGTGAACTAGGGTCTATCCACAGACTTATCCACAGAAATTGTGGATATCCTCAACTTTATCCACAAGTGCAAATATTTACTGCAGCTGGACTGAATGCTTTGCGTACAAAAAATTATAATTTGTTGCAATGCGGTTATCGAAAATGAGCGATTGCATTATAGAAGTTGCGCTACCTGTTCCATTGGCGAGATATTTTGACTATCGTTTTCTGACTGATGGTTCAATAAAACCGCAAGTTGGGCAACGTGTGCAAGTCCCCTTTGGACACGCAAAACGCAATAACCAATCTACTCCTAGAAAACTGATTGGCATCATCACGGCTGTTAAGCAAGAAAGTGAGTTTGATGAAAGCAAGCTTAAAAATGCTTTTGCAATTTTAGATGACGAACCATTACTTAATGCCAATCTTATCAAACTGCTTAAATGGTCGGCTCACTATTATCATTTCCCACCTGGAGCCGTTTTCGAGGCCGCACTACCCGTGTGGTTACGCAAAAAGCCAGAATTACCTGAACGCTTGCAAGAACAACTTTGGAAACTCACAGAATCAGGCGAGCAACAAAGTACTGAAGAAATATTTACTAAATTACAAAAACGTGCTCCTGTGCAAGCCATCGTTTTAGAATACCTCCAAGGGCATGCAACTGGTGTTACTTCAAATCAGTTGAATAAGGAATTTCCAAACTGGCGAAATGCCATGCGTGGATTAGAAAAGAAAAAATGGGTAAAAAGCGAGCTTAGTGACTTGCCCATGCAGTTACCAATAGGTGATGCGGCTCCAAACTTAACAAAGGAACAGCAAACTGCTATTGCGGCTATCGAAACGCCAATCAAAACCGAAAGCTTCGCACCCTTCTTGCTGCAAGGAGTAACGGGAAGTGGAAAAACTGAGGTCTATTTAGCCGCTGCAGAACGTTGTTTAAAAGAGGGCAAGCAAGTTTTATGCTTAGTTCCTGAAATTGCCCTTACCTCGCAGTTTATTCAACGTTTTGAACAACGCTTGCAAACACGTCTCGCTGTTTTACATTCAGGGGTTAATGATAGGGCTCGCTGTTTAGCTTGGCTTGCTGGACAAGATGGTTCTGCAAAAGTCATTCTTGGAACTCGCTCTGCAATCTTTACGCCCATGAAAAACCCAGGGCTAATTATCATTGATGAAGAGCATGACAGCTCTTTCAAACAACAAGATGGTTTCCGGTATTCAGCCAGAGATTTAGCCATGGTTAGGGCAAAAAATGAAAACATTCCAATTGTTCTCGGCTCAGCTACACCTGCCCTAGAGTCTTTACATAAAGCCATTGCTGGTCAATACCAACATTTAAAACTAACCGAACGCCCAAGCAATCGTCCGATGCCATTGGTGAAGCTTATAGATTTAAAAAGTGATCCGGCACCTGATGGCTTAAGTTACCCACTCATAGCTAATATGGAAAAGGTCTTAAATAAAGACGAACAAGTATTGGTTTTTTTAAATCGACGTGGCTATGCGCCGGTATTACTTTGTACAAGCTGTACATGGTGCGCCGTGTGTACCCGTTGTGATGTGAACATGACTTATCATCACGCAAAAAATCGATTGCGTTGTCATCATTGTAATAAAGATCAAGCCGCCCCAAAAAAATGCCCTAAGTGTAAAGTTGATGTAAAACCCTTGGGTCAAGGCACTGAACGTATAGAAAGTTTTTTACGTATGCGCTTTCCTGATGTGCCAGTAATTAGAATTGATAGAGACACCACACGCAGCAAAGAACAAATGCAAAAACAGTTAGAATCAGTACATGCTGGTGGTGCAAAAATTCTAGTTGGAACACAAATGCTTACCAAGGGGCATGACTTTCCTGATGTGACTTTAGTTGGTGTATTAGATGCAGATGGCGGCTTGTTTAGTTCTGACTTCAGAGCTTCAGAGCGTTTAGCTCAACAAATCATTCAAGTGTCTGGACGTGCAGGTCGCGCCGAAAAACCGGGCCTAGTCTTAATTCAAACTCTATTTCCTGATCATCCACTACTCAATATGCTCACCGAGCATGCCTATACTGAAGTAGCTAAAGGTATTCTTAAACAACGCGCAGAAGCCCTGTGGCCTCCCTTTTCTAATCTTGCCTTAATGCGGGTTGAATCGCAGGCTTACGAAGAACCCATGCAATTTTTAATGCATATCAAAGCAAGCTTAAACAAAATATTACCGCAGGAGATTTTAGAAAAAGTCAGCATTCTGGGCCCAGCTTTTGCACCTATGGCAAAACGTGCCGGCTTTTTTAGAGCTCAATTACTTTTTCAATCTGAAACTCGTGCAGTTTTGCACCAAGTTTTACATCATGCTCAACAATCCAGTAGTACCATTAAACATCATCGCACGGTACGTTGGTCTTTAGACATAGATCCCTCAGAATTGTATTAACGCCATTTCAATGACTCACTTCAGGTAAAATACGCGCTTTAATTCAAGCAATTCATAGTATCTAATGAGCAACGTTTCAGACACTTTAAAACAACGTATCGTCAACTTACTGACCCAAGCGCTAACGCAATACGCTGCGAACTTTTCTGATGAAGACATTTCACAGCAAATCAAAAATCTGTCTCCGCACATAGAACGTGCACGCGATACAAAATTTGGTGACTTTGCATCCAACGCCGCCATGATGTTGACAAAAATTGCTAAACAAAAACCTCGCGATATTGCTGAGGCAATTATTTCTGCTTTCCCGGAAAACGATTTAATTCAAGAAAGCAGTATCGCAGGACCTGGGTTTATTAATTTCCGTTTAAAACCTGAAGTTTTTCAGCAAGAATTAGAGTGCATACTTAGCTCAGCTGATAATTATGGTTGTCAACAAAGTAACGGACAAAACGTATTGGTAGAATTCGTTTCAGCCAATCCTACCGGTCCATTGCATGTAGGACACGGTCGTCATGCCGCTTATGGTGCAAGTGTTTGTAATTTATTGAAAGCTGCTGGTTATCAAGTACATGGTGAGTATTATGTGAATGATGCTGGTCGTCAAATGCAAATTTTAGCTACCAGTACTTGGCTGCGATATCTCGTTTTACTAGGACTTGAATTTGATTTCCCCTCTAATGCCTACAAGGGTAATTATATTGAAGAGGCCATTGCAAAACCAATCCTAAATGCAAAAGGTGATATTTATAAAACTGATACATCCGCATTACTTCGCAACCTTCCTGATGATGAGCCACAAGGTGGCAATAAAGATGAATACATTGATGCGATGGCAATACGTTGCAAAGAGTTGATAGGTGAAGATGGCTTTAGGTTTTTCCAGGACTCAGCTACAAAATCAATATTGGACGACATCAAAAACGACCTTGAAGAATTTGGTGTTGAACATGATGAATGGTTTTCAGAACGAAAGCTCATGGACGAAGGCCTAATACAGCATGCTATTGATGTACTTGAAGCCAATGGCACTATTTATGAGAAAGATGGCGCAAAGTGGTTCAAAGCTACAGATTACAACGATGATAAAGATCGTGTGGTTGTACGTGCAAATGGAGTGACTACTTATTTCGCTTCTGATATTGCTTACCACTTAAATAAACTTGAACGAGGAAACAATTTACTTTTAGATATTCTCGGTTCTGATCATCATGGATATCAAGCTAGATTGCGTGGAGTATTAGAAGCCATGGGTAAATCTGGTGAAAGCTTAGAAGTACGCTTAATGCAGTTTGCTAATTTATATCGTGGCAAAGAGAAAGTTCAGATGTCCACTCGCTCTGGTTCATTTGTGACCTTAAGAGAGTTACGCAAGGAAGTTGGGAATGACGCTGCACGTCTTTTCTATGTAATGCGTTCTAATGAACAACATTTAGATTTCGATTTAGAATTAGCTAAAAAACGCGATAACGAAAACCCCGTGTATTATTTACAATATGCACATGCTCGAATTTGTCGTGTGTTTAAAACATTAACTGAAAAAGGCTATGCGTACGATCAATACATTGGCGCATCAAATTTAAGTCTTGTTAATAGTGATTCAGGCTATAAACTTATATCCTTTATGAGTCGTTATCCAGAAATAATTGAGTTGTCAGCCGCTAATCGTGCGCCGCACACCTTAGTGCAGTATCTTCGTGACTTATCAGCAGAATTTCACAGTTTTTATAATTCCGATAAAGTTATTGTTGAAGACGATAATTTACGTAATGCTCGTTTGTATTTACTCAAGGCGGCTCAACAGGTTTTACAAAATGGTTTTGCCATCATTGGCATTTCAGCACCGGAACAAATGTAAAATTCGAAATGGCCAGAGACTATAAAAATTCAACACCTACTAAACGCAAACCTGCTAAAAAAACACCGCGTAAAAAAATCAGCAGTAAGGCGAGCAGTACAACTACAAAAAGCTCGGGTGTTCCACGTTGGGTAGTATTTTTAGCGGGTATTGCCGTGACCTTTGCAATTCTCTGGTTAAAGGATGTTTTTTTCAATAAACAAACACCTCAAGAGCCTCGAGATCTGACTCCTTATTCGCAACTTGCCGATAATGCAACGAGCGATGTAGAAAAGCTTCCAGAAGAAATTATAAAGCCCAAAGAAGTTGAACAAGAATTCGAGCTTAAAAGAGATCCCCGCTTTACTTTTTATGAGCGCTTACCTAAAGACGAAATTATTATTCCACAAGAAGCCTTAGAAGTTGAAGTTGATAAAAATATTAGTAAAGAACCTTTAGAGAAAATCGAAAAAGAAGGTTCCTATGTAATACAGGCAGGTTCGTTCCAAGAATTTACTGATGCTGACCGTAGAAAAGCAGAGCTTGCTTTATTAGGTTTAGAATCGGCCATTCAAAAAGTCAGTATTGATAAACGTAACTGGTACCGAGTACGCATAGGCCCATACATTGACCTAGTTGAGCTTAACGCTACGCGCCAACGCTTACGCGATGGTTCAATTGACGTATTAGTGATTCGCACACAATAAAACCTTTCGCTGCACCATTCTGTTGCATCTTAAGACAATCTCGCACTTCAGCTAAGCGAATACACTTCAAATAGTGCTTTATTTGCTAGTCATTGACTCCTTCACATTGAAATCTAGTGCTATTTATGTGTTTTAGAATTAAACCCTAAAGTTGGCACGGTGTTTGCATTACATCTAGTAATCTTATTAACAAATTCAATATTGGATTATTACCTATGAAACTAAAAATACTTAAGCCTTTAACTTTAATTGCCAGTACTTTATTACTTGGCGCTTCATTCACAAGCGTATATGCAGATGAGCCTGTCTCGGCAAATGTATCACTAGCAACTGATTACGTGTGGCGTGGCGTTTCACAAACCTCAGAAAATCCAGCTATTTCAGGTGGTTTTGACTGGACTCCTAGCGAAAATTTTTATGTGGGCACTTGGGCTTCAAACGTTGATTTCGGTGGCGTAGAAAATATTGAAGTTGATTTATATGGTGGATGGGCAACTGAACTTAGCAATGGCGTTGGTCTAGACTTCGGCTTTATTCAATACTTGTATTTTGATGACGCAGCTGATGTAGATTTTAATGAACTTTATGCAGCAGTAAGCTACAACGGCGTTAGTGGTAAATTATCTTACGACGTTGACAATAAAAACACATACATTGAGGCAGGATATGACTATGAATTATCTTCTGGCTTAGGTTTAGGCTTCCACATCGGTAACTATTCTTTTGATGGTGGCGGTGATTACACTGATTATTCAATTGGACTAAGCGGAACCTTCAAAGGTTTAGATTACGGCTTATCTTACTATGATACTGATATTGATGATTTATCTGAAGCAGATGGGCGTGTTGTTCTATCAATTAGTCGCTCATTCTAAACATCGATTTTAATAATAAAAATATGACGATTATGCTCTGCTTAAACTAACTCCTCCCAGATAAATTTTATTAGAGCAGACCGCTGAAGATTTCTTCAGCGGTTTTTTTT
>CAJQOG010000115.1 GCA_905479875.1 uncultured Gammaproteobacteria bacterium
CTTTCGTCAGCAGCTAATATGCCCTTACCAGGTGCAACCATTGCCTGAGCGATTTTTTGTAAGTCTTGCAAGTTACTCATTATTTATCCCCAAATAGATAAGTGTTGAAGTATTTGATGATGATTAATTGCAGTTTTTCACTCAAAATCACCGACTGAATACCTTATGTAATAGGTTGGAAGACGCGCATGTTAACAAAAGATATCGACTACACAAAGCAATAAAAACTTTCATAAAATTTCACGATAAAAAGACAACGCTGTCATATGTAACTAACTTTGGTCAGAGTTGTAGCAAGAATTTTCACTATTTTTATGCAGTATTTACTGTAATGCGTTAATATAGGACCGAATTGGTACACTTTAACGTATAATTTCTTGAACCACGCTTCTAATCATCCTTCTATTTGGTGTTAAATATGTTAAAAATCAGTAAGTTAACTGATTACGGGACGCTTGTCTTAGGCACAATGGCAAAAGACGCTGATACGCAATTCAGCGCTGCTGAATTGTCTCAAAAAACAAGTTTGACCACTGCTACTGTTAGCAAGATTCTCAAACTCCTGACTAAGGGCGAGATCCTTACATCCCAACGTGGTGCTCACGGCGGCTATCAACTGGCGAGAAACCCCTCAACTATTAGTGCTCTAGAAATTATTCGCGCAATGGAAGGCCCTGTTGCTCTCACCGAATGCAGCACTGATCACAACGACTGTGAAATCGCATCAGCTTGCCAAATGCAAAGCAAATGGCAAATTATTAATTTAGCTATTCGCCGTGCCTTAAGTGAACTGAGTCTCGCTGATTTGAGCAAGCCAATACAACACAAAATGAACATCGACTTACACGCTGCCCTTTCGGCGTTTAATGACACTCAAAATATTTCAAATAATTCACCAGTTGAGAATGTGCAATGAAAGCCATAGAAGATCAAATTGCCAATAAATACAAACACGGCTTTGTAACTGATATTGAATCAGATACTTTACCTCCGGGCTTGGATGAAGATGTGGTGCGCCATATTTCACGTATAAAAAATGAGCCTGAGTTTTTACTAAACTTTCGACTCAAAGCTTTTGCTCATTGGAAAACGCTTCCAAAACCTGATTGGGCGAAATTGAAAATCGAGCCCATCGATTATCAAGCTATTTCTTATTACTCAGCACCAAAGATTGATGAGAATGCTCCAAAAAGTTTAGATGAAGTTGATCCTAAGTTACTAGAGACCTACGACAAGTTAGGCATACCACTACACGAGAGAGCACGTTTGGCTGGAGTTGCAGTAGATGCTGTATTTGATAGTGTTTCGGTTGCCACCACATTCAAAGACACGCTGCATAAAGCAGGAGTTATCTTTGGTTCATTTTCAGAGGCGGCACAGAACTATCCTGAACTAATCGAAGAGTATTTAGGCACCGTAGTTCCAATTGAAGACAATTTTTTTGCAGCGCTTAACAGTGCGGTATTTACCGATGGCTCTTTTGTATATATCCCTAAAGGCGTACGCTGCCCAATGGAGTTATCTACCTACTTCCGTATTAATGCTGCAAACACAGGCCAATTCGAACGAACTTTGATAATTGCTGAAGAAGGCAGTCACGTAAGTTATTTGGAGGGTTGTACAGCACCAATGCGTGACGAGAACCAACTCCACGCTGCAGTGGTTGAATTAATTGCACAAAAAGATGCAGAAATTAAATATTCAACCGTACAAAACTGGTATCCAGGCGATGAAAACGGCCTTGGTGGTATTTATAATTTCGTAACCAAACGCGGCGATTGCCGTGGTGATCGATCTAAAATCTCTTGGACACAAGTAGAAACAGGATCGGCTATTACTTGGAAGTACCCTAGTTGTTTATTAAAAGGTGACTATTCAGTTGGTGAGTTTTACTCAGTAGCCGTAACTAATAATTATCAGCAAGCTGATACTGGCACCAAAATGATACACATTGGTAAAAATACAAAAAGCACCATCATTGCTAAAGGTATTTCGGCCGGTAAATCAAACAGTTCTTATCGTGGCTTAGTAAAAATTCTACCCAGTGCTGAAAATGCAAGAAATTATAGCCAATGTGATTCTTTACTTATGGGTAGCACTTGTGGCGCACATACCTTCCCATACATAGAAGCAAAAAACCCAACAGCAAAAATTGAACACGAAGCTACCACTTCAAAAGTTTCTGACGATCAACTGTTTTATTGTCGTCAACGTGGAATAAGTGAAGAAGATGCGGTGAATATGATTGTGAATGGTTTTTGTAAATCAGTATTCCAAGAATTACCAATGGAATTTGCTGTAGAAGCGCAAGCCTTACTCGCCGTGAGTCTTGAAGGAGCTGTAGGTTAATTTTTTATCAAGCAAATTAACCTTATGCTATAAATCGAATAATTGAATTAAATATTTTTGGATAAAACACATGTTAGACATTAAAAATTTACACGCCTCTATCGATAATAATAAAATCCTTAACGGCATTGATCTAGAGATTAAAGCCGGAGAGGTACACGCCATAATGGGGCCGAATGGTTCTGGTAAAAGTACCTTAGCTAGCGTACTGGCTGGTCGCTCTGAATATGAAATTACTGATGGCACTGTTACTTTTAACGGTAAAGATTTGTTTGAATTAGAAATTGAAGAACGTGCACGTGAAGGCTTGTTTCTTGCCTTTCAATACCCGCAAGAAATTCCAGGCGTTAATAATGTATATCTACTAAAAGCAGCAGTTAATGCTGTGCGTAAACACCGTGGTTTAGATGAGTTTGATGCTTATGATTTCTTAAGCTTAGTTAGAGAAAAGATTAAGTTCATGGAAATGGATGAAAAATTCTTGCACCGTGGTGTTAATGAAGGTTTCTCTGGCGGTGAGAAAAAACGCAATGAGATTCTTCAAATGCTCATGCTAGAACCAAAACTTGCAGTACTGGATGAAACCGATTCAGGTTTAGATATTGATGCCTTAAAAGTTGTGTCTAAGGGTGTTAATGCCATGCGTTCTGATGAACGTGGCATCTTAATGGTTACTCATTACCAACGACTACTTGATTATATTAAGCCTGACTTTGTGCACGTATTAATGAATGGCAAAATCGTAAAAAGCGGCGATCATACTTTAGCTCTTGAATTAGAGGCTAAAGGTTACGACTGGTTACTAGACGCTGAAGCAGCTTAATCTAAAAATTATTGATTACATATTATGACAACATCTCCTAATAACTTGGCTGTGATAAAAACCGGTGCTAACTTAGTGTTAAGTGATTTATTTAACACTATTACTAAACCGACTGATCAGCAGAAATCCGCTTTTTCCAGCTTACTTGAACAAGGTGTACCAACACTACGAACGGAGCGCTGGCGTTACACTGTTTTGCGTAAAGCGATTAGCAATCACCTTAAATTAGTTGAAAGTTCAACTGGCGAGCTACCTCAACATCCTGCTCTTACAAATTTGGACGCTGAAAAAGTGACGGTCCTTAATGGGCAATTGCATGGCGAGCTTTCAATAAGTGGTTTGGAATTAAGCTCTTCTAATAAAGTCTCTACTCTAAACCCACTCAAGCATGACGATAGTTTCATAGACAATACTAATATCGCATTTGCACAACAAACTTTAAAGCTATCCATTAGCAAAGATATTGAAAAGTTAGTTGTGTTGCATTTTCATCACACTATTACTTCTAGTTTATTAGCTAATCGCTTAGAAATTGAAACAGCTAAAAACACTTCAGCAAAAATTTTAGTACTACATACTTCTGATAATGATTTGAACTCAACCCTGATTCCTGTAACAACTCTTAATGCTGGTGCTAATAGTCAAATTACCATTATCAATATTCAAGACCTTGGAGACAAAACTTTCCAATTGGCAAAAACACATGCTCATTTAGGTGCTGATTCCGTTTTCAAGTTCACGCAATTAGAAATTGGTGCACAGTTGAGCCGTCATGATGTTGTTATTGATGTTTTAGGTAAAGGAGCTGAATTTATTCATAACAATTTACTTCATGGCACTGAAAAGCAAATACTCGATACACATTTAGACGTTTACCATCATATTGACCACACCCAATCAACAATGGGTGTAAAAGCCGTATTAGATGACAAGAGTCGCGGTATATTTAATGGAAAAATTTATGTTGAAGTTGATGCTCAACAAGTAAATGCCGATTTGCAAAATAACAATCTGCTTCTTTCCAAATTCGCAGAAATCAATACTAAGCCTGAATTAGAAATTTATGCCGACGACGTAAAATGTGCTCATGGAGCAACAGTAGGTCAACTAAATGAAGAATCACTCTTTTATTTACGCTCACGTGGCTTAGACAAAGATGCGGCTGAAAAAGTATTGGTCTCAGCTTTCTCACGTTCAACATACTATGGTCTTGTACCAAGCGTATTCGAAGAGTGGCTTGATGTTCGATTAGGGTTTGAATCATGAGCAAGTCTGCACATAACTTAGAAACATTTTTTGATGTTGAGCGTTATCGTAAAGACTTCCCAGCGCTACACCAAGAAGTACATGGCAAACCTTTAGCTTATTTAGATAATGCAGCAACGGCACAGAAACCTCAACAAGTTATCGATGCTATTAGTAATTACTATTCAAACCACAATTCAAATGTACATCGCGGTGTACATACACTAAGTGGTCGCGCTACAGACCTATATGAAGGCTCGCGTGAAAAAATTGCAAAATATATTAACGCTAAATCTACAAAAGAAATCATTTTTACTAAAGGTGCAACAGAAGCTTTAAATCTTCTTGCGTATTCTTTTGGCGAACATGCAATTTCTGCAGGTGATGAGATAATTGTTTCAGGCATGGAGCATCACTCTAATTTAGTACCTTGGCAATTACTCTGCCAGCGTAAAAATGCAATTTTAAAAATATTACCAATTACCAAAAAAGGTGAACTGGATTTAGCACTGCTTCCTGAGCTAATTTCTGACAAAACAAAACTCATTAGCGTTGTACATACCTCAAACGCATTGGGTACAGTTAATCCAATCGAAGACATTATTAATATTGCTCACACTCAGAATATTCCTGTTGCTATTGATGGCTCTCAAGCCTTGCCTCATACTGCTGTAGACATGCAAGCATTAGACGCCGATTTTTTCATATTTACCGGTCATAAAATGTTTGGACCTACTGGTGTTGGCGTTCTCTATGGCAAAGAAGCCTGGTTAGAAAAACTCCCCCCATATCAAGGTGGTGGCGATATGATTCGTACCGTTTCATATACGCATAGTGAATATAACGACTTGCCTTATAAATTTGAAGCTGGCACACCCAATATTGCAGGTGTTATTGGTTTAGGTGCTGCCGTTGATTACATTCAAAATATTGGTATACATAATATTCAGGCCTATGAAACTGAACTTTTAAATTACGCTACTGAAAAAGCCTTGGCCTTTGATGGTTTAAATATTATTGGGCAAGCCGAACATAAATCCGGTGTGCTTTCGTTCACAATCGATGGCGTTCATCCACACGATATTGGAACCATTGTTGATTTTGAAGGTGTAGCTATTCGCACGGGCCATCATTGTGCAATGCCTGTGATGAATTTTTTCAATGTACCTGCAACTGCACGTGCATCTTTTGCTTTTTATAATACTTTTTCTGAAGTAGACGCATTATTTGTAGCTTTAGAAAAAACTAAAGACATGTTATTTTAAAGAATTAAATTATGGATTTAAGAGAACTCTATCAACAGGTTATTGTGGACCACAATCGAAATCCACGTAACTTTAAAGAATTACCACCACCTTGTTCACACGCAGAAGGACACAATCCCCTATGTGGTGACAAAGTCACTGTATATGTACATGTAGAAGATGATGTAATTCAAGACGTGACATTTCAAGGTGATGGCTGTGCCATTTCAGTTGCTTCTGCGTCGTTAATGACAGAGCACCTTAAGGGGAAAACTTTATCTCAAGAAAAAGACCTCTTTGAGTCTGTACACGATGCCTTAACTAAAAAGGACTCTGAAATAGACCTTATGCACTTTGGCAAACTGGGTGTTTTAGCCAATGTTAAAAATTTTCCGATGCGAGTTAAATGTGCCACGCTATGTTGGCATACATTAGAAGCCGCTTTAGCAAACCAAAAATCTGTTACAACAGAATAAATTAAAAAGTGAATTAAGACTATGATGCATCCATTACAAGGCGAACCAGTTGATTTATTACGTGACGTAAACGCGGCTATGGTTCCGGTAGGCAATATAGTTAACTTACCCGAAGGTACTAGTGTAAACATCACTCAAAGTATGGGCGGAAGCTATACCGTCTATATTGATGGGACCTTGTTTCGCATAGCAGGAACAGATGCCGATGCATTAGGTAAAGAAGTCATTCCTCCTCCAACACTCCCTGAAAATGCCTCTGATCAAGACGTCGAAGCTTTAGTTTGGTCGCAAATGCGTACTGTATTTGACCCTGAAATTCCAGTAAATATTGTAGATCTAGGCCTTATATATACATGCCATATGACTAAAGATGGTGATGATAATCGCATCGCACATGTCACCATGACACTAACCGCCCCTGGCTGCGGCATGGGACCTTTTATTGCTGATGATGTTAAATATAAAATTGAAATCATCCC
>CAJQOG010000116.1 GCA_905479875.1 uncultured Gammaproteobacteria bacterium
GACGGCACTTCAAGCCTTTAGAAAACATATCCATCCAGCAGTAGGCATATTTTTTATTGTGGCTTTAACTTTTGGGGTTTGTGGCAGCGTGATGGGTGTAATGGGTATCGTTGCAGATATCTGTTATGAGTTGTCGAAATCATTTGTCGATGGTGGTATTTCACCAATCTATTTTGCCGCTTTTTTTGTTACTCTGGTTTACTTCATTTTCTGGAATGGCAAAACACAATTTTTTGAACGCGCCATGGCTGTAGTTGTTGCCATTATGTCGGCCTGTTTTCTAATTAATTTCTTTATCATGATGCCTCCTCCAATAGATATCATCAAAGGATTGATACCTAGCATCCCTGAGGTGTCATCCGATTCAGGCAAAGTTCCCTCTCTGGTGATTGCTTCAATGATTGGTACAACAGTCTTTTCTGGCTTATTTATTATTCGCACCACCTTGGTCAAGGAAGCAGGATGGACACTTAAGGATTACAAAACACAACGCAATGATGCGATTTTTTCTGTGTCGTTGATGTTTGTCATCAGCGCAGCAATTATGGCTGCAGCAGCTGGCACCTTACATACTCAAGGAGTGACACTTACCAAGGCCTCGCAAATGATTACATTGTTAGAGCCACTTGCTGGACCTCTAGCTGTTTCGATATTTGCCTTTGGGTTGATTGCCGCTGGCGTTTCTTCTCAGATTCCTAATGTGCTGATGTTGCCTTGGCTGATATGTGACTACACTGGCAGCAAACGTGACATGACGCTTCCTAAATTTCGCGTATTTGTATTCTTTATTTCCTTGCTAGGTTTAGTTGTTCCTATTTTCGATGCTAGACCTGTGTTTGTGATGATTTTTTCTCAAGCCTTCAATGCGGTTATCTTGCCAATTACCGTTGCGTGTATTTTTTACCTCGGTAACCGAAAAGATTTAATGCAAGAACATAAAAATAATGTAGTTGCCAATGCCGTTCTTGTTGCGATTTTTGTTTTCTCTATTTTCACATCGGCAATTGCGGTCAAAGGTGTTTGGCAGACAATCGCATCTTTAATCAGCCCAGCTTAAAGGGTTAAAATATTTTGTCTGCAAAGTTAATAATATTTGATTGTGATGGCGTTTTAGTTGATAGCGAAGAATTAGCTAATGCTGTAACAGCTGAAATGCTTTCCATTTATGGCCATCAAATTACTAGTGAAGAATTAATCAGGCGTTTCAAGGGAATGAAATTTAAAACCTATATAGATATTTTGGAAAATGAAACTGGTATTGTATTAGCCAAAATATTTGAAACCGATGTAAGACAGCGTATGGCAGAAGTTTTCAAGGCAAAAGTTAAGCCACTTGAAGGAGCTATTAAACTTATCAAGTCGTTAAGAGTGCCATTTTGTGTTGCCTCTAATGGGCCTTTAAATAAAACTAAAGAAAACTTACAAACTACTAATTTATATCAACACTTCGTTGGTAAAATATTTAGTGCTTACGAAGTTAAATGCTGGAAACCTGAACCAGGTCTTTTCTTAGCAGCAGCAAAACACTTTGAAGCTAAGCCACAAGATTGTATTGTTATTGAAGATAGCGTTTCTGGCGTTAAGGCTGCTATAGCTGCAGAGATGACGGTTTATGCTTTGGATCATACAGGTGCTGATAAAGACCTTTCCATAGCGAATAGAATATTTATAAGCTTAGACGATATTCATGAATTTTTTGTAACACAGAATTTATCTCATAAGTGAAACCAATTACATAACTCTCAATTGGTCTACTTTATTTAGAAAACGTTGCTGGTATTCTCTAAATAAATTGTAATAAATGGACACTTATAAACACTGGTGTAGCCCAGATACCGACTCGGCTCCAAACGATTATCAATAGTTCAATGCATAAGTCGAATCAATTTCTTACCACCATAGTAACAGGCTAAAAAAAGCCCCAGCAAAAGCTGGGGCTTTAAAGTGAACTGATATGCCATCAAAGATGGCATATCAGTTCTATATATTTCTATTATTTTTAGAATTTATAGCTAGCACCAAAAAGTATGCGACGATCAGTGATACCTTGGTAACATAACAACGCACCTTCATTGATACATGAAATATCAGCATCAGACTCAGTTAGATTAACGGCATCTACACTAAATGTAAGATTGTCATTGAAATCGTAACTTGCACTAGCATTAAGCTGCCCTCTAGCTTCTTGAACACCTCTAAAGCCAAGCGGATCAAATACATTACTTGTACCCGGTAAGTCATCAGTTTTGAACGCGCTACGCCATGTGTAACGTGCTCTTGCTGAAATACCATACTTCTCATAAAACAGCGTGAAGTTATAAGCGTCTTCAGACAAATTCAACAAGCTTGCTGCTTCACGACTTACTGGATTAGTAACACGATCAAAGCCCTGAAGTTCAAAAATATTTTGAGCACGAGTCTCACCAATATTAATGAAACCAGTATTAGTATCTTCTTTTTGGCGTGTGTAGTTAGCAATTACACCAAAGCCAGATGCCCAACCCAATCTATCTTCAAATTCTTCAAGACCATACTGGAATGCTAGCTCAATACCGGATTGAGTGGTTTCACCAGAAGCATTAAATCTAGTAGCATCACCAACACAAACTCCTCTACCAGAACCAAAAATACCTGCGTCAGTATTAGAGCTGTATACACCACCAGCTTCACAAACAGGGCCTGTTGTATCACGTCCTTCGCCTGCTGCTACACCTACATCACCTGCACCACCTGGTTGCGTAATAAGATCACCAAATAAGCTACTACGTGTTTTATGGAAATAACCTGCACTAAGAACACTTCCTGGAGCGAAATACCATTCAGCGGACAAATCAAAAGACTCAACCTCTTCCGGTTTCAAATCAGGGTTACCCACTCTAGAAACATCATTTACTCCACCTCTAGCAGGGAATGTACGTGCCGCAGTTAAGAACTGAAAATCTGGACGATTAATATCTTGAGAATAAGCTCCACGGATAACAACATCATCTCTTACATTTGCCACGAGATTAATTCGTGGTAACAAGAAAGTATATGAGCTTTCAGCATTAACAGGTGTCAAATCACCGGTAACAACGTCAACGCTATTACTGAATGAACTAAAGTCTGTATTGACATAACGTACACCAAAATTACCGCGGTAAATGCCTCGTTCAAAGTTGGCTTGAGCATAAAAAGCATTAGTCTTTTCTTCAACATCAAAGAATGCACTTTCCTGAGAGACTAATTCTGTGCTTATTGGATTTTGCGTAATTCCGCTTGAAGCAATTGCCGCATTAATTGTGGCTACTGTCTGCTCTGCGTTAACTGCAAGCTCTGGATTGAAATGTAATAGGTTATTTATAAATAAACTACTTCCAGTACCATCTCCAAAGTTACCTGGGATTGGTGTTAGAAGACCCGCAATGGCAGCACCATTTAAACTCTGGTCAAAACTACTTGTACCGCCGGCACTAGCTCTTCTATCATCTCTAAGACTTGTACGATTATTATGACGGAACCCAAAATCAAACGAGGTCAAGAAATTACTGTCTAGGTCATAAGAAAAGTCTGTACGGAATGTGTCTTCCTCATTATCTCTAAAGTTGTTACTGTAAGTACCACCATTATCCATAACATAGTTTGCTGGATTAAGCAGATCATCAACGGTTGGAGCAAACGGATCATCAAAATTAATACCGAAGGCTATGCCATTGCGTAAATCAAATCTAATCGGAGTACCATTTTCATCTCGATTACCAAATCTGTCTGAATTGGGGTTGATAAAGTTAAGTGTAAGTGACAAATTAGGATTAGTAGTCTCAGAAGTTACCTTAGAGTATTCAGCGCTACCTGTTAAAGCACCTTTTTCGAACTCACTACCAAATCTAAGAATATGACTATCTGTCAAGCGCGAACCAGAATCCATAGAGCCACGTAGAAATGGAGCTCCACGGTCGCTGACCGCATCAGTTGTTTGTTGTGGAGTAAAAGTTCCTGAAGTTACTGCTAAGATACTTCCGAGGTTTTGAGAACCGTTTTCACCTGCTACTGTTCCTAAATTGAAAGTATCAAAGGTTTCAAAATTTGCCCATATACCATCGGCACCATCTGAACGACCATTAACTCTACTAACGTTAGATACTTGCGCTCTAGAACTTTCTTGTCTACGTTCTTGATCGTTAGTGATTGAATCAAGATAAAATTTGACACTATCATTCGGTGCATACTCAAACGAAGCAGCTAAGTTTTTTGTTTCATATTCTTGGTTGATCTGAACTTGATTTAAAAACTGAACCCCCAAAAAGTGAGTTGCCCCAGTCGGACAAGTAGTTGAACCATTGGAGCATGTAGTCGGGTTATCGCGATCAAGGCGAGGACGGAAAGCACTCACATCTGACTCGGTATAACTACCGCTTAGAACAACACCAAATTCTCCACCATTAGCGGTTTCCCAATTTTTACCGAAAGCTCCGGAAACTCTTGGCGTAATTCCATCAGTCGTTAAACTACTATCTTCTCCTTGAATGCTAATAGAGGCTAGAGTATCTTTTAGTTCAAGTGGACGAATAGTTCTTAGGTTAATAGTACCACCCACTGAACCTTCGGTAGTCTTAGCTTCGGGAGCTTTAGTAACTTCAACTGCAGAGATAATAGAAGCGTCAATATCTTCAAAACTTATACCGCCACGCGAATTACCAGCTCCAACGGTAGCTACACCATTAACTTCGACACGGTTATCATCAGTTCCACGAATTTGAACACCCGTACCTACACCAGCCGACCTAGTAATCTGGATACCAGTTACGTTCTCAAGAACCTCAGCAAGATTTTGATCAGGAAGCTTACCAATATCTACCGCCTGAATGACTTCGATTAGGTTATCTGCTTTTTGCTTTTGGTCTAGAGCATTGGCTAACGATGCTCTAATACCTGTAACAACTACTTCTTCTATTGGTTCATCTTGTGCAATCACAACTGATGAACATAAAAGCGAAGTAATGGCTGCACTGCTTGCCACCCATAACTTGGCACGTAAACTTAAATTGATTGAGTCTGTTTTTTTAGTATATGACTGCATAATGTATATAACCCTCCAAAGGAAAAATTTTTGTCCTAAGTCAAATGTATACCATTTACAACAATCCCGACAAGACCTATAAAGACATTAGCTGTGGGATACTGGTAGTACCAATTATTCGGTATTGGCATTTTTAAAGGTACAGACACAAATATAAATATTTGTTAAATAAAACATGAATAAAAGCCTTAATCTGTTAAATATGAAATTAAGAATATAAATTTGCGCACAAGCACATCAAGCAAGGTAAAAGAGCTCCTATAAGGTATACATAAGCATTGCAAAAATTTCAATTAGTTTTAAAATTCAAATTTACGTAATTCACATGATACTTAAGTTTATTTGGCTTTAATTCAAATGTCTTATAAGACATTGAAATAACTAGCAATTTAAATTTATTAACGGTAACTCTTATTTTCAAATAATAATTATTTTACAACCTAATTCTTAGAATTAAAAAAATTGGTTTACCAATTTAACTTAAGACTCTCCTATCTTTAAGTTGCTCGTATACAACAAGTTAATATTTCTCTAAAATCAAAAAAATTGCTTTTAGTCGAGTAAGAACTTACATCCTTACAACCTCGCGGTTGAGCACTTTGTTACTTTAAATGACGAATTCGTAGATGAATACCATCAATTGGTGGGCTGTGAAGGCGTCATAGACACTTTAACTAAATTAGATTTAGCGATGTGCGCTGCATCAAATCGCCATATTGAATAAATGAAACTAGCTTTATCAACGACTGATTTAAGACTTTTTTTAGCGCAAATATTTTTAGTGCTTATGAGATAAAGGCTTGGAATCATGATTCAGTCTTGTTCTTGCATGCTGCAAAAACAATGGGGTTTAAACCTATCGAATGTCTTGTCTTAGAAGACAGTTTAGTGGGAATTGAGGCCGCTATTGCAGCTGGAATGAAGGCTGTTTTATATGACCCAATGGATGTACATTCAAAGTTTCCACCTGTTAACAAAATAAAGCATTTTTCTGAAGTATTGAATTATTGTTAGACACACCACACTCTTTTAAAAAACCAAAAAACCTCAGTTCTAAATCCTAGAAAGTTCGAAGTACTTATCTGGGATCTAGTTTGTTTATGTTGGGTTGGTGTGATTATAGAG